>NZ_JBEYWO010000060.1:0-23006 GCF_040644455.1 Streptomyces sp. NPDC046977
TGTAACTTGAGCGACCCCTGCCACAGCCTCGGACATCATGGCTGCAGACCACGATCTCCGGTGCCGATCCAACACGTTGGGATACCTCTCTGATCACCCCTGCTTGACACAGAGAGGTGCCGTTCTTTGTACAGTCCCGACATAGAGGCACCCCCCCCGGACAGGCTTCGGCACCGGCACCCGTGGCCAGCGTCACGCGTGAGGACTCGGTGCTGGGCTGGCTTGGCGCCAGCCCAGCCGGCCTGCTTACCCGAAGAGTTGGAGGCGGGTTTTGACGCCGTCGGCTTCAAAGTCGTAGATGTTGCGGTTGATGCGGAGGCCGTCGACGGCGCCGATCCACATGTGGTCGCGGCCCTTGCCGACGGCGACGGTGAGGATGGTCGGCGGTGCGATGCCGCCGGTGAAGGAGGCCTTCAGCTGGGTGAACGTGCAGGGGGTGGCCTGGGTGCAGGAGGTCTCGTTGCCGGTGAGGAACCAGGTGCCGGTGGTGGTGGCGTCCAGGTAGGGGCTCCATCGGTCCACCGTCGTGACGGCGGGCGGGGTCCAGACCATGGTGGAGTAGTTGTCGCCGGCGGTCATGTTCGGGTCGATCTCGAACCTGATGTTCGGCATGTTGGTCGGGCCGCCGTAGCCGACGTTCTCGCCGGTCTGGAAGACGTGGAAGCCGACCTTGGTCAGGCCCAGTACCGGGTTGCCGTAGAAGTCGCGCTCGTTGCCGAAGTCGACCTTCTCGCTGGGCGGGGTCAGCGAGGTGGAGTTGTTCGCGACCTCGATGCCCAGGCTGCCGGTGCCGTAGGGCGGCCGGGCGGCGGATGCCGGTACGCCGAAGGAGCCGACCGGCCCGTTCCGCAGTATGGCGACGGGGGAGCCGATCGTGTTACGGGTGATCACGCCCCAGTTGTCCGCGAAGAGATCTCTCTCGTCCGCGACAGCCGAGGTCGATCCCAAGACTGTCGACGCCGCTATCGCGGCCAGGGCCATGACCGCGCGCGCCTTGCCTCGGCGCACACCAAATCGAGCGTTCACTGATGTTCCTTTCACGGGGAGGCCGACCTTCGGCCTTTGGCACATGCCAGGTGCATAGCACTCCGGCGGATACGCACGGTAACCGTATATGTCACTTAGTCACCGCGCCTGTCGGGGCACTCATTAGAGGGCCCCTTGCAGCAGGTCCCTCCCACCGGCAACGATGCCGACGGGGGCGTGCCGTTCGCCCTGGGCGGACCCCGAGCGTCGCGGTGGCCGCCGGTGGGGGGCACATCGTGACGTGCTCGCTGACGCCCTGGCCGCCGTGGCGGACTATGCCCGTCGGCTGCGGCACGACCCGACCGCCTCTTTCGACCCTGAGCCGTTGATGACGGCCCGGGACGCGGCCGCCGTGACACCGTCACAGGCCCGCACCCGTCCCCCTGCGTCTATCCGAGGATCGTGCCTAGAGGGCAACGCCGCGTCGTGCACGACTTCCGGATGATAAATGTGATGAACCTGCCCATAGTGGCGTTGAGGGGCAGCTCACATTCGGGCGTTCTGAGAGCAACCGTCGAACGGGCCGATACCTGGAGGCTGCATGGCTGTGAGGCACCGGTTGGTGACCGGCGCACCTGAGAAGGTGTGGGCCGTTCTGGCCGACGTCGACCGCTACGGTGAGTGGGTTGTCGGGCCGTCGGGCTCCGAGCAGGGGGACGGCGACTGGCCTCAGATCGGCTCCAGCATCCGGTACACCGTGGAACTCGGGCCGCTGAGGCTCAAGGGCACCACCGTCGTACGGATCTGCCGGCCCGGGCGGCAGCTCGAACTCGAAGCCATGAGCGGCTGGCTCGGCAGTGCCCGCATCGCCATTGAACTGCGGCCCTGGGCCGCGGACACACTCGTCATCGTGGATGAGCACCCGCTGCGCGGGCCGGGCGGCATGTTGCACAACTCGCTGCTGGACGCGTTCCTGCAACTGCGCCACCGCAGCATGCTCAGCAGGCTGGCGAGCCTGGTAGAGGAAGGCCCCGGGCGGACCGTGACCCGTCCATGAGCGGAAGGTGAGCGCATGCCGGACGCGGTGGTGATCGGCGCGGGCCCCAACGGTCTCGTCGCGGCGAACCTGCTGGCCGACGCGGGGTGGACCGTGGAGGTCCTCGAGGCCCAGGACGAACCCGGCGGCGGGGTCCGGTCCGACCGTGCCGTCCACCCCGCATACGTCCACGATCTGTTCAGCTCGTTCTATCCACTGGCCGCCGCCTCACCGGTCATCCGTCGGCTGGAGCTGGAACGAGAGGGCCTGCGCTGGAGCCACGCCCCGGCGGTGGTCGCGCACCCGCTGCTGGACGGCCGCTGCGCGATGCTCCACCGGCAGCCCGCTGACACGGCCGCGCTGCTGGAGGCGGACGCGCCCGGCGACGGCGAGGCCTGGCTGCGGCTGTGCGGCCTGTGGGACCGCCTCGGTGACGACATCCTCGACGCGCTCTTCACCCCGTTCCCACCGGTCCGGGCCGGGCTCCGCCTGGCCGCCCGGCTGTGGGCCGCGGGGGGACTCCGCCTGGCCCGCACCATGATCCTTCCGGTCCGCAGACTGGGCGACGAGGAGTTCCGCGGTGCCCTGGGGCCCCTGCTGCTGGCCGGCAACGCTCTGCACGCCGACCTGGCGCCGGAGGCGGCGGGCAGCGGCGGATTCGGCTGGCTCATGGCGATGCTCGGGCAGGCGTTCGGGTTTCCGGTCCCCGTGGGCGGCGCGCAGTGCCTGGTCACGGCCCTGGTGGACCGGTTGCGGCGCGGCGGCGGGACGGTGCGCTGCGGGGCCCGCGTCGCGTCGGTGGTGGTCCGGTCGGGACGGGCCGTCGGCGTCCGGTTGGCGGACGGCCAGGTGGTTGCCGCCGCTCGCGCGGTCCTGGCCGACGTGTCCGCTCCCGCGCTCTACCAGCACCTGCTGGACCGGGCCGACCTTCCCGGCCGCGTCCGGGAGGACCTGCGGCGGTTCCAGTGGGACTTCGCGACCTTCAAGGTCGACTGGGCTCTCGACGGCCCCGTGCCCTGGTCCGCAGAAGCCGCGGGGCGGGCGGGCACGGTCCATCTCGCGGAGGGCGTCGACGGGCTGACGCGGTTCGCCGCCCAGGTCGCCATGGGCCAGGTGCCCGAGCGGCCGTTCCTGCTGTTCGGGCAGATGACCACCGCCGACAGCACCCGTTCGCCGTCCGGAACGGAGTCGGCCTGGGCCTACACCCACCTCCCGCACCACATCCGCGGCGACGCGGCAGAGGGAGGGATCACCGGTGCGTGGCAGCGAGGCGATAGGGAGCGAATGGCCGACCGCATCGAGGAACAGATCGAGCGGTACGCCCCCGGCTTCCGGGCGCTGATCCGCGCCCGTCGCGCCATGGCCCCGCCCGACATCGAGGCGGCCGACGCCAATCTGCACCACGGCGCGATCAACGGCGGTACCGCCGCACTGCACCAGCAACTGGTGTTCAGGCCCGTTCCGGGCACCGGACGCCCGGAAACTCCGATCGCCGGCCTCTTCCTGGCCTCCGCGGCCGCTCACCCTGGCGGCGGCGTCCACGGGGCCCCGGGCGCCAACGCTGCCCACGCCGCGCTGCGCTCCCGGTCGCCGAGCCGGCTCCTCAGCGGTGCGCAGCGTGCACTGACCCGCCGTAACCGCTTCGGGCAACGCGCCTGAGACGCAGGCGCCTGTGCGGGAGTGGCAGCTACGCCGCCGACGGACCTACGTGCGGGCGTCGTGGCTCGAAATCCACCAGCCCGTGAAGGACGGGACGACCTGGGTAGTCGTGAGCCAAGGGCACATCGGATCGAACGAGGTGAATCACCATGCCCGCAGGATCGAACCGCAAGCGCGAGCGGCAGTATGAGCACATCAAGGACAGTGCGAAGGACCGCGGTGAAAGCGACAAGCGAGCCAAAGAGATCGCCGCCCGCACCGTCAACAAGGAACGCGCCCGTTCCGGCGAGTCCAAAACCGCAAGCCGTAGCTCGACCCACGACATGTCCTCCGGTGAGCGCGGCGGCAAGCGTTCGGGCCATGGTTCGCAGGGTCCGACCTACGAGCAGCTTTACGCCGAGGCCAAGCGCCGCAACGTCGACGGCCGCTCACACATGAACAAGGCGGAGCTGCAGCGGGCCTTGGACGGCAGCTGACACAGCCGTTTGGCGTGGCCGTCTGCCCTTGATGCCCCCAGCGTTGTACGAGAGGCGCCGTCCGCTGAGGAGGTGGACGGCGTCGTGCGCACGTTTGGTGTTTCTCGCGAGTCGGCACAGCTCATGGGATTGCGGCGGCTCGCCGGGGAGGTACGCGCTGATTCCGGAACGCGATGCCGGCGAGCCGCCTTGGGTGCGTCTACCCGGCGTGAGGACGCGCAGCGTCAAGGGTGGGGCTCGCGGCCCTCTCTGCGGCGCGAACCCCACCCTTGATGGCAGGTGCTGTCAGCTCACCATCGGTACCAACGACGGCGTCCGCCGCCTTCGGCGGCCCGGAAAACGAAACCGAGCGCCCACACCACCAGCACGATGATCGCGATCCACCACAGGGCCTTGAGGGCGAATCCGGCGCCGAACAAGACCAGCGCGAGCAGCAGAACAAGCAGCAAAGGAACCATTTCATCAACCTCCTGACTCGGCGTCTGCCCCGCAGACCAGTTACTACGCGTGACCCGCGGACCGACAGATTGGGAAGTGTGCGGTCCGCACGGAGCAGGCAGCATCGACCAGCCTCACCTGCGTTGTGCGGCACCGTCGGCGGGGTCGGCCATCGGAAGCCGCTGACGGGCAACAGGGCAGGCGGATAGCACCCCTCAGGTGAGTGCTCAGTGCGTCAGGGCCCAGTGGGGGGTGACGGGCACGTGGGTCGGCAGTGAGGGGGCGTACTGGCCGAGGGAACGGGCTCGCTGCCACATGCCGTGTACCTGCTGTGCGGGGCGTTGCTGTTCTCCGTGGAGGGCGTTGAGGATCACGAGTCCGCCTGTCAGTGCTGGCACCAGCCACTGCATGCACGCGAGGTGTCGCTGCGCGGTAGCGATGTCGACGGGGTGCCCCGCTGCCTTCTGCGCGTCCTCCGGCCGGTCGGAGGAGGCGAGTCGGATCTTCCGTCCCAGCACGCCGCTGTATGCGGTGGCGGCCAGAGCGGCCCCCGTGAGGACCGTCTTGGCCAGAGTTGAGGTGGCAACGCCCTGCTGGAGCGCTACCCGGTGAGCATTCACCGCGAGCAGGCCGCTGGTGCCGATCAGGTGGCAGCCGATCGCGGCGGCATTGACCGGGCTCCACTTCTCCCAGCCCGAAGCGGCAATCCGGGCGGTTCCCCTCTCGCCGCCGCCTTCGGTCCGGGCGGCGCCGTTCAGCCCGACCGCGCCCATGAGGGAGCCGCCGAACCATGCGGCCAGTCCCACATCGTGCAGGCTGCGCAGGACGGTATTGCGTTCGGACATGTTCCCGGCTCCTTGGACGGCGATATCAAGCGGCAGCAGCCGGCCGCCATTCCTCACCGTCACCCACCGCGGCTCCCGCCGCCATCGCGGCTGGTACGAACGAGCTCACAAAACGTCCGCAACGCTGGGTGAGGCCCTGGGTCCGCTGCGCTTCGTCTGACGCCCCGCAAGGGGCGAGCGGTAACGACACATGCGACATAGGGTTCAAATGTATTCACAACTTCCTGAGGGAAGGAATTCGGGATGTCGAAGAAGAAGAGTCAGCCGCCGCACGGCGAGAAGCCCGGCCGGTTCAAGGGCGATGACCAGCACGGATGGTCTCCGGACGTGGATGCGACACGGCAGGAGGAGAATCCGAGCGCCCACCGCTCCTTCCATCCGGACACCTACGCACCCGGCGGAGGAACGCGAGATCCGAGCCAGAGGGAGGTCGAGGAGTCATTGGAAGGCACACCGGTGAAGGACGTCTCCCGCAGCGGTGAGGAGCGAGCCGGGAAGTCCGGCAAGAAGGGCGTCCAGGACACCGGGAGCCGTGGCCGCTCTGCACGCCCCAGCGGCAGCGAGGACGCCTCGGAATACACCAGCGTCGATCCGCAGGACCAGCACCGGGAGCGCAATCCGTAGTCCGTCCCGCACGGGCAGCGCGCGGCAGGGTCTCGTAGCGACGGCCAGCGCCGTGGCCGCCCAGCCGGGGGCCCAGCGATGGCCCATGCCGTCGCATCCCAGCCGGGCGGACACGGCACAGGTTAGGACTCCTTCGGTGTGTACCCGAACAGGCTGGCCGCCAGGGGTGCGTGCCGACGCCCGACAGCGGCGAGGCCGATCTTGTGTGTTGTTTGATCAATCGACTGTGCAGCGCATGTCAGGCCTGGCCCCTGTCAGATTCCGCACAGCCATCCGCGGTGTTGGGCCAACCAAGAAGGTCCGTGACCATGAGGCTCATCAGTGAACGCGGGGGTTCTTCGCGACTCATGCCCGGCTTCGGCGCAGGGCTCAAGTGGCGGCCCTATGTCGGTGCAGCAGTCGCGGTAGTCACCGCTGCGGCAGCAGGCGCTGTAGCCGTTGACACGGACAGCGCCTGGTACCGGGAACTACCGAAACCGCAGTGGCAACCGCCGTCCTGGGTGTTCCCAACAGTCTGGACGCCGCTGTACGCGACCATCGCATGGTCAGCGGGACGAACCTGGAACCATGCCAGCGAGCGAGAGCGCATGAACCTGCTAACCGCGCTGACGGTGAACCTGACTTTGAACGCAGCCTGGAGCTGGAGCTTCTTCGCAGCCCGCAGCCCACGCGCCGGCTTGGCCATCTCCCTGCTGCTGGACGTCAGCAACCTCCATGTCATCGGCACCACATCCCGCAGCGATCGGCGAGGTACTGCCGCCCTCCTGCCGTATGCAGCTTGGTGCTGGTACGCCACCGCACTCAGCGCCGCGATCGTCCGACACGACCGTCGTCTCTGACGCGCGGACGCGTCAGGCTTGAGCACCCCTTTATCACGGTGATTCGCACCGACTATCACCGATAGTCCTGCTTCTCCTCGTCGTCTTCGTATTCCTCGTCTTCGCCGTCATCTCCCTCGTAGTACTCGTCTCGCCTTCATCTCCCTCCTCATCGTCCACGCCTTGATCATCGGCATAGTCGTCGGCGCCTTCGTCTTCGTCGTCGCCTGCTTCCCGCTGCTCTTCCTCGACGGCTTCCTCGTGTGTGCGGACGATTTCGCCGTCACGGATTTCACCCCGCCAGGCTTCCGGCTCCTCGTCGGTCAAGGTGACGTAGCGTTGGAAGTGCTTGAAATCCAGCCTCAGCCGCCGCCCTTGAGCGCGCCAGATGTTGGCGGTCTTCTCGAAGAAGCCGGAAGGGTAGTACTCGACGACCAGGACGATGCGGGTCAGAGTGGGTGTCAGTTCATGGAAGCTGACGCAGCCACGCGTGGTGCCCTTGGCTCCCTCCGAGGTCCACACGATACGTTCGTCCGGTATCTGCTCCTGGAGCGTGGCCTTCCAACCGCGTGTCGAGGGACCGACCTTGACCTTCCAGTCGCTGTCGGCGTCCTTACCCTTCGAGACGCTGCGCACGCCCTTGGTGAAGCTGCTGAACTTCTCATACTGGGTCCAGTGGTCGTAGGCGTCGCGGATGGGTATGCCCACGTCCTGCACTTCGATGATGTTCATGACCTTGGTGGTGCCGGACTTACGTCCCTTGCCGCCGCCGCCGCCGAACGTCTCTTTGACCTTGCCGACCACACTGTCCTTCATACTTTTCGCCTTCTCGCCGACCAGAGCCTTGACCGGTGAGTCCCCGTGCAGCATCCGAAGACCGGCCTTGGGGAGCACGCCACCGTTCTCCGCCACCCCCGAGAGTCCGTCGGTGAGGTCGCCCAGCTTGTCGCCGGCTTTGCCCGCCAGGTTTTCCGCCTGCGCTCCAACGAAGTCCTTCAGCGCGCCGCGCAGCTGATCCAGTCCCGAGCCCTGCCCATTTCCGGTGTCACGTGCCGTCCCGGCCATGTGTCTACCTCCGCCGCCCTGGAGATGCCTTCTTCGCCGTCGCCTTCTTGGCACCGCTCTTCGTCGCAGTGGTCCGCTCCGGCGACACCGAGGACTTCCTCGCCGCCGACGTCTTTTTCGCGGGCGCCGCCTTCTTGGCGGGGGCCGACTTCTTCGCTGGTGTCCTGCGGGCGGCGGTCTTCTCAGGACGACGCTCCCGACCGCGACGACGCTGGGTACCCGCAGCGTGCTCCTCGGCCGGCGCCTTGGCAGAACGGCGACGGCGACGGGCGGGCTCTTCTTCCTGTTGGTGTTCGTCCTCCGGCTCTTCCTCTTCCTCCTCAGGTTCTTCCTCGTCTTCTTCGTACTCGTCCTCAGCCTCCTCCCCCTCTTTGTCCCGCTCCTGGTCCTCCGGTTCCTCCTCCTCGTACTCGTACTCGTCCTCGGGCTCTTCGTCTTCGTCCTGCGGCTCCTCTTGGCCCCTGCTGCCTATGCGTTCGGTGCGCTGATGCAAGGAGTCGGCCAGATCGGCGAGTTTGCGGTCGGCCACCGCGCTCACCGCCCTGCGCCCAGCGTTGAGGGCCTCACCGCGGATCTGCTTGTTGAGGTCGTCGAATTGGGGAAGCTCACTCACCCGCTTGAACCCTTCCGCAAGCAGCTGTTGCGGTTGCAGCCCGAAGCGGCGACCTGCCATGTAGGTCGCCATCGCGAACGCGACCCGCCCCTTCTTCGTCCGCCCCAGGACATAGCCGCCGAGAACCGCGGCAGCCAGAGCGGCCTTGGGTACATCAGCCATCGTTTTTCCCTTCAGGGGCTGCCGAGCAGGGGCTCCGGCTGGCGAGGGGCACCCATGTGTGCGGGTCGTCTACCTCGCAGGTGGAGGGCGCGAATGAAGCAGCAGCCGTTGACGTGCTCGTCTCTCCGCCTCTTTCCAGTCTGAGCGGTGATCCCGGCAGCCGCATGCGGGAAGAAATCCCCCACCACGGGCGAACAGCGTGATGCGGGGGAGGTCACGCCCCGGAAGACCGCGGCACCCCCGCGTACGTCGAGGCATACCCGCTCGAGCAGCGGTAGCGTGTCCGGCTGCGCATCGCGGGCCGCGTCTCGGGACCGCGGTGCGGGCCCGCCCCGGACCTGCTGGACGGACGCCGACGTCCGCTCCCGGCAACCGGCAGCTCCGCTGTCTGCCACGTGGAAAGCCGGCAAGTTGGCGTCCTGGGACTCTTCGGGCTGTTTTGCGCCGCGCTGGACGGGAATCCGAACTGGAGATGCTGAGGAGTGACTTCGGTGGATATGCCTGATGACATAACTCCGGCTCCGGTGACCCAGGAGCTTCCGATACCCGACTACAAGCACTTGCCACGGATCTCTGTCGAAGGCCGGGTCGGCACACTGGACCAGGATGGCGCGCAGATGGTGCTGCGGTACGAACGCGAACACCGGGACCGGACCTCGGTCATACAGCTGCTCGTCGCACGACTGCAGCAGCTCCGCACCCCGGACGGTAAGACCCGCTGACACGCCCCGTGACTCCCCACCTCGATCCATTCACAGCTGCTGGCCGAGACGTTGACCGCGCTGAACGCACGGGGCGTGACCGGGGAGTCGGTGCGAGTGGCCCATCACAACGCACGTCCTGGGTGGCGGTCGACCTGGGTGAGGTGAGGGGGACGCTGGCCGGCGACCCGGGACAGGGTCCTGAACGCCGACAGCCTGGTGCGGTTCATCCCGCACCCGACGATCTGGGACGCCCGCTGACCCACGGCAAAGTCGCAGCGGAATGCGCTGTCGGCAACGAGGACGGCGCGTACAAGGTCAGCGTGGACGCGGTCCAGGTCCTCAAGGACGTCGGCTTCCCGCTGGGCCGCCGGTGATCCCGGTGTCATCGATCAGCAGGGCGTGCTCGTCCAAGATCGCCGATGAACTGCAGCGCACGGTGCAGCGGCACGCTCAAATGCGGCTGCGTTCGGCGTCTGCGTGAGCAGGCAGCGACGCCGATCGCGGGTGTCGGCGACCATGTCAGCTGCCAGGGTGCGCAGAGGATGACCTTGGCAACCGCTGGTGTTGGGCACCGTGGTGACGAGGCGAAGCGGGTGACGGCGCACTGATGCGCAGTGCAGCAGGGCCGGCGGTGCCGGCCGGTCCCGCTGCGAGGCCGGTCAGGACCTGCCGCGTCCGGTGACGAAGTCCCTGGCCCGGTCGACGAGACCCGTACCGGGAGCCAGGAGCTTGTTGCCCGGAGGGGTGTCCGGTGCACTCGGGTGCGGCCGGGTGGGCGCGACCTTCTTGGCGCGGCGGACCTGGTCGCCCAGTTCCATCAGCTGCTCGGGGGTGCAGGCCTGGGCCAGGCTGGGGAAGAGCTGCTGTTCCTCCTCGCGCACGTGCTCCGTGACGTCGGTGACCAGCTTGAGCACCAGAGCGTCGAACCGCACGTCGTCCACGTCGACGTCCTCCAGGTCCTTCAGGACCCGTTCGACCTCGGCGTGCTCCTCAATCTCCTTGTCGGCCAGCGGCCCGCCGCCGGGGACGTGCTCGCGGACCGCCGGGTACAGGTACATCTCCTCGGCGACCGAATGCCGCACGAGCTCGATGGTCAGTTCGTCGAGCACGTCACGGCGCTGCTTGTCGCCGACAGGAAGGGCCTGGAGGCGAGCGAAGTATTCCTCGACCTGGTGGTCCGCCGTGAGCTCTGCGATGACGTTACCGCCGTGTCCCATCACGATCTCCTTCTCGGGCAGACGAACGCTTACTCAAAGGCGGCTTCCCGATCTCGTCGAAGGCACGCACGCATCACTCGGCCGGCAGATCGTGCACGGCCCACGCCTTGTCCACGAGCCCCGGCGTGAGTAGTACGTCGACGGCGGTCCGCGCGAGAGCCTCGGCAGCCGCGAGCATCACCGCGCGGCCCCGCGGACCGGCCGCGGCGTCGGCAAACTGCGCTGTGTGATCCGAGCTCTCGGGCCCGACGATGGCCACAAAGGGGTGGATGGCAGGGACGCGGTTACTGACGTCACCAATGTCGGAAGAGCCGAGCCAGACCCCCGGCACCGGTTCGCTGAGCTCCGGGCCACACCCGGCGAGATGGCTGGCAAAACGGCCGGACAGGACGGCGTTGTCCCGGAAATGCCGGTACCCGCCATCGATCCTGGCCGTTTCCACCGTCGTACCGGTCGCCTCCGCAACGCCACTCGCGCACACAGCGAGTTGGCGGGCGAGATCGTCGCGCGCAGCCGTCGTCGCGCCCCGCAGGCCGAAAAGCCCTTCAGCGTGATCAGGGACGACATTGGTGGCCCGGCCGCCCTGCGTCACGATGCCCTGGACGTGCGAGCCGGGGGGTAGCCGTCTGGAGATCACGGGCAGGGTGTTGAAGAACTGGATCAGGGCGGCGAGCGCGTCGATGCCTTCCGTCGGGTTGCCCGTGGGATGCGCGGCCCTGCCATGGAAGGCGACACTGACCTGGGTCGACGCCGTCAGAGGGGCCCACCGCCAGTCGTGGGCACCGGGGTGGAACATCAGCGCGGCATCGACGCCTTCGAAGACGCCCGCCTCGGTGAGTACGACCTTGCCGCCACCGCGCTCCTCCGCCGGCGTGCCCACGACCAGCAACATCCCCTGCACGTCCGGCAGTACGCCTCGCACGGCAAGGGCCGCGCCGAGGCCGGCCGCGGCGATGAGGTTGTGACCGCAGGCATGGCCGAGTTCCGGCAGCGCGTCGTACTCCAGCAGCAGCGCGACACACGGACGCTCCGCGTTTCCTGTCCGCGCGGTGAAGGCCGTGGCCAGACCAGCCGTGCCGCACTCCACCTCGAACCCCGCCTCGTGCAGGTGACCGGTGAGCAGTCGCGCGGCACGCACTTCCTCATAGGAGAGTTCAGGCGATCGGTGCAGCGCCAGGGTGACGTCCCAGAGGGTGCCAGCCCGTTTCCTGATCTGCTGGCCGAGCAGGTCGTACACCTCGTTGAGCGGATCCGTCACCACGGCCTCCCGGGGCTTCACAGCCGCCCCTACCCAGAACAGCCGTCGTGATCCCGCTGGGTGGGCGCTCGCTCCGCGAGGTGGGTGTCCAGCGCCAGCAGGCCTCGCAGGCACAGTTCGTCGAGAACCTGCAGCAGTAGGGGGCGGCCTTCGTCAGCGAGCTCCCGCACGGGTGCCGGCCTGCCTTCCGGGGATGGGCCTCGGGGCCGCGGCACACCGTGCGGCTCTGGTTCATCGGAGCCGTGAATGCACACTCGGACCATCGGCACCGGCACGGCCCGTGCGGATAGGCCGTACGGGCGAAGCTCTCTGTACCGGGTGAGACCCGGCCTCAGTCCTCGGCGAGCCGGATCCGGGCCCAGAGCGGGAGCATGAACCAGCACAGCAGGTACCAGAGCAGGACCGCCGCCACCAGCCAGGGAACGTACGCGTCGTGGGTGGCCACCCGCAGCACGAGCAGCAGGGCCGAGGTCATGGTGGCCAGGAGCAGGACCAGCCCGGCGAAGGTGAGCCGGGCGGCCCAGCGGACGGCTTGGGGCTTGATGCGCCGTCCCGACACCAGGCGGTGGAAGGACACCGGGCCGATGAGCGCCCCCGTCGCGCAGGCTCCCAGGACGACCGTGACGATGTAGATCGCCTTCTCCGTGTCCCCGAGCCGCGGGTAGTGCGGGGTGAACACGACGGTGAGCAGGAAGCCGAAGAGGATCTGCACCCCCGTCTGCGCGACCCGCACCTCCTGGATGAGCTCGCCCCACTGCCGGTCCGCGCGCTCCTCCCGGGTCTCGTCGCGCCCCTGCCCCGAGGGGGCGTTGTGCCTTCGGAGCCCATGCGGTCCTCCCCGGTCGACCGATGTCGTCCCTCCCGGTCGCGTGTACCCCCGAACCCCGCGGCTACCGTCCGATGGAGCGCCCGGTCGGATTCGTCCCGCGACGGGTGAGCGGGCACACCGGTCAAGGGATGGTCACGGCGCCTTGAGGTAGACGACCGGCATGAAGGCACTCGTGATCAACTGCACCCTGAAGGCTTCCCCGGAGCCGTCGAACACGCATGCGCTGGCAGCGGTCGTCGCCGAGCAGCTTGCCGCTTACGGCGTCGACACCGAGCACCAACGAGCCGTGGACCTCAACATCAAGCCTGGTGTCAGCAGCGACCAAGGCGCAGGGGACGCGTGGCCCGGCATCCACGCCAAGCTCTTGGAAGCCGAGATCCTGATCATGGCTTCACCCACGTGGCTGGGCCGACCGTCTTCCGTTGCCCAGCGGGTTCTGGAACGCATGGACGCGATGCTCTCCGAGACGGAAGACGACGGCCGGCCCGTGGCGTACAACCGTGTGGCCGGCGTCGTCGTCACCGGGAACGAAGACGGCGCCCACCATGTGATCAGCGAAATCTCCGGGGCGCTCGCCGACATCGGCTACACAATCCCGGGCCAGGCGTGGACCTACTGGCACCTCGGCCCCGGCCCGGGCCGGGACTACCTCGACGACGAACACGGTCACGGGTGGTCCCACGAAACCGCTCGCGCGATGGCCGCCAATCTGCACGGCATGGCGCAGGCACTCGCCGCCAACCCGCTGGGCGCCCCGCCGAGCTGAGCGCAGATCTACGCGCCCGATATGCGCCGTACGTGTGGAACGGGTGGCCATGGGCGTGCCCGGCTAGGATCCAGTGGAGGAACCGCCGATCCCCGCTGCAGGAGCATTGGCCATGCCCAAGACACGTCTCAAATGCCGCAGCCCCCGGTCAGCCGCTGTTGTGGTCAAGGTCGGCGAACTGCCTGCCGACTCGCATCACACGGTGCGCCAGGACGGTGCCGAGGTGATCATCAAATACCGCAGCGCTTTGTGGCCCCTCGACGTCGCAGAGTGGGCGGCGCTCGAGGGGCATGCCAGCGACAAGGCGGCAGCCCGCGTCATGGCCCGGCTCCGGAAGTAGGCGTTTCGGCAGCGCGGATGCTGACTCCTTCGTACGGCCTTGAAAGGGATCGCGTCGGCCTCACAAGGAGGGCAAACGGTGAGGGGCCGAACCGGCAGCTGACAGGTCGAGGTGAATCGCCGGTCCTCCGGGAGTTCGGGCGGCCCGAGAGTGAGGTCGGGAAGGCGGGTAGTCGGCGGTGAAACAGGCTGATCCGCGGCGTGTCAGAAGGAGCAGTAATCATGCTGATGGCCCACCCCGCCGTTCTGGACGATCTCCTCGACCGTTACGAGACGCTCCGCCTCCTCGATGCAGCAGCCCCCGAGGTGCGGCGGCGGCTGGAGGACGTGTCCTACACGCTGTGCGTGGCAACAGGCACCAGCGATATCGATGCCGCGGTGATTGCCGCACGCCTGCGGCTGCCCGGAGCCCGGCCGCAGGATGACTCCGTGGTGGCATGTGCATGATCCGCACTGTCGGAGTGGAGGAGGAGCTTCTCCTGCTGGACGCCGAATCGTGCGAACCGCGCGCATTGTCGTCGGCTGTGCTGGCCTCTGCCCGCCGCGATCCCACCGGTACGGGCGAGGTGTTCGAAGCGGAGTTGCAGCGTCAGCAATTGGAGTTCGCTACGCGCCCGCAGACCCGCATGCAGGATGTGGCGGCGGAGATTGTGCGGTGGCGCGCCGAGGCGGCTCGGCACGCCGAAAAGATGGGGGCCACGGTGGCCGCGTTGGCGACCTCACCCCTCCCGGTGCACCCGACCTTGAGCACCGGAAAGCGGTACGAGTGGATGCGGGAGCAGTACGGCCTCACCACGGATGAGCAGCTGACCTGCGGCTGCCACGTCCATGTGTCGGTGGAGTCGGACGAGGAGGGTGTGGCAATCCTGGACCGGATCCGTCCGTGGCTACCGGTTCTTCTCGCCATGAGCGCCAATTCGCCGTTTTGGCAAGGGAAGGACAGCGGGTACGCGAGTTACCGGAGCCGGGTCTGGGGGCGGTGGCCGTCAGCCGGCCCGGTGGAAATCTTCGGTTCCGCAGCCCAATATCACCGCCTGGTCGATGCCATGGTTGCAACCGGCGCCTTGCGGGACGAGGGCATGATCTACTTCGATGCCCGGCTGTCCCGTACCTACCCCACTGTGGAGATCAGGGTCGCCGACGTCTGCCTTGATCCGGCTGCCACCGCTCTGATGGCCACGTTGGTTCGGGCACTTGCCGAGACAGCCGCTCGCCAGTGGCGAGCGGGCGAACCGGCTCCCGACCCTGGCGTGGGGCTGCTGCGGCTGTCCGCATGGCGGGCGGGACGGGAAGGCTTGTACGGGCAGCTCGTCCATCCCGCGACCATGAGACCCGCTCCTGCGGAGTCGGTCGTACGGGCTCTGTTCGAGCACGTCCGGGAGGCCTTGGAGGAGAACGGCGACCTCATCCCGGCCCAGGAAGCCCTTGCTCAGCTGTTGCACACCGGGACCGGTGCGTACATCCAGCGGGAGCTGTTGGCAGAAGTCGGAAGCTTGCGGGACATGGTCGCCGCATGCGCGCGCCGCACCCAGGCAGGATGACCGCTGGTTGCGGGCCGCTCTGGAGCGCCTGGCTGCCGCGGCCCATCCTGGACGCAGCGCCTCGGGGTATCAGTCGAACGGAGACATCTCAGCCGACTGGGCGCGCAGAAAACCTGTGGGGACAGGGCAGGAAGTATTCCGTGAGGGAATGCACGTCGGTCCGCGCATGGCGATTGGCCAAAGGCGCCGTAGTGGCAGGGGTCGTCGCGGGACTCAGCGGATGCGGCGCACTGGCCGACCGTAAAGTCGCGGCGACCGCAGCGGCCGCGGCCTTCGAGGACGCCCTGCGAACGGGTGACAGCAACGCGGCGTGTGCCGCGCTTGCGCCCGCTACCCGGCTGAATCTGGAGCAGTCCGCGAAGGCCGGATGCGTACGGGGACTGAGTGCCCAGGATCTGACCTCTGCAACTGGCGTGCGGGCCGTCGATGTGTTTGGGCAGCAGGCCCGGGTGGTGTTCGCGTCGGACACGGTCTTCCTGTCACGGTTCTCCTCCGGGTGGAAGGTCACCGCCGCGGGATGCTCCGCCCGCCCCGAGCGGCCCTACGACTGCGAGATCAAGGGCGGGTAGACGATGCGAACGATGTTCCTCACGTACCTGCTGGTGATCGCTGTGGGCCTTGTCTACTTCACCACGTTGGGGGTGCTGCACCGGTGACTGCCGTGCGACGCTTCGCCCGGGAGAACGGCCTTGGCCTCGCGTTCGGATCGGCGTTCCTGCTGGCCCTCGCCGGGCAGGCGATCTCCGGCCATGCGGAGTTCAACAATCAGCTCCTGGCCGAAGACCTGCAATCCATCAGTTTCGCCTCGTACTTGACGACCTCTGACTTCGCTGTCGACGTCACGGAGAACTGGCAGTCGGAGTACCTGCAATTCTTTCTGTACATCTACGCCACGGTCTGGCTACTCCAGCGCGGCTCGCCTGAGTCGAAGGGCCTGACCAAGGCCGGACCGGGGTCCGACAGAGACCAGCTGGTGGGACCCCACGCCGGCCCGGACTCCCCCCGGTGGGCGCGCATGCCGGGAGTCCGTCAAGCGCTGTACGCGCGTTCGCTGGGGCTGACCATGGCAACGATTTTCCTGCTGTGCTGGTTCGCCCAGTCCATCAGTGGTGTGGCTGCCTTCAACGAGCAGCATTTGCGCCAACTCCAAGCGCCCGTGTCCTGGGCAGGCTATGTGTCCACGGCTGACTTCTGGAATCGCACCCTTCAGAACTGGCAGTCCGAGCTTCTGGCCATCGCTTCCATGGCCGTCTTCTCGGTCTACCTGCGTCAACGCGGTTCCCCCGAGTCCAAACCAGTCGGCGCCGCCCACTCCGCAACTGGCGTCGAAGGCTGACGCCTCCCGTGACCCAGACATCAGGGGGGCTGGCGCACTGGGTCTCACAGTGTCACGCTACGAAGACCAGCCTGGCTTGGTGAGAGACCCCGTGCTACCGAATGGTCACGCTTCGTGGTCGCTGGAAGGTGCGGGTGGTCTCGCTCGACTGTGGGCGGCGAGGCGCCGCCCGTGTCGCGGACTACTTCCCGCAGGGGGAGTCGGCCGTGACGGGCTCTGACCCGAACGGCGGCTCTTCCGTGCGACGCATTGGCATGACTGTCAGCGAAGTAGGCCCGCGGACGACCATCAAGCTGACCGGCGAACTGGACTTTGACACGTGTCCTGACGTGACGCGCGTGTCTGATGCCCTGGCGCTCCACGGCAGGACGCTCTGTGTGGACCTTTCTGGCGTGACGTTCGCCGGCTCCGCCTTCCTCAACATGCTGCTGAGCCTTCGACTGCGCGCCGAAGCGGAGGGCGGCGACCTCGAACTCTGCGGTCTGCGGCCCCAGGCAGAACGGGTGCTGGACCTGACCGGCGCTCGCGGACTGTTTCGCGTCCTTTCCTCCGCCTCCGCCTCCGCCTCCGCATCCGCATCCGCGGCCCGTAACGCCTGACAGCCTTCAGAGCAGCCGCCTTGCCTGCGTGTACCCCGGCGGGCGACTCACGCCAGCTGCCGCACCGCTCAAGGAACAGGTGTAGGACACCGGCGTGCGGGAAGCCGAGCGCAGTGGCCGCTTCGCGGCTTCCTCGCGCGGTGAAAGGACCGTTCCATGAGCGTGCGCACGTGGATTCAGGACTGGCCGGTCTACCGGCAGCTCACCGGCGAGGATCCCACCGGGCGGGGGGCAGCTGCCACGTCGCGCCGGAGCCGTGGCCTGCGACCCCGGACGGAGACCGCGGACAAGGTCGTGAAGTCCGTCTGCCCGTACTGCGCGGTGGGCTGCGCGCAGAACGTGTACGTGAAGGACGACAAGATCGTGCAGATCGAGGGCGATCCGGACTCGCCGGTCAGCCGCGGGCGCCTGTGCCCCAAGGGTGCGGCGACCCTGCAGCTCACGACCGGGGACGCCAGGCGCCACGAGGTCCTGTACCGGCGGCCGCACGCCACCGAATGGGAACCGCTCGATCTGGACACCGCGATGGAAATGGTCGTGGACCGTGTGATCCGGAGCCGTCGTGAGACATGGCAGTGGGAGCACGAGGGCATCCGCGTGAACCGGACCATGGGCATCGCGAGCCTGGGCGGCGCCACACTCGACAACGAGGAGAACTACCTGATCAAAAAGCTCCTCACCGGGCTCGGCATCGTGCAGGTCGAGAACCAGGCCCGGGTGTGCCACAGCTCGACCGTCGCGGGTCTGGGCACGTCCTTCGGACGCGGCGGCGCCACAACCTTCCTGCAGGATCTGCAGAACTCCGACTGCATCGTCATCGAGGGCTCCAACTTCGCCGAGGCGCATCCGGTCGGCTTCCAGTGGGTGATGGAGGCCAAGGCCCGCGGGGCCAAGGTCATCCACGTCGACCCGAGGTTCACCCGCACCAGCGCGCTGGCCGACCTGCACGTGCCCATCCGGGCCGGTTCCGACATCGCGTTCCTCGGCGGCATCATCAACCACGTCCTGCAGAACGAGGCCGACTTCCGCGAGTACGTCCTGGCGTACACCAATGCCGCCACGCTCGTGCGGGAGGACTTCCAGGACACCGAAGACCTCGACGGCGTGTTCTCCGGCCTGAACGAGGAGACCGGCCACTACGACGTGGAGAGCTGGCAGTACGACGGCAGCGAGGTGCAGGGAGTCGCCGGGGAACGCGACGACCTCTACGAGGAGCGCACCGGCGGCGGAGCGTCGATCGCTGCCTCCGGGCACGCCGAATCCCACGGGTCGGGGGGCGCGCCGGTCTCCGGTGACGCGCGGCGCGATCCGACCCTGCAGCACCCGCGCTGCGTGTACCAGGTCCTCAAACGGCACTACGCCCGCTACACCCCGGAGATGGTCGAGGACGTCTGCGGCATCCCCCGGGACACGTTCCTAAAGGTCTGTCAGGCGCTGATCGACAACTCCGGCCGCGACCGCACGAGCGAATTCGTCTACGCGGTGGGCTGGACCCAGCACACCGTCGGCGCCCAGTACATCCGTACCGCGTGCATCCTGCAGCTGCTGCTGGGTAACATGGGCCGCCCCGGAGGCGGGATCCAGGCACTGCGCGGCCACGCCAGCATCCAGGGCTCCAGCGACATCCCCACCCTGTTCAACCTGCTGCCCGGCTACCTGCCCATGCCGCACGCCCACGCCCACGAGGACCTGGACGCCTTCGTCGACGCGACCAAGGCCGACAAGGGCTTCTGGGGCAACATGCGGTCCTACATGGTCAGCCTGCTCAAGGCGTACTACGGCGAAGCCGCCACCGTGGACAACGACTTCTGCTTCGACCACCTCCCGAGGATCACCGGCTCGCACAGCACCTACGACACCGTCCAGGCCCAGCTCGACGGCACGTGCAAGGGCTACTTCCTGATGGGCGAGAACCCCGCGGTCGGATCCGCCAACGCCAAGATGCAGCGCCTCGGCATGGCCGAGCTGGACTGGCTGGTGGTCCGGGACTTCTCTCTCATCGAGTCGGCGACCTGGTGGAAGGACGGCCCGGAGATCGAGACAGGCGAGCTGCGGACCGAGGACATCGCCACCGAGGTGTTCTTCTTCCCCGCCGCCGCGCACGTCGAGAAGGCCGGCTCGTTCACCAACACCAACCGCATGCTGCAATGGCACTTCGCCGCCAAGGAACCGGACGGCGAGGCCCGCAGCGACCTATGGTTCATGTACCACCTGGGGAAGCGCATCAAGCAGCGCCTCGCGGACTCCACCGACCCGATGGACCGCCCCGTGCAGGACCTGGCCTGGGACTACCCCACCGAAGGACCGCTCGACGAGCCCGACGCGGAGGCGGTCCTCGCGGAGATCAACGGACGTGACGCGTCCGGCGAACCGCTCAGCGCCTACACCCAGCTCAAGGACGACGGCTCGACCTCCTGCGGCTGCTGGATCTACTGCGGGGTGTACGCCGACGGCGTCAACCAGGCGGCCCGCCGCAAGCCCCACACCGAGCAGGACTGGATGGCCCTGGAGTGGGCGTGGGCCTGGCCCGCCAACCGCCGCATCCTGTACAACCGCTGTTCCGCCGACCCGGACGGCAACCCGTGGAGCGACCGCAAAGCGCTCATCTGGTGGGACGCCGCACAGCAGCACTGGGCCGGCCACGACGTACCGGACTTCGTCCCCGACCGTCCGCCGTCCTACCGTCCGCCGGAGGGTGCCACGGGGCCCGACGCGCTCAGCGGCAGCGACCCGTTCATCATGCAGGCCGACGGCAAGGGCTGGCTCTACGCACCCGCTGGCCTGGTGGACGGTCCCCTGCCGACCCACTATGAGCCGCAGGACTCACCAGTGGCCAACCCCCTCTACCGTAAGCAGCAGCGCAGTCCCGTCCGGCAGATCGCCTCCCGCGAGCGCAACCGCTTCCACCCCAGCGGTGACGAATCCGGCGCGGACGTCTTCCCGTACGTGGTGACGACGTACCGGCTGACCGAGCACTTCACGGCGGGCGGCATGACCCGCTGGTCGCCGTACCTGGCCGAGCTGCAGCCGGAGATGTTCTGCGAGGTCTCGCCGGAACTGGCGACAGAGCGCGGTCTGGAGCACGCAGGCTGGGCCACGCTGGTCACCGCCCGCGGCGTCATCGAGGCACGCGTGCTGGTCACCGAGCGGATGACGCCGCTGCGCGCCGGCGGGCGCACCGTCCACCAGATCGGGCTGCCCTACCACTGGGGGCCCAACGGCTACAGCACCGGCGACGCGGCCAACGAACTGTCCGCCATCGCCCTCGATCCGAACGTCCACATCCAGGAGGTCAAGGCGCTGACCGCGGACATCCGGCCCGGTCGCCGCCCGCGCGGCCCCGCACTGCTCGACCTGCTCACCGAGTACACGCAGCGGGCCGGCATCACCGAGCACACCGGAACGGAAGTCACAGGATGACGATCATCGGCCGCAATCTGCTCGCGGGCGCCGAACCGGACCCCGCCCGGGACGCCGGCCACGGCGCCGACCACCCCGAACGGGTGGGCTTCTTCACCGACACCTCGGTCTGCATCGGCTGCAAGGCGTGCGAAGTCGCCTGCAAGGAATGGAACGCGATCCCGGAGGACGGACTCGAATTCACCGGCATGTCCTACGACAACACCCAGGGCCTTGGCGCGGACACCTGGCGGCATGTCGCCTTCATCGAGCAGAGCAAGCCGCTCGGCCACGCGCAGTCCGGCGTCGACCACAGCGATCTCGACGTGCTCGCCCTCGCGTCGCAGGGCTCGGGCACGCCGGCCCCGGACGCGGCGGTCACCCCCACCACCCCTGGCCCGCCCTCGCCCGACGGCCGCACCGAACTGCGCTGGCTGATGTCCTCCGACGTGTGCAAGCACTGCACCCACGCGGCCTGCCTGGACGTCTGCCCGACCGGCGCCTTGTTCCGCACCGAGTTCGGCACCGTGGTGGTGCAGGAGGACGTCTGCAACGGCTGCGGCTACTGCGTCCCCGCCTGCCCCTACGGCGTCATCGACCAGCGCAAGGACGACGGCCGGGTGTTCAAGTGCACGATGTGCTACGACCGGCTGGGCGCGGGCCAGGAACCGGCCTGCGCCAAGGCCTGCCCCACGGACTCCATCCAGTTCGGACCCTTGAACGAACTGCGGGAGCGGGCAGCCGCTCGCGTGGAGCATCTGCACGCCGGCGGAGTCACCGACGCCCGCTTGTACGGCGACAGCCCCGACGACGGCGTCGGCGGCAACGGCGCTTTCTTCCTGCTCCTCGACCGGCCAGAGGTCTACGGCCTTCCGCCGGCGCCGGTCGTCACCACGCGGGACCTGCCCTCGATGTGGCGCCATGCGGGGGTGGCCGCCGCCACCGTCCTCGGCGGACTTGCCGCCGTCTTCGCCGCGTGCGGCGCAGCGCGAAAGGAACGCTGATGAGCAGTTCCGACGTCGGCAAGGACGGCCTCCACGGCGAGCGACCGGGACGCGAGGCAAGGATCGGCCAGGCCGTGGGCGCGGATCCGGAGAAATACACGGCGTCTCAGGCGGCGGCCGGTGCCCCGCGGCGGCGCGGCAGGCGACGGGGGCGCAAGGGCGAACAGCTCATGGTCCCCGACGCGGAGTTCACCTCCTATTACGGTCGGCCGATCATCAAGGCGCCCACGTGGGCCCCGCTGGACATCGCGGGCTACTTCTTCCTCGGCGGGTTGGCCGGAGCCGGATCGGTCCTGGCGGCCGGAGCGGAACTGACCGGCCGCCCGGTCATGGCGCGCGCCCTGAAGGTCTCCTCGATCGCCGCGATCAGCGGATCGGGCATCGCACTCGTCCACGACCTGGGGCGGCCCGAGCGGTTCTACCACATGTTGCGGGTCTTCCGTCCCACGTCGCCGATGAGCGTCGGCTCGTGGCTGCTGTCCGTCTACGCCCCGGCTGCCGGTGCCGCAGCGGCACTGGACCTGACTGGCCGGATGCCCCGGGTCGCCCGGTCCGCCACCGCCGCGACCGCGCTGCTGGGTCCCGCAGTCGCCGCGTACACCGCGGTGCTCGCCACCAACACCGCCGTGCCCGCCTGGCACGACGGCTACCGTGAGATGCCCTTCGTGTTCACCGGCTCGGCCACGATCGCGGCCTCCGGCATGGCCCTGATCACCGCACCCGTGGCGGAGAACGGCCCCGCCATCGGGGCTGCGCTGTTCGGCACCGCCCTGGAAACCGCCGCCGTCAAGGTCATGGAACACCGACTCGACATAATTGCCGAGCCCTACCGGACGGGCCGCAGTGGCCGGCTCATGCGCGCCGCCCAGGCCCTGTCCCTCGCCGGCGCGGCCGGTGCCGCCCTCTTTGCCCGCCGCAGCCGAAAGGCCGCCGTCCTCAGCGGGGCAGCACTGCTGGCGGCATCCGCCTGCACACGGTTCGGTGTCTTCCATGCCGGAGCAGCCTCGGCCGACAACCCGAAGTACACGGTCGTACCGCAACTGGAGCAGGCCGACGCCGGAACGAGGTGACACGCCACCAGCACGACAGCGCAACGGGCACGGCCTGGGCGGTCCACGCCAGGGCCGCGCGCCGCAACTCGACGACCGCTCGCGCCGAACGAGGCGGACCTGCGGCAGAGCCTGGACGGAAGCCGGCACCAGGGCCCGCGAATGCCCCTACTGACTTGTAATGCGTGATGTCGTGGGGTGCTGACAGGTTGTGATCGTCGCGGTACACCACGGTCATGAGGTACGCGCAGGGTGGCGGGCTG
>NZ_JBEYWO010000061.1:0-22920 GCF_040644455.1 Streptomyces sp. NPDC046977
CCCGTGGGCCGTCGACAATGTGCTGGCCTACCTGGACGAGCAGCGCCGCGCCTGCGGCCATGTGCCGGACGACCGCACAATCGTGGTCGAGCGCTTCCGCGACGAGCTCGGCGACTGGCGGGTCGTGATCCACTCCCCGTTCGGCGCGCAGGTGCACGCGCCCTGGGCGCTGGCCCTGGGCGCCCGCCTGGGCGAGCGGTACGGCTTCGACGCGCAGGTGATGCACGCCGACGACGGCATCGTGCTGCGCCTGCCCGACGCGGACCTGATGGGCCTGGACCTGCTGGACGTGGACCCGGCCCGCCAGGGAGCCGAGTTCGACACCGAGCAGTCCCCGGTGGGCGCCGCCGACGTGGCGTTCGACAAGGGCGAGGTCGAGCAGCTCGTGACGGACCAGGTGGGCGGTTCTGCGCTGTTCGCCTCCCGCTTCCGCGAGTGCGCCGCCCGCGCCCTGCTCCTGCCGCGCCGCGACCCCGGCAGGCGCACCCCCTTGTGGCAGCAGCGGCAGCGCGCCGCGCAACTGCTCCAGGTCGCCTCGGAGTTCGGCTCGTTCCCGATCGTCCTGGAGGCGGTCCGCGAGTGCCTTCAGGACGTCTTCGACGTCCCCGGACTGGTCGAGCTGATGGGTGACATCGAGTCGCGCAAGGTCAGGCTGGTCGAGGTCACCACCCCGGAGCCGTCGCCCTTCGCCAAGTCGCTGCTCTTCGGCTACGTGGCGCAGTTCCTGTACGAGGGCGACTCCCCGCTCGCCGAGCGGCGCGCCGCGGCGCTGTCCCTCGACTCGCACCTGCTGGCGGAGCTGCTGGGCCAGGCCGAGCTGCGCGAACTGCTCGACGCCGACGTGATGGCCGAACTGGAGCGGGAGTTGCAGTGGCTGACCGAGGAACGCCGGGTCAAGGACGCCGAGGGCGTCGCCGACCTCCTGCGTGTGCTCGGGCCGCTCGACGACGCCGAGCTGGCGGCCCGCGGCGCCGCGCCGGGCTGGGCGGGCGACCTGGAGACCGCGCGCCGCGCGATCCAGGTGCGCATCGCGGGCGCGGACCGCTGGGCGGCCGTGGAGGACGCGGGGCGTCTGCGGGACGCGCTGGGCACCGCGCTCCCGGTCGGTGTGCCGGAGGCCTTCACCGAGCCCGTCAAGGACCCGCTGGCGGACCTGCTGGCCCGGCACGCCCGCACCCACGGCCCGTTCACCTCCGCGGAGGCCGCACACCGCTTCGGCCTGGGCACCGCTGTCGCGGACGGCACACTGCACCGGCTGGCCGCGTCCGGGCGCGTGGTCCAGGGCGAGTTCCGCCCCGGGGGCGCCGGGCACGAGTGGTGCGACGCGGGCGTGCTGCGCCGGCTGCGCCGCCGCTCCCTCGCCGCGCTGCGCCACGAACTGGAGCCGGTGCCGCCGGCCACCTTGGCGTCCTTCCTGCCGCAGTGGCAGCACGTGGGCACCCACGGCCTGCGCGGCACGGACGGGCTCGTCCGGGCGGTGGAGCAGCTCCAGGGCGCGGCGGTGCCCGCCTCGGCCCTGGAGAAGCTGGTGCTGCCGGCCCGTGTCACCGGCTACACCCCGGCGATGCTGGACGAACTGACCTCGGCCGGCGAGGTGCTGTGGTCGGGAGCCGGGGCCCTGCCCGGCAAGGACGGCTGGGTGTCGCTGTACCTCGCCGAGACCGCGCCCCTGCTGCTGCCCGAACCCCAGCCGCTGGAGCTCTCCCCGCTCCACCGCGCCGTCCTGGAGGCGCTGTCGGCCGGCTACGGGCTGTTCTTCCGGCAGATCGCCGACCAGGTGCGGGCCGCCGGACACGAGCCGGGCGACCCCGAACTGGCCGAGGTGGTCTGGGACCTGGCCTGGTCGGGCCGGCTCACCAACGACACCCTCGCGCCGTTGCGCGCGCTGCTCGGTTCCGGCCGCACCGCGGGCTCCACCGCCCACCGGGCACCCCGCGCGGTGCCGCGCGGCCGCTACGGGGGCCTGACCGCACGCACGGGCGGTGTGCCCCGAGCCACGGCGTCCCGCGGCGGCCCGCCGACCACGGCCGGCCGCTGGTCCCTCGTACCGGCCCTGGAGACCGACCCCACGCACCGGGCGCACGCCCTCACCCACACCCTGCTGGACCGGCACGGCGTCGTCACCCGCGGCGCGGTGGCCGCCGAGGGTGTCGAGGGCGGCTTCTCCGCCGCCTACCGGGTGCTGGCCGCCTTCGAGGAGACCGGGCAGGCCCGCCGCGGCTACGTCGTGGAGGGCCTGGGCGCCGCCCAGTTCGCCATGGACGGCGCCGTGGACCGGCTGCGGGCCATCAGCAACGCCCGCGACCGCGAGGGGAGCCGCCAGGAGAAGGCGCGTACGGTCGTGCTCGCCGCGGCCGACCCCGCCAACGCCTATGGTGCCGCGCTGCCGTGGCCCGAGCAGCCCGCAGGGGTGTCACACCGGCCGGGCCGCAAGGCGGGCGCGCTGGTCGTGCTGGCCGACGGCGAACTCGTGCTCTATGTGGAGCGCGGCGGAAAGACCCTGCTGGCCTGGGCCGAGGACGAGGAACGCCTCCAGGCCGCCGCCGACGCCCTGGCGCTGGCGGTACGGGACGGGGCGCTGGGCCGCCTGACGGTGGAGCGCACCAATGGCGAGCCGGCCCTCACCTCCACGCTCGGCAGCGCCCTGGAGGCGGCCGGATTCCACGCCACACCCCGCGGCCTGCGGCTGCGGGCCTGACCGGGGGGACACCGTGCCCGAGGGAGACACGATCTGGTTCGCGGCGCACCGCCTGCACCGCGCGCTGGCCGGAAGGGTGCTGCTGCGGGCCGACTTGAGGGTGCCGCGCCTGGCGACCGCCGATCTGACCGGACGGCGGGTCGAGGAGGTGGTCGCGCGCGGCAAGCACCTGCTGACCCGGATCGAGGGCGGCCTGACCCTCCACTCCCATCTGCGCATGGACGGCTCCTGGCAGATGTACGGACCGGACGAGCGCTGGCGGGGAGGCCCGGACCACCAGGTCCGCGCGGTGCTCGCCAACGCCGAACAGGTGGCCGTGGGCTACCGCTTGCCGGTGCTGGAGTTGCTGCGGACCGCCGAGGAGGACAAGGCGGTCGGCCATCTCGGCCCCGATCTGCTCGGCCCGGACTGGGATCCCGTCGAGGCCGCGTACCGGCTGGGGACGCAGCCCGACCGTGCCCTGGGCGAAGCACTGCTGGACCAGCGCAACCTGGCGGGTCTCGGCAATGTCTACAAATGCGAGTTGTGCTTCCTGCGCGGTGTCACCCCGTGGATGCCCGTCGGCGAAGTCCCGGCGCCCGAGCGGGTCGTGGACCTGGCCCAGCGGCTGCTGGAGGCCAACAGGACCCGGCACGGCCACATCACCACCGGGGACACCCGCCGCGGCCGCACCCACTGGGTCTACGGCCGGGCCCATCAACCCTGCCGGCGCTGTGGCACCGCCATCCGCGTCGCGGACCAAGGCCCGCGCGGCCAGGCGCGGGTGACCTACTGGTGCCCCCGCTGCCAGCGCGGCCCTGCCCCGCAGGCGGCGGAGTCGTCCCGTTTCGGCACCCGCCCTTACTGACGGCACATCAGTAAGGGCCGCAGCGCGCTCGCACGCGTCCCGCACAGCGGCCCCGCGATCAAGTCCCCGTGTCCGTGGTCCCCTTGGCCCGCACCCCGGCGCGGGCAGACCGTGGCGTGCGCCTCGTCCCCGGACCGCCTGGGCGGCCCGGGAACGTGACGCACACCTGCACCTCCTGGCTCTGCCGGTTCCCGTCCCGTGCGGCCTCAGCCGTCACGACGGGCCAGATTCATCCGCCCGACGGCGGAGTCGTCGTGCCCTGGAAGGGAGCGGCTACGCGGCCCCGGTACTCTCCCCCATGGCCATCTGCCCATAGGGGCGCCGTCCTCACGAACGGGTACCACCGCGCCGTCCGGTCCCCGCGACCACCTCGCCGAATGCATCGGGATGATGCTCAGACCCCAGCCGCCGGCTGCGACGAGGCCTTCGAAGGGACCTGCTTGGGCGGGCTGGACGGTGAGCCGGACCATGGCCCACCACCACAAGGCGCCCGCGACGAAAGCGATGACCCAGCGGACGGGCCGCCGGGCCCACAGCTCCTGAAACAGCCGAGTGACGCACATGGCCGCCTCCTTCGGAGCCCCGAGGTTGCGGCGGGAATCACCCGGGACGGATCCCGGGCTTTCCCCGTACAGAAGTGCGATCCCCGTCCGTCAAGATCCCTAGACCTCTGCCGTCCCACCTGGCACGACGTTCACTCCACTGGCGTACACGGACGGCTACTGCCTGCGACGACCCCGGGGCCCAGCTCCACAGCGGGCAACCGTGGCCGGGCGCGGGCTCAGGCGTTCTCGGCCTGGAACATCCAGTGGTGCTTCTCGAGCTCGGCGGCCAGGCCGATCAGGATGTCCTGGCTGACGGGGTCGGCGTCCCCGGTCGCCTCGATGCCGTCGCGGACCCGCCGGACGACCGCCGCCAGGGCCTCGACCATGACGTCCACGACCTCGCCGTCCCGGATCCAGCCGTCGTGCACTTCGCGGACGAGGCTGAACTTGGCCACCGTGCCGGCCCGGCCGTCCGGCGGCACGCCGATCGCGGCGGACCGCTCCGCCACGGTGTCCGCGTAGGTCCGGGCCGTGGTCACCACGTCGTCGAGCTGGAGGTGGACGGAGCGGAAGCGGGGGCCGTGGACGTTCCAGTGCACCTGCTTGGCCACCAGCGACAGATCGATCAGATCCGCCAGGGTGTGCTGCAGCGCGTCGCCCACAATCGCACGGGCCTGCTCGGACAGGGTGCTCTTCACAACGACGCTCGTCATGCGTCCTCCAAGGTCGGTCGGGCCGGACACGGAAGATCGCCTCGGTGGCGACATCCGTACGCCTTCCCCGGGCACACGCGAGCACGCACCTCCGCCCGGACCCCGCAGACCGGCCGCAACGCCCCCACGCCCAGGAGCAGTCCCACCGTGCGTGCCAAGCAAGAACGAGGCCCCGGCCGGCGATCCACCGGCCGGGGCCTCGTCCCGGAACTGCTTGTGTCGCTCCTCAGGCCGCGACGACGTCCACGGCCTCGGTGGGCGCCTTCGGCGCCTTGATGGTGACCCGCTCGTCCGGACGACCGGACGGTACGGACGGAACCGCGCCCAGCAGCGGCCGCACAGGCGCGGCTGCCGATCCGACAGCGGCAGCCGACTCGGAAAGCTCGGCAAGCGCCAGATCGTCGCTGACCTCCCGCATCACCTCGGACATCGGGACGTCCAAGGCGTCACAGATCGCGGAGAGCAGTTCGGAGGAAGCCTCCTTCTGCCCCCTCTCGACCTCCGACAGGTAGCCCAGGGAGACCCGGGCGGATGAGGAGACCTCACGCAGGGTGCGGCCCTGGCGTTGGCGCTGCCGACGCAGCACGTCACCGAGCAGGCGACGGAGCAGAATCATCGGTGGCTCCCTCCTCGGACCGCGAATTCGCAACCTTCTTGCCCCACCGTACCGCCTCCGGCGTCGGCCGTGCGGGGAGCGATGACGTGTTCACTCAGGGCTGCAAACATCCCTTCCCCCCACTCTCTTCCCTACCCTTGGCCGCCGCGGATTCGCCAGGTGTTCCCCCGCCCGTCACCAGACTCTGGTGCAACAAGGTGAGCACGGCGTCCACGGAGGAGATACGGATGGCGGCGCGGTCCCCGTTCAGCTGCAGTTTCTCGCTGACCGTCCCCCCGGGCCCGGCGACCGCGACGAACACCGTGCCGACCGGTTGGCCGTCCTGCGGATCGGGGCCGGCGACCCCGGTCGTCGCGACCCCCCAGTCGGCGCGCAGCACGCGCCGCACGCCCTCCGCCATGCCTCGGGCGACCCCCGCGTCGACGGCGCCGCGTTCGGCGAGCAGTGTCCCGTCCACGCCCAGCACGTCCCGCTTGAGTTCCGTGGCGTACGCGGTGACCGAGCCGCGGAAGCTCCGGGAGGCCCCCGGCACCGCGGTCAGTTCGGCGGCGACGAGCCCGCCGGTGAGCGATTCGGCGACCGCCAGGGTCGCGGAGCGGCTCGCCAGCAGCTCCAGGACCTCGGCGGCGGCGTTCACGCGTCCTGCCCCGGCTCCCCCGCGGACCCGGACGGGTCCGGTTCCCGGACGGTCACGGCCGCCACGGCCGCCCTGGCGATCGCCGCACGCTGCGCGGCGAGCCCGGCCCGGCGCATCACCACGGCCTGCCGTACGTAGTCGAGTCCGGTGACCACGGTGAGGAACACCGCGGCGCCCATGATCACCGCACGGATGGTCGCCAGCGGGCCGGTCAGCACCAGGATGTACATGCCGACGGCGACGCCCTGCGTGAGCGTCTTGAGCTTGCCCCCGCGGCTGGCCGGGATGACGCCCCAGCGGATGACCCAGAAGCGCATGAGCGTGATGCCGAGCTCGCGGAAGAGGATCACCACGGTGACCCACCACGGCAGGTCCCCCAGCGCGGACAGCCCGACCAGCGCGGCGCCCATGATCGCCTTGTCGGCGATCGGGTCGGCGATCTTGCCGAAGTCGGTGACCAAACCGTAGCGGCGGGCCAGCTCCCCGTCGAAGAGGTCGGTGATCATCGCGATGGCGAACGCGGCCCACGCGAAGGAGCGCCAGGCCGGGTCGTGACCGTCGCCGTGCAGGAGCAGCACGACGAAGCCCGGCACCAGCACCAGCCGCACCATCGTCAGGATGTTGGCGATGTTCCACACGCTGGGCTTGGCCGCGGCCGCCGTCCCGGGCGCCCCCGCCGCCGGGGCGGAAGCGGCGGGACGGTGGTTTCCCGCGGCGGACGCCGGTACTCCGGTCATCTGTCCGCCTCCTCCGTGCCGAGCGGCTCGGCGACGAGGTCGACGCCTTCGGTGTCCACCACCTTCGCCGCGACGAACGAACCGGCCACCAGGCCCTGCGACGAGGTCAGGATGATCTGGCCGTCGGTCTCGGGTGCCTGGTGCGCGGCGCGGCCCACGGCGCCGTCCTCCTCGTCGACGGACTCGACCAGGACGTCCACGGTCGAGCCCAGGCGTTCCTCGGCGCGCTGCGCGGTCAGCTCCTCGGCGAGCCGGGAGACCCGCGCCAGCCGCTCGGCGACGACGTCCTCGGGCAGCTTGCCCTCGTAGCCGGCCGCCTCGGTGCCCTCCTCGTCGGAGTAGCCGAACACGCCGATCGCGTCGAGCCGCGCGCCGCTCAGGAAGCGCTCCAGCTCCTCCAGGTCCGCCTCTGTCTCGCCCGGGAAGCCGACGATGAAGTTCGAGCGGACACCGGCTTCCGGCGCCTTGGAGCGGATGGTGTCCAGCAGTTCCAGGAAGCGGTCGGTGTCGCCGAAGCGGCGCATGGCCCGCAGCACCTTGGGCGCCGAGTGCTGGAAGGACAGGTCGAAGTAGGGCGCGACCTTGGGCGTGGAGGTGAGCACGTCGATCAGGCCGGGACGCATCTCGGCGGGCTGCAGGTAGCTGACCCGGACCCGCTCGATGCCCTCGACGTCCGCCAGCTCCGGCAGCAGCGTCTCCAGCAGCCGGATGTCGCCGAGGTCCTTGCCGTACGAGGTGTTGTTCTCGCTGACCAGCATGATCTCCTTGACGCCCTGGCCGGCGAGCCACCGCGTCTCGCCCAACACGTCCGAGGGGCGGCGCGAGACGAAGGAGCCCCGGAAGGACGGAATCGCGCAGAACGAGCAGCGGCGGTCGCAGCCGGAGGCCAGCTTGACCGAGGCGACCGGGCTGCTGTCCAGGCGGCGGCGCAGCGGCGCGCGCGGCCCGGAGGCGGGCGCCAGGCCGTCGGGGAGGTCCGCGGGCGCGGAGGCGGCCGCCTGGGCGTCCTCGGCGGCCTGGGAGTGCCCCGGCAGCGCGACGCCGGTCGCCGACTGCCGCTCGGCCGGGCTGATCGGGAGCAGCTTGCGGCGGTCCCGGGGCGTGTGCGAGGCGTGCACTCCGCCGGACAGGATGGTCTGCAGGCGGTCGGAGATGTTGCTGTAGTCGTCGAAGCCGAGCACGCCGTCGGCCTCGGGCAGCGCCTCGGCGAGTTCCTTGCCGTACCGCTCGGCCATGCAGCCGACGGCCACGACGGCCTGTGTACGGCCGTGGGACTTGAGGTCGTTCGCCTCCAGCAGGGCGTCGACGGAGTCCTTCTTGGCGGCCTCGACGAAGCCGCAGGTGTTCACTACGGCGACGTCGGCTTCGGCGGCGTCCTCGACGAGCTGCCAGCCGTCCGCCGCCAGCCGGCCGGCGAGTTCCTCGGAATCCACCTCGTTGCGGGCGCAGCCGAGCGTGACAAGGGCGACGGTACGGGGTTCGGACATAGGCTCAGCCTACTTTGTCCCTGACGGGGCTCTGACGCGCTGCGGCGCCCGGCCCGGGGCCAGGTGCCCCGGGCCGGGCGCCGCGGTGTGCTCGCGCGCCCGTGGTGGCGGACGTCACCCGGCTTCCGGGTCGCCGGGGGTGAAGGTCAGCCGCTGGACCTGACCGGGGTCGCCCGCGGGGCCCAGGTCCTTGCCGTTGACGAAGAGGTCGACGGCGCCGGCGTTGCCGATGATGAGGTTGACCTTCTTCTTGTCGGTGAAGGTCTTGGCGTCGCCCTGCTCCAGGCTGCCCTGGTACAGCTGCTTGCCGTTGCTGCCGACGGCCTGGATCCAGCTCTTGCCGTTGTCGGCGGTGAGCTTGACCGTGACCTTGTCACCGGGGGCGGCGGCGATGGCGCTGTCGGTCGCCTCCGGTGAGGGGCTGGTCCTGTGCGTCGCGGAGGGCTTGGCGGCAGGGCTCTGCGCGGACGGCTTGCCGGCGACGGGCTGCTTGCCGCTGTCGTCGCCACCGTTGAACAGAGTGAAGCCGACAAAACCCACGACCGCGACGATCGCCGCCACCATGGCGGCGGTCCAGTTGGGGCGGCGCGGCTCGGGCCGCATCCGCTCCGCCTCGTACAGCGGTGCTACGGGGGTGGGGGACGGTGTGCTGCCGTGCTCGGTGGAGAACTGCGCCACCAGGGCCTCGGGATCGAGGCCCACGGCGCGCGCCAGCGCCCGGATGTGGCCGCGGGCGTAGACGTCACCGCCGCAGCGGGAGAAGTCGTCCTGTTCGATCGCATGGACAATGGGCGGCCGCACTCGGGTGGTGGAACTGACCTCGTCGACGGTGAGCCCGGCGTCGAGACGGGCTCGGGCGAGGGCACGACCGACCGAGGGACGGTCGTCGGGGGGCGGGTTGCCGATGGACACGGGTGCGCCTTTCGAGCGTGTAGCCACCTGCTGGAGACTCAGTCTAGGGGGGGTTGCAAAAGGTCGGGCAAGCGGGCGGACGTTGTTTGTCCGCCATCAGGATTGCCGTCGTGACCGGCACCGATGACAGACGGCCATACGCCTTCCCCTTGCACTAACTTGACGTACGGGCAGGAGAAACGGTTGCTCCCCGCCCACTTACGAGTGAGCTACGGATGGGCTACGAACGGGCTACGCACCGGTCTCGCCGCGCAGGACCGCGAGCACCCCGTCCATCTCGTCCGGTTTGACCAGTACGTCGCGGGCCTTCGACCCCTCACTCGGACCGACGATCCCGCGCGATTCCATCAGGTCCATGAGCCTGCCCGCTTTCGCGAAGCCGACACGCAGTTTGCGCTGGAGCATCGACGTCGAGCCGAACTGGGTGGAGACCACGAGCTCCGCCGCCTGGCAGAGCAGGTCGAGGTCGTCGCCGATCTCCTCGTCGATCTCCTTCTTGGGGCCGGTGCCGACCACGACGTCGTCCCGGTAAGCAGGCGTCAGCTGCGTCTTGCAGTGCTCCACGACGGCGTGGATCTCCTGCTCGGTGACGAAGGCGCCCTGCATGCGGATCGGCTTGTTCGCGCCCATCGGCAGGAACAGCCCGTCACCCTTTCCGATGAGTTTCTCGGCGCCCGCCTGGTCCAGGATGACCCGGCTGTCGGCGAGCGAGGAGGTCGCGAACGCCAGCCGTGAGGGCACGTTGGCCTTGATGAGACCGGTGACCACGTCCACGGACGGCCGCTGGGTGGCCAGCACCAGGTGGATGCCGGCCGCGCGGGCGAGCTGCGTGATGCGGACGATCGCGTCCTCCACGTCCCGCGGCGCGACCATCATCAGGTCGGCCAGCTCGTCCACGATCACCAGCAGATAGGGGTACGGGGCCAGCTCGCGCTCGCTGCCCTCCGGCGGCTTCACCTTGCCGCTGCGCACCGCCGCGTTGAAGTCGTCGATGTGCCGGAAGCCGTAGGCGGCCAGGTCGTCGTAGCGCAGGTCCATCTCGCGCACGACCCACTGGAGCGCCTCGGCGGCCCGCTTGGGGTTGGTGATGATCGGCGTGATGAGGTGCGGGACGCCCTCGTACGCGGTCAGTTCCACGCGCTTGGGGTCGACCAGCACCATGCGTACCTCGTCCGGCGTGGACCGGGCGAGCACCGAGGTGATGAGGCAGTTGATGCAGGAGGACTTGCCGGAGCCGGTGGCGCCCGCGACGAGGATGTGCGGCATCTTCGCGAGGTTGGCCATCACGTAGCCGCCCTCCACGTCCTTGCCGAGGGCGACCGTCATCGGGTGCTCCTCGCCGGCGGCGTCCGCCGACCGGAGCACATCGCCGAGGTTGACCATCTCCCGGTCGCTGTTGGGGATCTCGATACCCACCGCGGACTTGCCGGGGATCGGGCTGATGATCCGCACGTCGGGGCTGGCGACGGCGTACGCGATGTTCTTGGCGAGCGCGGTGATCCGCTCGACCTTGACGGCCTGTCCGAGTTCCACCTCGTAGCGGGTGACCGTCGGCCCGCGGGTGAAGCCGGTGACCGCCGCGTCGACCTTGAACTGCGAGAAGACGCTCTTGAGCGACTCCACCACCGCGTCGTTGGCGGCGCTGCGGGTACGTCCTGGGCCGCCGCGCTCCAGCACGTCCAGGGAGGGCAGGGAGTACGTGATGTCGCCCGACAGCTGCAACTGCTCGGCGCGCGGCGGCAGGGGCTGCCCGGCGTCGGGCGCCGCCTTCTTGGTGAGGTCCGGCACGGAGCGCCCGGAGCGGTCGCCGGTGGCCTCGGCGGCATCGGCGACCCCTTCGTCCCGGGCCTGCGGCACCGACTGGTGCACGAGGTCCGCGACGACGGAGGAGCCGGGCACGCCGTAGGTCAGCGCGCCGTCGAGGTCCGCGGCGACCCCGTAGGCGAGGTCCACGGTGCCGAGGCCGCCGGGCGTCAGGTCGGGCAGCGGGGGCTGCTCGGGGCGGCGCCGGCCGCGGCGCCGCGGCGCGGCCTCCGGGCCGCCCGGTCCGGCGGCGGGCTCGTCGTCGAACAGGTCGCCGAACGGGACGGCGTCCTCGTCGGGCTCCTCCTCCGGCCGCACCTCGACCAGGCCGAGCCGTACGCCGGCCTCCCGCAGGCGGCGCGGGATGGCGTTGACGGGGGTTGCGGTGGTGACCAGCAGGCCGAAGAAGGTCAGCAGCGTCAGCAGGGCGACCGCCAGCGGGGCCCCCACGGTGTAGCGCAGCGGCGCGGAGGCCGCCCACCCGATGAGTCCTCCGGCGTCCCGGATCGCGTCGGCGCCCTGGCCCCGGCCCGGCGAGCCGCAGCCGATGTGCACCAGGCCGAGCACGCCCACGGCGAGCGTGGACAGGCCGATGACGATCCGCCCGTTGGCGTCCGACTGCTGGGGGTGGCGCATCAGGCGCCAGACGACGGCACCGAGGAGGACCGGCACCAGCAGGTCCAGCCGGCCGAACAGCCCGGTGATCAGTATCTCGACCAGGTCGCCCACCGGACCCTGCAGATCGGACCAGGTGCCGGTGGCGACGACGAGCGCGAGGCCGAACAGCAGCAGCGCGAGCCCGTCCTTGCGGTGGGCCGGGTCGAGACCGCGCGCGCCCCGGCCCACGCCCCGGAAGAGCGCGCCGACGCCGTGCGCGAGGCCGAGCCACAGCGCCCGGGTGAGCCGGTAGACGGCCCCGGTCGGTGAGGGTGCGGGCTTGGGCGCGGGTTTGGCGGGGGGTGCCGCCTTCTTGGCGGGGGCCTTCTTGGCCGGTGCTTTCTTCGCCGCCGGCTGCTTGGCGGCGGCCTTCTTCGCCGCGGGCCTGGCCGCAGGTTTGGCGGCAGCCTTCTTCGCGGTGCCGGACGTACGTGGGGCCATGGTGCGAGGTTACCGTTCCGTCCCGTGCGCGACACCCGTGGCCGGACATACGCCCGTTCGTGTCGCGCCCCGTACGCATCAAGGGTGACGGGCCGTCAAAGGACTTGCGGCAGTCACTCTTGCGAGGGAATTTTCTTGTCGCCCGAACCGGTGCCCGGCTCCAGCGCGTCCAGTGCCCGGCGCAGTCCGGTCAGCTTGCGCTCCAGATGGGCCGCGGTCGCCACCGCCGCCGCGTCCGCCGACTCGTCCAACTGCTTGGACAGCGCCTCCGCCTGCTCCTCCACCGCCGCCAACCGCGCGGACAGCTCGGCGAGCAGGCCGACCGGCTCCTTGGCGCCGCCCGCACCCTGCCGGGAGCCCTGCTCCAGTTGCAGCCGCAGCAGGGCGGCCTGCTCGCGCAACTGGCAGTTCTTCATGTAGAGCTCGACGAAGACCGAGACCTTGGCGCGCAGCACCCACGGGTCGAAGGGCTTGGAGATGTAGTCGACCGCGCCGGCCGCGTAGCCGCGGAAGGTGTGGTGCGGACCGTGGTTGATGGCCGTGAGGAAGATGATCGGGATGTCCCGGGTGCGCTCCCGGCGCTTGATGTGCGCCGCGGTCTCGAACCCGTCCATGCCCGGCATCTGGACATCGAGCAGGATCACCGCGAAGTCGTCGGTGAGCAGCGCCTTGAGCGCTTCCTCCCCGGACGATGCCCGCACCAGTGTCTGATCGAGCGCGGAGAGGATGGCCTCCAGCGCCAGCAGATTCTCCGGCCGGTCATCGACCAGGAGGATCTTGGCCTTCTGCACCATGGCCCGCCCTCCTCGTCCCGGCACTGCACCGGGTGCCGCCCCCATGGACGACTCCTGAGCGCCGTCCGTCCTTGTGCCGGTCATGGTAGCCGCACCCCGCTGTCCGCCACACCCTGTCACCGCCATGTCACTGTGCACGTAGCAGAAACGCAAGCGGGGACCAGAAGGTTCCCCGTTTCCCGCACCCTCACACCTCCGTGAGCACTCCGTGTCATGACCGCGGCCGGCCGCCCCGCCGCGGTGACCGCCGCACGGGCGGTCACCGCGTCCGTCGTCCGACGCTCCGTCACCGGGCGTGCATCCACTGCTCCATCACCGCGAGCAGGTGGTCGGTGTCCACCGGCTTGGCGACATAGTCGGACGCACCGGACTCGATGCTCTTCTCCCGGTCGCCCTTCATCGCCTTCGCCGTGAGGGCGATGATCGGCAGCCCCGCGAACTGCGGCATCCTGCGGATCGCCGCCGTCGTCGCGTATCCGTCCATCTCCGGCATCATGATGTCCATCAGCACGACCGCGACATCGTCGTGCTGCTCCAGCACCTCGATGCCCTCCCGGCCGTTCTCCGCGTACAGCACCGTGAGGCCGTGCTGCTCCAGCACGCTGGTCAATGCGAAGACATTGCGAATGTCGTCGTCGACGATGAGCACCTTCTCGCCACTGAATCCACCCGCGAAGCCGGTGTACGCGTCGGAGTGCGCCCCGTCCACCCACGACTCGGCGGCCGGCGGCGGCTGCCGGTCCGGCTGGCCCTGGGCGATGGGCCGCTCGGTGAGGGCCGAGCGGCGGCGCAGCCGGGCCAGGCTGCTGCCCGCGCCGCCGCGCCGCCCGCCGGTGTGCGCGGGAGCGGTGCCGCGCAGCGGCTCGGCATAGGCGTCCGGCTCGGCGAAGGGCTCGCCGGGCGGGAGTTGCGCATAGCCGTGCGGCGGCAGTTCACCGCTGTTGAGCGGCAGGTAGAGGGTGAACGTCGAGCCCCGGCCGGGCTGGCTGTCGGCGTGGATCTCGCCGCCGAGCAGCCGCGCGATCTCCCGGCTGATGGACAGGCCGAGGCCCGTGCCGCCGTACTTGCGGCTGGTCGTGCCGTCGGCCTGCTTGAACGCCTCGAAGATGACCCGCATCTTGCTGGCCGCGATACCGATGCCGGTGTCGGTGACCGAGAAGGCGATCAGCGGCTCGTCCGGGGCGCGCAGCGAACCGGACTCCAGCAGCTGTTCCCGGATCGCCTGCGGCGCCTCCTGGCCGGCCGGGCGGATCACCAGCTCCACCGACCCGCTGTCGGTGAACTTCACCGCGTTGGACAGGAGGTTGCGCAGCACCTGGAGCAGCCGCTGCTCGTCGGTGTGGAGCGTCGCGGGCAGTTCCGGGGAGACGCGGACCGAGAAGTCCAGGCCCTTCTCGGCCGTCAGCGGCCGGAACGTGGCCTCGACGTAGTCCACGAGCTGCACCAAGGCGATCCGGGTCGGGCTGACGTCCATCTTGCCCGCCTCCACCTTCGACAGGTCGAGGATGTCGTTGATCAGCTGGAGCAGGTCGGAGCCCGCGCCGTGGATCGTCTCGGCGAACTCGACCTGCTTCGGCGACAGGTTGCCCTCGGCGTTGTCCGCGAGCAGCTTGGCCAGGATGAGCAGCGAGTTGAGCGGGGTGCGCAGCTCGTGCGACATGTTGGCGAGGAACTCGGACTTGTACCGCATGGAGACCGCGAGCTGCTCCGCGCGCTCCTCCAGCACCTGGCGGGCGTCCTCGATCTCGGTGTTCTTCACCTCGATGTCGCGGTTCTGACGGGCCAGCAGCTCGGCCTTCTCCTCCAGCTCGGTGTTGGAGATCTGGAGCTGCTTCTGCCGGTTCTCCAGCTCCGCGGAGCGCTCCCGTAGCTGCTCGGTCAGCTCCTGGGACTGCTTGAGCAGGTACTCGGTCTTGGTGTTGACGCTGATGGTGTTGACGCTCACCGCGATCATGTCGGTGATCTGGCCGAGGAAGTCCTTCTGGATCTGGGTGAACGGCTGGAACGAGGCCAGCTCGATCACCCCGAGCACCCGGTCCTCGAACAGCACCGGCAGCACGATGACGTGGGCCGGCGGCGCCTCGCCGAGCCCGGAGGAGATCCGCAGATAGCCCGGCGGCACGTTCTCCACCAGGATGCTGCGCTTCTCCACCGCGGCCGTGCCGATCAGGCCCTCGCCGGGCAGGAAGACGGTGGGCATCGTCCGCGGCGAGAAGCCGTAGCTGCCGATCAGGCGCAGCTCGTACTCCTCGGCGATGTCCTCGGTGGCCGGCTCCTCGGCGAGGAAGAAGGCGCCGTGCTGGGCCGAGACGACCGGCGTCAGCTCGCTCATGATGAGGCCGCCGACGTCGTTGAGGTCCCGGCGGCCCTGCATCAGACCGGAGATGCGGGCGAGGTTGCCCTTCAGCCAGTCCTGCTCCTTGTTGGCGAGCGTGGTCTCGCGGAGCCGGACGATCATGGTGTTGATGTAGTCCTGCAGCTCCAGGATCTCGCCGGCCGCGTCCACGTCCGTACGGATGTTGAGGTCGCCGCGGGTCACCGCGGTGGCCACCTGGGCGATGTTGCGCACCTGGCGGGTCAGGTTGTTGGCCATCAGGTTGACGGACTCGGTGAGGTCCTTCCAGATGCCCGAGACACCCGGTACGCGCGCCTGGCCGCCGAGGCGGCCCTCGGTGCCCACCTCGCGGGCGACGCGGGTGACCTCGTCACCGAAGGCGGAGAGCTGGTCGACCATCGTGTTGATGGTGGTCTTCAGCTCCAGGATCTCGCCGTGCGCGTCGACGTCGATCTTCTTGGACAGGTCGCCGCGGGCCACCGCGGTGGTGACCATCGCGATGTTGCGGACCTGGCCGGTCAGGTTGGACGCCATGTTGTTGACGGACTCGGTGAGGTCCTTCCACGAGCCGGAGACTCCCGGCACGCGCGCCTGACCGCCGAGGATGCCGTCGGTGCCCACCTCACGGGCCACACGCGTGACCTCGTCACCGAAGGCGGACAGCGTGTCGACCATCGTGTTGATCGTCTCGGCGAGCTGGGCGACCTCGCCGCGCGCCTCGACGGTGATCTTCTTCGTGAGGTCGCCGTTGGCGACCGCCGTGGCCACGGAGGAGATCGAACGCACCTGGCCGGTCAGGTTGTTGGCCATCAGGTTGACGTTGTCGGTGAGGTCCTTCCAGATGCCGGAGACGTCCCGCACCCGGGCCTGGCCGCCCAGGATGCCGTCGGTGCCCACCTCACGGGCGACGCGGGTGACCTCGTCGGCAAAGGCGGACAGCGTGTCGACCATCGTGTTGACGGTCGTCACCAGGGCGAGGATCTCGCCCTTGGCGTCGACGGTGATCTTCTTCGACAGGTCGCCCTGCGCGACGGCCGTGGTGACCTCGGCGATGTTGCGCACCTGCATGGTCAGGTTGTTGGCCATGAAGTTGACGGACTGGGTCAGGTCCTTCCACGTACCCGACACGCCCTTGACCTCGGCCTGGCCGCCCAGGATGCCGTCGGTGCCCACCTCGCGGGCCACCCGGGTCACCTGGTCGGCGAACGCCGACAGCTGGTCGACCATCGTGTTGAGGACGTTCTTGAGCTCCAGGATCTCGCCGCGCGCGTCCACGTCGATCTTCTGCGACAGGTCACCGCGGGCCACCGCGGTGGCGACCTGGGCGATGTTGCGCACCTGGGCGGTGAGGTTGCCGGCCATGCCGTTCACCGAGTCCGTCAGGTCGCGCCACACGCCGGCCACGCCGGGCACCTGCGCCTGCCCGCCGAGGCGGCCCTCGGTGCCCACCTCGCGGGCCACCCGGGTCACCTGCTCGGCGAACGCCGACAGCTGGTCGACCATCGTGTTGATGGTGTTCTTCAGCTCCAGGATCTCGCCGCGCGCGTCCACGTCGACCTTCTGCGACAGGTCGCCGCGGGCCACGGCCGTCGTCACCTGGGCGATCTGGCGGACCTGCGAGGTCAGGTTGCCCGCCATGAAGTTGACGGAGTCCGTCAGCTCCTTCCACACACCGCTCACGCCGTCGACCCGCGCCTGACCGCCGAGCCGGCCCTCGGTGCCCACGTCGCGCGCCATGCGCGTGACCTGGTTGGCGAAGGAGGACAGCTGGTCGACCATCCGGTTCACGGTGTTCTTCAGCTCCAGCATCTCGCCGGAGACGTCCACCGTGACCTTCTGCGACAGGTCGCCGTTGGCGACCGCCGTGGTGACCTGGGCGATGTTGCGCACCTGGCCGGTCAGGTTGCGGAAGGCGGTGTTCACCGAATCCGTCAGGTCCTTCCACAGACCCGCCGCACCCGGCACCTGCGCCTGGCCGCCCAGCTCACCCTCGACGCCGACCTCCCGGGCCACCCGGGTCACCTCGGCGCCGAAGGCCGACAGCTGGTCGACCATCGTGTTCACGGTGTTCTTCAGCTCCAGCATCTCGCCGGAGACGACCACGGTGACCTTCTGCGACAGGTCGCCGTTGGCGACCGCCGTCGTGACCTGCGCGATGTCGCGCACCTGGCCGGTCAGGTTGCGGAAGGCCATGTTCACCGAGTCGGTGAGGTCCTTCCAGATGCCCGCGGCGCCCGGCACCTGCGCCTGGCCGCCGAGGCGGCCCTGCGCGCCGACCTCGCCGGCGACGCGGGTCACCTCGTCGGCGAAGGTGCGCAGGGTCTCGGTCATCGCGTTCACGGTCTCGGCGAGCTGCGCGACCTCGCCGCGCGCGCCGATGGTGATCTTCTGCGACAGGTCGCCGTTGGCGACCGCCGTCGTGACCTGTGCGATGTCGCGCACCTGGGCCGTCAGATTGCCGGCCATCAGGTTGACGGAGTCGGTCAGGTCCTTCCACACGCCGTCGACGCCGGCCACCTTGGCCTGGCCGCCGAGCTGGCCCTCGGTGCCCACCTCGCGGGCCACCCGGGTCACCTCGGACGCGAAGGAGGACAGCTGGTCCACCATCGTGTTGACGGTGTTCTTCAGCTCCAGCATCTCGCCGGCCACGTGGACGGTGACCTTGCGCGACAGGTCGCCCTTGGCGACCGCCGTGGTCACCAGCGCGATGTCGCGCACCTGCGCCGTCAGCCGGGAGGCCATGGTGTTGACCGAGTCGGTGAGGTCCTTCCAGGAGCCGGCCATGCCGCGCACCCGGGCCTGGCCGCCGAGCTTGCCCTCGGTGCCGACCTCGCTGGCCACCCGGGTCACCTCGTCGGTGAACGTGGACAGCTGGTCGACCAGCCCGTTGACCGTGCGCCCGACCTTGAGGAACTCGCCGCGCAGCGGGTGCGCGGCGCCGTCCGGCCCCTGCGAGCGCAGCTCCATGCGCTGCTCCAGGTCGCCCTCGGCGACCGCCGACAGCACGCGGCCGACCTCGGACATGGGACGCACGAGATCGTCCACCAGCGCGTTGGAGGCGTCGATGGCGGCCGCCCACGAGCCCTCGCACGCCCCCGTCTCCAGGCGCTCCGCGAGCTTGCCCTCCCGGCCGACGACCCGGCGGACCCGGGCGAGCTCACCGGTGAGGTGCTGATTGCGGTCGGCGACCTCGTTGAACACGGCGGCGATCTCCGCCATGACGCCGTCGCCGGTGACCGTGAGCCGCTTGCGGAAGTTGCCGTCCCGCATGGACTCCAGGGCGGACAGCAATCTGTGCAGTGCGGCCGAATCCACCTCGACGGTCCCATTGGTGCGCGAACGCGCATGCTTCACCCGCGCGGAACCACCCCGCTTCGCCGCGGGTGCCGCGCCGCCTCGCGCCGATGCGCCAGACTCCACCGTGTCCCTCCCGGAGGGTCGACCGAACTGCATGTGCCTCGTTCAGGCATGCCCAGTGTTTCACCATGCCCGCACCCGGCCATAACAGTTCGGCAGCATCGCATATGACCGTCGCCACGATCGGGGCAGGAACACCCCCAACCGGCACACACGTGGTCGCCGGGGGTAAGTAACCTGGCATGCGGTTGCCCACCTTGGGCCGGGCGTACACCTCGAAGTGGGGGCCGGTGGTGACAGTACAGCGGATGACACATGGTGACGTCCCCGGACAAACAAGGAGATCTGTGATCACGGCGCGCGCAGCGGCCACCTTCGAGCCGGTGGGACGCTCGGTCGCCACCGCACGCGCTTTCGTCCGCGACACGCTCCAGGGCTGGGGCTTCGCCGAGGTCGTCGACGACGCCGTCGTCCTCACCAGCGAACTGGTCACGAACGCCGTGGTCCACGCGGGAACCGCCGCCGACGTCCAGTGCCTGCGCTACGAATCCGCCGTCCGCATCGAGGTCGCCGACCGCTACCCCGAGCGCGAGTTGCCGCTGCACGACGCCAAGAAGCAGATCCACCCCGACCACGAGGGCGGCCGCGGCCTGCTCCTGTGCTCGGCCCTCGCCGCCCGCTGGGGCGTGGAGTACACCCCGGCCAACAAGCACGTCTGGTTCCACCTGGACCTGCCCCAGCGCCCCGCCGGAACCCGCTCCGCCGGACCGGCCCTTCCCGCCGCCGCCCTGCCGCTCGCCGACGAGCAGGTCCGTGTCGCCGTCGTCCAGGTCGACCGCGCCGGCATCATCACGCGCTGGAACCAGGACGCCGCCGAACTCTTCGGCCACCCCGACGAGCAGATCGTCGGCAAGCCGCTCGGCGATCTCGCCGCCTGGCCGCAGACCCCCGGCACCGGCCACGGCATCGCCGAGGCCCTGCTGCTCTCCCGCTGGGAGGGCAGTTACGGCGTCCGCGGCGCCGACGGCCGCATCATGCCGGTGTACGGCACCCACTTGCGGGTCCGCGACACCTCCGGCGAACCCTCCACCGTCTGCCTGCTGGTGCGCGAGGACGCCCGGGCCGTGCTGCAGAACCCGGGACGCGGCGGCGGTGTCTCCGCCGACGGCGGCATGGACCGCGGCAAGGCCGCCGACCCCTTCGAGTCGTTCATCGGCTCGCCCGCGCCCGACGACCTCGACGGCCTGCTCCAGCGCACCGTGGAGCGCGCCCGCGACATGCTCGACGGCGACGCCGCGTACCTCCTGCTCGCCACCGACGACGAGACGGAGTTGGAGGTGCGTGCCTCCACCGGCCTCCCCTCGGCCCGCCAGCGCTTCGCCCGCGTCCCCGTCGAGGCCGGCACCGGCCGCTACGGCAGCGCCCGCATGCCCGCCGTCCACGAGGACCTGACGGCCGTCCCCGGCGCGGTCCCGCTGCTCGCCGGCACCGGCATGCGGTCCGTCATCACCGTGCCGCTCAAGGTCGAAGGACGCCTCACCGGATCCCTCGGCGTCGCCGCCGAGATCCCCGGCCGCTACAGCAACGAGGAGGCGCTGCGGCTCCAGTTCGCCGCGGACCGCATCGCCCTCGCCGTCGAGAGCGCCCGGCTCACGGAGCTGGAACGCCTGCGCCGCGGCTCGCTGTCCTTCCTCGTCGAGGCCTCCGACCTGCTGGCCGGCACCCTGGAACGCGACCAGACCCTCGCGCTGATGGCCCAGATGACGGTGCCCACCCTGGCCAGCTGGTGCGCCGTCTACACCATCGCCGACCAGGCCTCCGAGCCCGAACTCGCCTTCGTCCTGCACGAGGACGAGGACCGCATCGACGGCATCAAGGCGCTCCTGTCCCGCGTCGCCCCGCCCCGGCCCGACCCCACGCCCGGCGCACGCGTCTGGACCGCCCCGTCCGACGCCGCCCACTCCACGGCCCTGCGCGCCTCCCTGCGCAGCCTCGGGCTCGGCGAGGCGGGGCGGCCCGCCGCCGGCCCCGGCACGGCCCTGGCGACCGCCGCCGCGGTCGGCGGCGAGACCGTCGTGCTGCCCCTGGTGGCCCGCAACCGCGTCATCGGGATGCTCACCCTCGGCAGGGCCGCCGACGAACGCTTCCGGCAGGAGATCCTCGAACTCGCCGAGGACCTCTCCCGCCGCGCCGCCCTCGCCCTGGACAACGCCCGCCTCTACAGCGAGCGCACGGCCATCAGCCAGTCCCTCCAGCGCAGCCTGCTGCCGCCCGGCCTGCCGGTCATCCCCGGGGTCGAGGTCGAGGTGGTCTACCGCGCCGCCGGCGAAGGCAACGAGGTCGGCGGCGACTTCTACGACGTCTTCCCGATCCGCCACGGCTGCTGGGGCTTCGCCATCGGCGACGTCTGCGGCACCGGCCCGGAGGCCGCCGCGGTCACCGGCCTCGCCCGCCACGCGCTGCGCCTGCTGGCCCGCGAGGGCTTCAGCGGCCCGTCCGTCCTGGAGCGCCTCAACGCGGCCATCCTCGACGAGGGCTCCCGCAGCCGCTTCCTGACCCTCCTGTACGGCGAGTTGTGGCCCCAGGCGGACGGCAGCGCCGAACTGAAGGTCGTCTGCGCCGGCCACCCCCTGCCGCTCCGTCTGCGCCAGACCGGCGCCGTCGAGCCCGCCGCCGAGCCCCAGCCCCTGCTCGGCGTCATCGAGGACCTCGAACTCGTCGAGCAGAACGTCACCCTCGCCCCCGGTGACGTGCTGCTCTGCGTCACCGACGGCGTCACCGAGCGCCGCGAGGGCACCCGCATGCTCGGGGACGACGGCCTCGCCGACGTCCTGGCCACCTGCACGGGCCTCACCGCCGGTGCCGTCGCGGCCCGTATCCAGCGCGCGGTGGAGCGCTTCGCCTCCGACGCGCCCTCCGACGACATGGCCATTCTCGCCATGCGCGTTCCGGAACTGCCCGCGTAGCGCCGCACCGACGGACACCAAAAGAAGAAGGCCCCCGCCGAATGGCGGGGGCCTTCTTTCTCTGAGCCCCAATACGGAATCGAACCGTAGACCTTCTCCTTACCATGGAGACGCTCTGCCGACTGAGCTATTGGGGCGCGTCGACGTGAAGGATCTTAACCCATGAACCGCCGGGTTCGGAAATCCGTCCGGCGTCCGCTCAGAGCAGTCCGCCGAGGGTGTTGCACGCCTCGGCCATCCGCTTCAACTCCTTCTCCGTGAGCCCGGGGTGGACCGGCAGGGACAGCGTCTCACCGGAGGCCGCCTCGGTCCGCGGCAGGAAGGACTGCGACCGGTACTTCGGCATCCGGTGCACCGGGGTCGGGATGCTGACGTCGGCCCGCACGCCGCGGGAGGCCAGCGCCATCGCGAACGCGTCGCGGTCGGGGCGGCCGTTGCCCGGTATGCGGACCGTGTAGCGGTGGTACACGTGGTGCGCGCCCGGCTCGACGTACGGCACCAGCACGCCCGTCAGGGCGGAGTCCAGGTACCGGCAGTGGGCCCGCTGCCGCGCGACCGAGCCCTCCAGCTTGCGCAGCGCGGCGCGTCCGCTCGCGGCCCGGTTGTCGGCGAGTCGCGCCGCCGGGTGCGAACCGTCCCTCAAGCGCTTGACGCACGAGGCCAGTTCGGGGTGCTCCGTGGTCACCACGGCGCCTTCCGCCAGGGCGAAGACGCTCAGCGCGCCGTACGTGCCGACCCGGCGGCCGGCCAGGGTCGCGGCCTGCGCCTGGGTGGCGTCCTCGACGATCGCCAGGCCGTGCCGCGTCGCCAGGTCCGCGAGCTGGTCCACAGCCGCGGGATGACCGAACAGGTGCACCGGCAGGATCGCCACCGTCAGCGGCGTGATCGCCGCCGCGACGGCCTCCGGGTCGAGGCAGAAGGTGAGCGGATCGATGTCCGCGAACACCGGCACCGCGCCGACCAACCGGACCGCGTCCGCGGTCTCCACCGGGGCGAACGACGGGAGGATCACTTCCTCGCCGGCACCGATACCCAGCGACAGCAGCGCGAGGTGAAGGCCGGAGGTCGCGGAATCCACCGCGACGGCATGGCGATCGTCCACCGCCGAGGAGAACTCGTCCTCGAGCGCCGCGACTTCAGCACCCCGTTCCAGGAACTGCTGCATCAGGCCCACCTCCACTTGCCCGTCAACGCCAGGATTACGGTGACCGGTGAGTGGATGCTGATCTCAACATGAACAACGGGTGTTGCCCACACAAATAGCCGTGCCCCCGGACAGAAGTCCGGGGGCACGGCTGAAGAATTGTTCGGCGGCGTCCTACTCTCCCACAGGGTCCCCCCTGCAGTAACAACGGCGGGTAATGGCGTAGCATAC
>NZ_JBEYWO010000062.1:0-21130 GCF_040644455.1 Streptomyces sp. NPDC046977
CCGGCCGCGCCCGTCGTGGGCATCCTCGCCGGCGTCGCCGCGGTGTCCGCGGTCGCGGCGGCCGGCGGGGCCGTCCGCCTCCTGGTGCCGGACGACTGGGCCGCCGTCGGCTACCTGCTGTGCGCGACGACGGCACTGGCCGCCGCGGCGGCCCTCCCCCTGCGCCGCGCGGTGACCGCCGGCCTGGCCTCCGGCGCGGCCGCCGCCGGCGCCGTGACCGTCCTGTGGGCCCTGCCGCCGCTCACCGTCGCCCTCCTCACCCCCGACGACTTCCACGGACCCTTCGCGGCGCCCGTCGTCGCCGGACTCGCCGCCGCGACGCTCGCGGCCGCCGCCCGCCGCCTGGACTCCCGCCCCGCGGCCTCCGGCGCGGTCGTGGCGGCCGCGGCCGCGCTCTGCACCGTCGACCTGCCCCTCGTGCGTGTGGCCGCCGTCGCCGCCCTCCTGGCACTGTCGGCCGTCGCCCTCGCACCCGTCGCGCTCACCACGGCGGGCGTCCTGGCGGTCACCACGATCGGGTGGGTGCACGAGGACGGCCCGCTGACGCTCACCGTGCTGGCGCTGCTGCTCGTCGCGTACGGCGCCCTCTTCGCCGCCGCGCCCCGCACGCGGGCGGTCAGCGCCGCCTGCGCGACGGCCTGCGCGGCGGGCCTGGCATGGGACGGGCCCCTCGTCGCGGGGTGGCCGCCGCACGAGGCCGCCTTCGCCGTCCTGGGCGTCGCCGCGGCCGCCCAGGCACTCGCCCTGACCCGGACCGCCCGCGCCTTCGAGTACCCCGGGTACGCGGCCGCCGCCCTCGCGCTCAGCCTCGCGGCCGGCGAGCCCGCACCGCTGGCCCTCGCACTGGCCTGCGCCGGGGCCGTCATGGCCGCGGTCGCCGGACTCCGGGCCGAACGGCGCCGGCTCCACCACGTCGCGACCGCGCTGCTCGTCGCGGCGCTGTGGGTCCGCCTCGCGGCGTCCGGGGTCACGACGCCCGAGGCGTACACCGCCCCGGTCGGCGCGGTCGCCCTCGCCCTCGGGCTGCTCGCGCGGCGCCGCGACCCCGCGGTCTCCTCCTGGCTCGCCTACGGCCCCGGGCTCGCCGTCACGCTGCTGCCCTCGCTCGTCACCGCCTGGGGCGACCCGGGATGGCCCCGGCCCCTGCTGCTCGGCGCCGCCGCCCTCGCCGTCACGCTGCTGGGCGCGGCCCGGCGGCTGGCCGCTCCGCTCCTCCTCGGCGGCGCCGTCCTCGCCCTCGACGCGGTCCACGAGCTCGCGCCCTTCGTCGCGCAGGCGCTGGACGCGGTGCCCCGGTGGGTGCCGTTGGGGGTGGCGGGGTTGGTGCTGGTCGCGCTGGGCGCGACGTACGAGCGGCGGTTGCGGGAGGTTGGCCGCCTCAGGCGGCGGTTGCGCCGCCTCCACTGAGGGGCCGGGTTTTTCCCCCGCCCTCCCGCCCGTGTGCCCCATGAAGTCACGCACCCCGACGCGCGTTGTTGGGGGGCCGGGTGCGGGGCCTCCGGGGCTGCCATTCTGGACAGCACATTTAGGTGCCTCAGGCACCCTCGGCTGCGCACCCCGGGTTGTGCACCCAAATATGCTCCACAGTCCAGAACACCACCCCTCCGACCCCGCCCCCTCCGTCTCGCCATGCGCCTGATCCCCGGTGGGTGGGCGAAAAGGCCGTCCGGGGTCAACGCAAGTGCCTTACCGAGCCCCCACCGGCCGTAAGTCGCCCCAACCGGCCCGGGAGGGGGTGTGGCGGGGTGCGACCGTGGGGGCACCTCCCAGCGGTAGCTGGGGGAGACGAGCGGAGACCGCGGTACACGAATCGCGGGGTAACCCGCGAGCGCCATGGGGATCCCCCCGGCCGAAGGTTGGGGGAGGGCGGGGGAAAAGGGCGAGGGCCCGGAGGCGGGAAGCCTCTGGGCCCTCGTGACGGTGGGCGATACTGGGATCGAACCAGTGACCCCTTCGGTGTGAACGAAGTGCTCTCCCGCTGAGCTAATCGCCCGTCGCGGGGACAACATTACCGCATGTCAGCCGTGGCCCGGACCGGGCTGCCCGCGTCAGCTCATGCCCGCGCGCCACGGCATGACGAAGCCGAAGCGCCACAGGTAGTAGCCGAGCAGGGCGCCGACGATCACGAGGCCGACGGAGGTGAGGACGATGTTGCGCCGCCGGACCTTCGGGTCGAGCGCCTTCTGGGCGGCCTCGGTGACCTTTCGCTTGGTCCAGCGCAGCACGAGCTGGGCCCAGACGAACTCGGTCGCCCATACGGCCATCCCGGCGAAGATGATCACCCAGCCGGGACCGGGCAGCGGGAGCAGGACGATGCCGCCGCCGACAATGGCGAGGCCGATGACGAAGACGCCGACCTGCCAGCTCACGTGGAGCGCCCGGGACCGCCGGATGAAGAGCGGTGCCCGGGAGCCCAGCGGGCGTTCGGAACCGTCCGGTCCCGGCCCGTCGCCCTCGGTGCCGTCGTTGTCGGCGGGATCCGTGGCCACGGCCGTCCTTCGCTCGTCACTCTCCGCAGTCATGTTCTCCAACGTACCCGACCTCACTCCCTCACCGGAATGGCTCGCCGGGGAGGAAAAGAACTCGGCCGGACGAGGTACCGGAACCCTCACAAACCCGTCAGAGGGGTTTACAACGTCCCCGCAGGTGGCATGTCGATTTCGCCGACGTGCGAATCCCCGAGCGCACACTGAGCGAAAGGCCCTGGCGCTTATGAACACCACGGTCAGCTGCGAGCTGCACCTGCGCCTCGTTGTGTCGAGCGAATCGTCACTGCCCGTGCCCGCGGGCTTGCGGTACGACACGGCCGATCCCTACGCCGTGCACGCCACTTTCCACACCGGTGCCGAGGAGACGGTCGAATGGGTCTTCGCCCGCGACCTGCTCGCCGAAGGGCTGCACCGGCCCACCGGTACCGGCGACGTCCGGGTCTGGCCGTCCCGCAGTCACGGTCAGGGCGTCGTCTGCATCGCCCTCAGCTCTCCCGAGGGGGAGGCGCTGCTGGAGGCCCCGGCGCGCGCCCTGGAGTCGTTCCTCAAGCGGACCGACGCCGCGGTGCCGCCCGGTACCGAGCATCGACACTTCGATCTGGACACCGAGCTCTCGCACATCCTCGCCGAGAGCTGAGTCCGCCGACCGTCCGCTGCCGTACGCATCTCGGGGGTACGGCGCGGACCCGACCCGCCGAAGCCGCCGCCGCGGAGCCGTGCCGCTCCACGACGGCGGCTCTCGCGCTACAGTCACCGGAACGCCCGCCCCACAAGGCCAGGGAGAGAGCGATTCCGTGCTGATCAACCATGACACCAGGTGCGCGCTCGACTGCGTGGTGGACCTGATCAACACCACGCCGGAGAGCGACGGCCGGGAAGGGCTCCCCGACCTCACGGCCCTGCAGGCCTTCGTGGAGCGCAACCAGATCAGCGAAGTGAACACGCTCGACGAGCAGGACCTGCTGGCCGTCCGCAGGATACGCGGCCTCTTCGCGCAGACCTTCGTTGCCCCGAGCACGCCGGCGGCGGCCGCGGTGGTCAACGCGCTGGTCGCCGAGGCGGGCACCACTCCCCGTCTGACGGACCACGACGGCTACGACTGGCACGTGCACTACTTCGCCCCCGGGGCGTCGCTGGCGAACCACCTGGCTGCGGACTGCGGCATGGCCCTGGCGTTCATCCTGGTGGCCGGCGAGCGCGAGCGGCTGCGCCACTGCGACGCGCCCGACTGCCGCCGCGCCTTCGTGGACCTGTCCCGCAACCGCTCCCGCCGCTACTGCGACAGCCGCACCTGCGGCAACCGGCTCCACGTGGCGGCGTACCGGGCGCGGCGCCGCGAGGCGGTGGCGGTCCCGGCTCAGAACGGCCAGAGGTCGTAGAGCCCGCCGAGGCCGAGCAGGCCGCCGATGACGGTCAGGAACAGCATCAGCGGCGGCTGGGAGAGCGCGAAGAGGCAACCGCGCGGCTCGTCGTTTTCGAGTTCCATGGCCTTACAAGGTCGTGGGACGTTCGGCAGGGGCACGAACTCGCACAACCGTACGCCCCAGGGCACGCCAACTAACGCCCTGGGGGCGGTAGTTGGGGTTTGCACCACCGCGATGATGGCGCAGTGCCACCGGCCCCCGCGACCAACACGCCGCTCAGATGCCCCGGCGCTTGAGGATCTCCTCGATCTCACCGAATTCGGCCAGGTCGGGATCGGTTTTGATCTTCTCCTTGGCCTTCTTGGACTCCGGTCGTGGATCCGGCCGCCGGCCCGCGCCGAGCGCCGGAGCACTCGCGCCGGGCACGGCCGCGGGCGTCCCCCGCCGCTCGGGCGCGGCTCCGCGCCGTCCCGCGATCCGGCCCACCGCGTAGAGCACGACGGCCAGCGCGAGGACGCCGAACCCCGCCCACACCGAGGGCTTGAAGACCAGGCCGGCCGTCCAGTCCCCCACGGCGGCGACCACCTTGCCGCCCAGGGTGGCCAGCCCCGTCATCCAGAACCCGACGGGCAGCAGCGCCACGGCGGCGATGCGTACCGCCCGGGAGAACCTGCGGCGGTACGCGGTGAGCACCGCGATGGCGAGGCCCGCGGCGGACAGCGCCACACACACGGTCGAGGTCAGCATGCGCAGCTCCTCCAAAAGGGACTTCTGCCTCCATCGTGCACCTGTGCGGCCCTGCCGGGCCATGGTGCGCGGGCAACGTCAGGGTGATCTCCGGGACGCCTCCTCCCCCGGTGGGAGACTGGCCCCATGAACGAAGCGACCCCCGGCACCGCCCTCCTGGAGTTCTGGTGCGAACTCCAGTGCCCCGACTGCGCGGCCGCCCTGACCGACCTCCGCACGCTGCGGGAGACCTACGGCGACGCCCTGGAGATCCAGCTGCGCCACTTCCCGCTGGAGAAGCACAAGCACTCCTACGCCGCCGCCCAGGCCGTCGAGGAGGCCTTCGCGCAGGGTCGCGGATGGGAGTACGCCGAAGCCGTCCTCGCGCGCACGGAGGAGCTCGGCAGCCGGGGGGAGCCGCTGCTCGTGGACATCGCGGCGGAGCTCGGGCTGGACGCCGAGGAGTTCGACACGGCGCTCGTCGACGGCCGCCACCTGCTGATCGTCGACGCGGACCAGGCGGAGGGCAAGGCGATCGGCGTGACCGGGACCCCCACCTACGTCATCGGCGGGGAACGGTTCGACGGCGGGAAGAGCCAGGAGGGGCTGCGCGAGCGCGTCGAGGCGGTGGCCGACCGGCTGCTCGGGCGGTAGGGGCGCGGCCGCCGCTCTCAGAGCAGCGGTTTGGCGAAGTGGACCTGCGTGGTGCGGTAGCCCAGCGACTCGTACAGCCGCAGCGCGGGATCGTTGCCGGCGAAGACGTTGAGGCCGAGCCACTGCAGCCCGTCGGCGACGCAGGCGCCCTCGGCGGCGAGCATCAGGGTGCGCCCGTGGCCGCGGCCGCGGTGGGCGGCTTCCACATGGACCTTGAAGACGAAGCCGGAGGGCTCGCCGTCGTCCGTGGCGCGGCGGCCCACCCACAGGTCGCCCACGTCCTCGCCGCCGGTCCGCAGGAGCCGCAGCGAGGTGTCCGGGGTCGCCAGGCCCTCCGGCAGCAGGGAACGGAAGTCGACCTCGGACTTGGCGCGGGCCTGCGCCTCGGGCACACCGCGCGACGTCCAGCTGAGCACGTAGTCCTCGGCCATCCGGTGCAGCCATACCGGGAACTCCGCCTCGGTCATCGGCCGCAGCTCGCTGCCCTCCGGCAGCACGGGCGGCGCGTCGGGGAGCGCCTTGAGCATGTTGCGGTTCCGCTCGGTGTAGCCGAGCGTCCTGGCCAGCCGGAAGGCGGCGGTCTCACCGGACCGGACGGTGACCTCGATCCGGCGGCAGCCCCAGTCCCGCAGCACCTCCTCGGCGGCGAGGGCGGCGACCGTGCCGCGGCCCCGGCGCTGCTGGCCGTGCTCGATCCGCAAGGCGGCGATACGGCCGGCTTCCGGGCCGAACCGGGCGTCCGTGCACAGCGTCGTCTCGCCCACGGGGCGGCCGTTGACGCAGATGTGGTAGCGGCGGGCGCGGACGCCGCCGCGCCACGTCTGTTCGGGCTCCGCGGGTCGCAGCGTGGTGGTCATGGTGGGGTTCTACTCGGTCGGGGCCCGTACGTCACGGGTTGGTGTTCTCCGCCGCGCGTTCGGCGAAGACGCGCATCGCCTTGGCGGTCACCGGGCCGGGTGTGCCGGGCAGTTCGCGGGCGTCCGTGCGGTGGACGGCCTGCACGTCGCGCAGGGTGGAGGTCAGGAAGATCTCGTCGGCCTCGTCGAGCACGTCCAGCGGCAGGTCCGCCTCCTCGGCGCCGGCCCAGTCGGCCACCAGCTCGCGGGTGATCCCGGCCAGGCAGCCGGAGGCCAGCGGCGGGGTGAGCAGCTTGCCGCCCACGACGACGAAGACGTTGGAGCCGGTGCCCTCGCAGAGCGCCCCCTGAGTGTTGGCGAACAGGGCCTCCGAGGCGCCCTCGCGGTGGGCGCGGGCCAGGGCGACGACGTTCTCTCCGTAGGACGTGGTCTTCAGCCCGGCCAGGGCGCCCTTCTCGTTGCGCGTCCACGGCACCGTGATCACGGCGGTGCTGTCCGGGCGCGGGTTCGCGGAGCCGAGGGCGACCACGAGGGTCGGGCCGGCGGTGCCGCGTTCGGAGCCGAGCGGCGAGGTGCCGCCGGTGTAGGTGATCCGCAGCCGGCCCAGCGGCACCGGATCGGCGGCCAAGACCGCCTCGCAGGCGTGCCGCACCGCGTCGAGGTCGGGCTCCGGCAGGCCCAGGCCCTCCGCCGAGCGGGCCAGGCGCCGCAGGTGCCGGTCCATGGCGAAGGCCGTGCCGTGCGAGGCCTTGAGCGTCTCGAAGACGCCGTCGCCCACGGTCATTCCGTGGTCCATCACGGACACCAGGGCGTCGTCGGCCTCGCGCAGCGCGCCATTGACCCAGATCGTCGTGCTCACCGTGTCACTCCGCCTCGTCGTCGCAGTCGTACACACCCGACGCTACCGCCAGCAGCCGGGACGCCTTCAGCTCGGTCTCGTCCCACTCGCGCCCGGGGTCCGAGCCCCAGGTGATGCCGGCGCCGGTGCCGAAGCGCAACTGAGGCGCGCCGGGCGCGGAGCGGTCGATCCAGAAGGTCCGGATGCCGACCGCGAGGGCGCCGGTGCGGCGGTCGGCGTCGACCCAGCCGATGCCGCCGCAGTAGGGGCCGCGGGGGGCCGTCTCCAGCTCCTCGATGATGCGCAGGGCGCTGGACTTGGGGGCACCGGTGACGGAGCCGGGCGGGAAGGCGGCGGCCAGCAGGCCGGGCCAGCCGGCGTCCTCGCGCAGCTCGCCGCGGACGGTGGAGACCAGGTGGACCAGGCCGGGGTGCTTCTCCACGACACACAGGTCGGGGACCGTGACCGTGCCGGTGGCGCAGACCCTGCCGAGGTCGTTGCGGACCAGGTCCACGATCATGACGTTCTCGGCGTGGTCCTTGGGCAGCAGGTCGGCCTCGGTGCGGCCGGTGCCCTTGATCGGCCCGGACTCGATCACGCCGTCGCGGCGGCGCAGGAACAGCTCCGGGGAGGCGGTGGCGATCTCCACGCCGTACCCGGGCAGCCGGACGGTGCCGGCGTACGGTGCCGGGTTGCCGAGCGCGAGGGCGGCGCCGAGGGCGTCGATGTCGGCGTCCGGGTCGGGCAGCGGCGCGGACAGCACGCGGCAGAGGTTGGCCTGGTAGACCTCGCCGGCCGCGATGTACTCCCGTACGCGGCGCACTCCGGCGGTGTAGGCGGCGCGGTCCAGGGAGGACGTCCAGGCGCCGGCGGCCGGACCGCGCCAGCGCGCGGCGGCGCGCCGGGAGGGCGGACCGGGATCGGGAACGACCGTGCCGAAGCGCGCGCAGACCGTCCCGCCCTCGAAGCCGGCGACGACCGCCCAGAAGCCGGAGGAGTCCAGTGCGGCGGGGTCGCTGGTGACATCCCGCAGGTCGGAGGCGAGAAAGCCGCCGATTCTGGCGAGGGGGGCGAGGTCGGGCACGGGGCTTCCCAGGTCGGTCCGTCAGGGTGAATGCGAGTGTAAGTCGGCACCGGCGGGCCAGATGCGCTGGTCACCGACCCGGCACGCTGCGAAAACGCGTTTTGGAGGCGGAGCGGTCTTCCGCTAGAGTTCAACTCGTCGCCGGGACGCGGAAGCGCCCCGGCCGAGGTCCCGCCCGGGTGCGAGCTCCGGGAGAGACGCTGCGGACGTGGCTCAGTTGGTAGAGCATCACCTTGCCAAGGTGAGGGTCGCGAGTTCGAATCTCGTCGTCCGCTCGAAGTGGGGGTTCCCGCCCCCGCGCTGGTGGAGTGGCCGAGAGGCGAGGCAACGGCCTGCAAAGCCGTCTACACGGGTTCAAATCCCGTCTCCACCTCTTCGGACGATTAGCTCAGCGGGAGAGCGCTTCCCTGACACGGAAGAGGTCACTGGTTCAATCCCAGTATCGTCCACTGGGGCTCCGGCCCCCGAGGGTCTTCCCTCAGGCGCGATTAGCTCAGCGGGAGAGCGCTTCCCTGACACGGAAGAGGTCACTGGTTCAATCCCAGTATCGCGCACGCGGTATCAGAGGTACCCGTGGTTCCCGAGGACGATTAGCTCAGCGGGAGAGCGCTTCCCTGACACGGAAGAGGTCACTGGTTCAATCCCAGTATCGTCCACCACCCCAGAGGGCCGGAGCGTTCGCTCCGGCCCTCTGTCGTGTCAGGACGAGAAGAGCATGTGCGCCCAGCTGCTGTGCTTGTGGTGGCCGCCGTGGTGCCCCCCGTGGTGACCGCCGTGCTGCGGCGCGCCCCAGGCCGGAGCGGCGTGCTGCTGCGGGTAGGCCTGCGGGTAACCGGGCGGCGGCGGAGCGGGCTGGGTGAACTGCGACTCCACCCGGGTCAGTGCCTCCAGCTCCCCGTAGTCCAGGAAGATTCCCCGGCAGTTGACGCACTGCTCGATCTGGACGCCACTGCGGTTGAACGTCTGCATTTGGCCATGACACTTGGGACAGAGCATCGTCGGCTCATCTCCTCGCTCGCACCGGCCGGGGGTTCTCCCCCGGCGTTGGACTGAACTTTACTTCCGCGATTCGGCGGCATGTGTCGAGGACGGCTTGTTCCGTTCCGTCCAGTGCGCGGTCCTCCACCGCGGCCTTGGCGACGGCTATGGCGGCGGTCTGCACCGCCAACGCCCGTGCCGCCACGTCCAGATGCGGCCACGGATCGCCGTCGGCGGGAACGGCGGAGCCGCCGGCGGCGCGGTAGGCGCCGAGGAAGCGGCCCCAGTCGGCGGGGTCCAGCAGCCCGGCCGCGAACCACATCGCGGGCCGGGCCAGGTCCCAGGCGGGCCGGCCGAGCCCGAGGTCGTCCACGTCGATCAGCCGCCAGGGGCCCAGCGGCACGGGGTGGCGCACCAGTTGGCCCAGGTGGAGATCGCCGTGGCACAGCGCGGCATCTTCGCGCGGCTGCGGTGCCTCGTCGCGGGCCCAGGCGGGCAGCCCCTGCCAGGCCGCCAGGACGGCCGGATCCGGCGCGCCCGCCGCCAGCATCCGGGCCACCCCCCGGGCCGCCTTGGCGGGCCCGCGCATGGGCGGCAGCGGGCCGGGCAGCGCGCCGACCGGAACCGAGTGCAGCCGGGCGAGCAGCGTGCCCGCGTCCTCCCAGGGCGCGACGTCCGTCTCGTCGGGATCGACGGGGCGGCCGTAGGGCCACAGCGTCACCGTGCGGCCCTGCACGGGCGCGCTCAGGGCCCCGTCACGGCCGGGCAGTGCCGCCGGGGGGAGCAGGATGCCGTCGAGCAGCGGATGCGCGGCCACGCGCAGCCGTACGGAGAGCGCCTCGGGGTCGGTGTCGTCCGCGTGGGCCTTGGCGACCAGGCCGCCGCTGCGCACGACCGTGGACTCGGCACGCTCCGCCAGCACAGCGTGCACGGCGGGCTCCGGCGCACGCGCCTGGCCGGGAATCCCCGAGGCCGCTGCCGCGACCGCCCCCAAGGCGCGCGTCAGCGGCGGTGCACTGCTGGTCAACGACTCCCCCACTGCTGGTTTCACCGGCCCACTGTGCGGCAGCGCGCCGCACGGTGGCAATGCCGGAAGAACCTGAAGAACCTGAAGAAGATGCCCGGGTACCGCCACAGGTACCCGGGCACTCATGCCGTCCGCCGGACCCCCGTCCCCACGGGGTTACTTCACCGGCTGTCGCTGGTCCGGACCGCTCTTCCGGACCCTCGGAGCGATCTGTCAGCGCCCCATCAGACCGGCTACGGACGACGCCTGTGTGACGACCGCGTCCCATCCCCCGAAGACCACCGCGAGCAGTACCGCCAGCGGCAGGGCCATGGCCACCGCCACCAGGGGGTGCCGGGTGCCGGACGGACGTATGCCGAAGGCGGCGATCCTGCTGCCGCGCCCCGGCCGCACCGGGCGGCTCACCGTGTTCGCCATGGCCCTCTCCTGGGTCCCGTGGTCGTGCATCCTTGTGGTGATGTTCAGGGCGGCGGGCGTTTGACCTCGGGGGACGAGTGCTCCGCCCGCCGCTTGACCTCAACACTAGGCGGGCGGCCCGGGGCGGGTCGTCATGCCTTCGTACCCCTTCTCCGGCCTCCCCCAGGATGACTCGGCGTCGCCTGGCGTACTCCCGTGGGTGGAGGTGACGGCCGGCTGCCCCGGGACATCCCCGAGGGGATGTCCCGGGGAGGGGCGCGGCGGGGCGGTCAGTCCCCGTCGCCCTCCTCGGTGTCGTCCCTGGGGACGGGCTGCTCCACCAGCGCGAGGACCCGCGTCGCCATGAAGCGCGCGGTCCGCACGACCGAGCCGGACCGGGTGACTTCGCTCACTTCCACCACCCCTCGGCGCACTGCCGTCTCGACCCTGCGACCTGCCCTGGTGGCCACTACTTCGTACGTCCTGGTCGTGTCCCCCGCGTCCACGACGATCTCCACACGATCACCTTTCATGGCGTCAATCCCCCTTGCCCGATGGATTGTTGACGGCATGAAGAAAATCCGGCCCCGGATCAGCCGGACCGTTCCCCACTCTTCAAGGATCCCACCCCGCACTGACAATCCCCCGTCCGGCGCGGGCGCGGCCTCGCGGCGCGACGCTCTGTCAGTCCGTAAGCTGTCGACGTCAGACTGGCCGGGCAGGCAGCGGGGATGGACGACATGACGATGATGCGGCTCCGGCGCGAGGACCCGCGTGTCGTCGGCTCGTTCCGGCTGCACCGGAGACTCGGCGCGGGCGGCATGGGCGTGGTGTACCTGGGCGCCGACAAGCGCGGCCAGCGCGTCGCGCTCAAGGTGATCCGCCCCGAGCTCGCCGAGGACCAGGAGTTCCGCTCCCGCTTCGCCCGCGAGGTCTCCGCCGCCCGGCGCATCCGCGGCGGCTGCACAGCGCGGCTGGTGGCCGCCGACCTGGAGGCCGAACGCCCCTGGTTCGCCACCCAGTACGTGCCCGGCCCCTCCCTCCACGACAAGGTCGCCCGCGACGGCATCCTGCCGGCCGCCGAGGTCGCCTCGATCGGCGCCGCCCTGGCCGAGGGCCTGGTCGCCGTGCACGAGGCCGGGGTCGTCCACCGCGACCTGAAACCCTCCAACATCCTGCTGTCGCCCAAGGGTCCGCGCATCATCGACTTCGGCATCGCCTGGTCGACCGGCGCGAGCACCCTCACCCACGTCGGCACGGCCGTCGGCTCGCCGGGCTTCCTCGCGCCGGAGCAGGTCCGCGGGGCCGCCGTCACCCCCGCGACGGACGTCTTCGCCTTCGGCGCGACGCTTGCCTACGCCGCCACGGGCGACTCGCCCTTCGGGCAGGGCAGTTCCGAGGTCATGCTCTACCGCGTCGTCCACGAGGAGCCGGACCTCGCGGGCGTCCCGGACTCGCTCGCCCCCCTGGTCCACGCCTGCCTGACGAAGGATCCGGAAGCACGGCCCAGCACCGTGCAACTCTCCGAGCGGCTCGCCGAGATCGCCGCCCGCGAGGCCCGCGGGCACGGTCCGGGCCGGCGGGACATCGTGCCCAGGGCGGCGGGACCCCGGCCCGAGCGGCCCACGGGCCCGCGGGCGCAGGCGTACGCCGACCAGCAGACGGAGCGGCGCACGGCGCCGGGTACGCCGGCCCCCGGCCCGTCCCCCTCCTCCTCCCCGCGAACCCCGGCCCGCACGCCCGCCCGGACCCCTTCCGGCCGCACTCCGGCGAACCGCCGTCCCGGCGGCCCGGACCGGCGACTGCTGCGGCAACGGCTCGTCGTGTTCGTGACGGTCACGCTGCTCGTGGCGCTCGGGATCGCCGCCGCGCAGGGCTGTCAGGGCCCCTCACGCGGCCTGCGGGCCCCTTCCGGGGTTGCGGCCCACGCGTAGCGCTGCGCTTCGCTGTTCCGGGTTTTTTCCCCGCCCTCCCGCCCGTGTGCCCGGCGCGGTAAGTGACCGCCTTGCGCTGCGTGCGTTGTGGGGTCGGCGCCGCTCCGGAGTCCGTCCTCGGCGCTCGCGGTCTACGCCAACGTGCTGCGCACCGCAGTCTCCGCTCGTCGCCTGCGGGCGGACCCCGGCGCACCCCCTCCCGGGCCCGTTGGGGCGACTTACGGCCGGTGGGGTGTCTGTCGGCGGTGACGGCGGAGCATGTCGTTGGCGCTGCGCCAACGGGTGCCCGAGCACGGTGCCGTCCATATCCACCCACCGGGGATCAGGCGCATGACGAGACGGAGGGGGCGGGGTCGGTGGGGGCACCTCCCAGCGGTAGCTGGGGGAGGGTGGCGTTCTGGACTGTGGAGCATATTTGGGTGCACAACCCGGAGCGCGCAGCAGCAAGTTCCTGAGGCACCTAAATGTGCTGTCCAGAATGGCAGCCCCGGAGGGCCCGAACCCGGCCCCCCAACAACGCGCGTCGGGGCGCGTGACCTTGCCGGGCACACGGGAGGGCGGGCGGGGAAAACGGGAGAACCGCCCCCGGGGGGTGACGCCACAGGCCCCGGTGGGTTACTTTCCAAGCGCTTGCTTAGTGAACCGCGATCGCGGAGGTACGCACCGCATGACGCTCACCCCCGAGGAGCTGCGCGAACGCGTGCGCGCGCTGCTCGCCTCGTACGATCCCGCGGCGACCGGCCGCCTGGACTTCCTGCGGGCCCGGTTCGACGCCGGGCTGGCGTGGGTGCACTACCCGGAGGGCCTCGGCGGGCTCGGCGCGCCCCGTGCGCTGCAGGCCGTGGTGGACGCGGAGCTGACCGCCGCCGGGGCGCCGGACAACGAGCCCCGCCGCATCGGCATCGGGCTGGGAATGGCGGCCCCGACCGTCCTCCGCTACGGCACCGAGGAGCACAAGTCCCGTTTCCTGCGCCCGCTGTGGACCGGTGAGGAGGTCTGGTGCCAGCTGTTCAGCGAGCCGGGCGCCGGGTCCGACCTCGCGGGCCTGCGCACCCGGGCGGTCAGGGACGGCGACGACTGGATCGTGTCCGGCCAGAAGGTGTGGACGTCCAACGCCCACAACGCCCGCTGGGCGATCCTGATCGCCCGCACCGACCCGGACCTCCCGAAGCACCAGGGCATCACGTACTTCGTGTGCGACATGAGCGACCCCGGGGTGGAGGTGCGGCCGCTGCGCCAGATCACGGGCGAGGCGGAGTTCAACGAGGTCTTCCTCACCGGCGTCCGGATCCCGGACGCGCACCGCCTCGGCGCCGTCGGCGACGGCTGGCGGGTGGCGCAGACGACGCTGATGAACGAGCGGGTCGCGATCGGTGGCACGGCGCTGCCCCGCGAGGGCGGCATGATCGGCACGGTCGCCGCGACGTGGCGCGAGCGGCCGGAGCTGCGCACGCCCGACCTGCACGACCGCCTGCTGCGGCTCTGGGTGGACGCCGAGGTCACCCGCCTCACCGGCGAACGGCTGCGCCAGCAGCTCGCGGTGGGCGCGCCCGGCCCCGAGGGCTCGGGCATGAAGCTGGCGTTCGCCGCGCTCAACCAGCGCGTCAGCGGGCTGGAGGTCGAGCTGCTGGGCGAGGACGGACTGCGCTACGGCGACTGGACGATGACCCGGCCGGAGATCGTCGACTTCTACGGCCGCGACGCCGGGTACCGCTACCTGCGGGCGAAGGGCAACTCGATCGAGGGCGGCACGTCCGAGATCCTGCGCAACATCATCTCCGAGCGGGTCCTCGGCCTGCCCTCCGAGCCCCGTACGGACAAGGACGTCCCGTGGAAGGACCTGCCGCGATGAGTTCCGATCTGCTGTACTCCGACGTCGAGGACGATCTGCGCTCGGCGGTGCGCGGGCTGCTCGCGGACCGGTGCGCGCCCGCGGACGTGCTGGCGCATGTCGCGGGCGGCGCGTCCCACGACGGGGCGCTGTGGCGCACGCTCGGGCGGGAGATGGGCCTCGCGGGGCTGCTGGTGCCGGAGAAGCTGGGCGGCCAGGGCGCCTCGGCGCGGGAGGCCGCGGTGGTGCTGGAGGAGCTGGGCGCCTTCGTCGCGCCGGTTCCGTTCCTGGGCAGTGCCGTGCTGGCGACGTCCGCCCTGCTCGCGGCGGGCACCGAGGACGCGGATGCGGTGGCGGCCCGGCTCGCCGAGGGCACGGAGCCGGCGGTGCTCGCGGTGCCCCTGCCCACCGCGCCCGACGCGGCCTTCCCCGCGACGGTGCGCGCGGACGCGGACGGAGTGCTGACCGGCCGGGTGACCAGCGTGGCGGACGGTTCCGCCGCCGGGCTGCTGCTCGTGCCCGCGCTGGGTCCCGAGGGCCCGGAGCTGTACGCGGTGCGGGCGGACGCCGAGGGCGTCGAGGTCTCCGTGCCCGTGCCGCTCGACCTGACCCGGCCCATCGCCGACATCACGTTCACGGGGACTTCGGGCCGTCGCGTCGCGGGTCCCGGGAGTGCCGGCGCGGCGGTGCGTGCCGCCCTGCTGACCGGGGCGGGACTGCTGGCGTCGGAGCAACTGGGCGTCGCGCAGTGGTGCCTGGACGAGACCGTGCGGTATCTGAAGGAACGGCACCAGTTCGGCCGCGTGGTCGGCTCGTTCCAGGCGCTCAAGCACCGTTTCGCGGACCTGTGGCTCGAACTCGTGCAGGCCCGTGCCGCCGCCCGCAACGCCGCCGACGCGCTCGCGCGCGGCGACCGGGAGGCGGCGGTGGCGGTCGCCGTGGCGCAGGCGTTCTGCGCGCCGGTGGCGGTGCGTGCCGCCGAGGAGTGCATCCAGTTGCACGCCGGCATCGGCATGACCTGGGAGCACCCCGCGCACCTGTATCTGAAGCGCGCCAAGGCCGACGAGATCGCGCTGGGTACGCCCGGCCGCCACCGGGCCGCCCTGGCGGCGCTGGTGGACCTGCCGCCGGCGAACTGAGCCACCGCACCGTGCGGTGGCCGGGCCCTGCACCGGGGCGTAGCGTCACAAGGGAGAGCGGCGCCTGCACCGCGCTCCGGTTGGTCTGCGGCCCGGTGCGGCGGCACGACGCTGGAGGGCGGTTCCGGCATGAACCTCGCTTCTGACCTGGTGGACAGCGCCCGCGCCCACCCGGACCGCGCGGCACTGCGCGCCGGGTCCGACACCGTTGCGTACCGCGCCCTCGACGAGGGCAGCGCCGCGATGGCCCGGCGGCTGCGCGACCGGGGCGTCGCACCGGGCGACCGCGTCGCGATCATGCTGCCCAACACCCCGGAATTCGCCGTCGCGTACTTCGGCGCGCTCCGGGCCGGCGGCATCGTCGTCCCGATGAACCCGCTGCTCAAGTCCCCCGAGGTCGCCTACTACCTGGGCGACTCGGGTGCGCGGCTGCTCTTCGTGTGGCACGCCGTCGCCGGCGAGGCGCGGGCCGGTGCCCGGCAGGCCGGGGCCGAGGTGGTCGTCGTCGAGCCCGGCGGGTTCGACGGGCTGCTCGCGTCCGGTCCGTCCGCCGGGGACATGACCGACCGGCACGCGGACGACACCGCGGTGATCCTCTACACCTCCGGGACGACGGGGCACCCGAAGGGCGCGGAGCTGACCCATGCCAACCTGACCCGCAACCGCGACGTGGCCGCCGAGGTGATCCGCCTCGGTCCCGGCGACGTGGTCTTCGGGGGCCTGCCGCTGTTCCACGCGTTCGGCCAGACCTGCACGCTCAACGCCTCCGTCACCGCCGGTGCCTGCCTGACGCTGGTCCAGCACTTCCGCGCGGAGTCGGCCCTGGCCGTCCTCGCCGAGCACGGGGTGACCGTCCTGGCCGGAGTGCCGACGATCTTCCGCAGGCTGCTGCAGCCGCCCGGCAGGGAGAGCTACGACCTGTCCCGGCTGCGGCTGTGCATCTCCGGCGGTGCGTCGCTGCCGGGCCAGGTGCTGCGCGACTTCGAGGCCGCGTTCGGCTGCGCGGTGCTCGAGGGCTACGGGATGTCGGAGACCTCGCCCGTCGCCGCGTTCAACCCCCTCCAGGGCGCGCACAAGCCGGGTTCCGTCGGCATCCCGGTGCCGGGCGTCCGGATGCAGGTGGTCGACGGCAAAGGCGAGGAAGTGCCGTGCGGGGAGACCGGCGAGATCGTGATCAGCGGTCACAACGTGATGAAGGGCTACTGGCGGCGCCCCGAGGACACCGCGGCCGCCATCCGCGACGGCCGGCTCCACACCGGCGACCTCGGACGGGTCGACGAGGACGGCTACTTCTGGATCGTGGGGCGGCAGAAGGACGTCATCATCCGCGGCGGGAACAACGTGTACCCGCGGGAGATCGAGGCCGTGCTCTACACGCATCCGGCGGTCGCGGAGGCGGCCGTCGTGGGCCTGCCCGATGCCGATCTCGGCGAGGAGGTCGGCGCGGCGGTCGTCCTCGCGCCGGGGGCCCACGCCACGGCCGGGGAGCTGCGGGAGTACGTCAAGAGCCGGGTCGCCGCGTACAAGTACCCGCGAAGGATCTGGATGGTGGACGCGCTGCCGAAGGGGCCCACCGGAAAGGTCCTCAAACAGGAGATCGCCCCTCCGGCCGGGGCGGGCAGGCGGTAGGGCGACGGCGGCGGACGCGCATGGACACGACGGGGAGCACTCCGGAGGCCGCGAAGCAACTCTCCCTGACCGCGGCGCACATGAGGCCGTACCTGCCGGAGGTCAGTCGCGACATCCGGGACCACGTGGTCGCGGAACTGCCGCAACTGGGCGGCGACGGGACCCTTCTGAGGCTCCTTCACACCGCAGTCTCGGAGACTGCCGCGACCCTGCTGGACGTCCTCGAGAACGGCATTCCGCCGGACACCGTCGGGGAACCCGCGGCGGCCCGGGAGTACGCACGGCGGCTGGCGCAGCGCGACATCCCGGTCACCGCGCTGATCAGGGCCTTCCGCATCGCGCACGGGCGGTTTCTGCAGCGGTGTCTCGACGGGCTCCACCGCCGGTCGCCGGACGAGGAGCTGTCCGCGGCGACGACCGCCCGCATGCTGGCGGTGAGCTTCGACTGGGTCGACCGCGTCACCGAGCGCGTCACCGAGGTCCACCGGCGCGAACGCGAGCTCTGGCTGCTGAACGGGACCGCCGGGCTCGCCGCACGGGTCCGGGAGGTCCTCGCGGAGGAGGACGCCGATCCCGCCCGGGCGGAGCCGGCCCTCGGCTACCCGCTGGCCCAGCACCACCTGGGGCTGGTGGCCTGGTTCACGGCGCCCGGTCGCGACGGTGCCGCGCCCGCCCGGCTCGGGCGGTTCACCGCCGAACTCGCCCGGGGCCTGGGCTGCGCCGCCGGCCCGCTCTTCGTCCCCCAGGACGAGGTCCTCGCCTGGGCCTGGTTGCCGCTGGGCCCGCGCCGCCAGGTCCCCTGGGAGCGGCTGTCGGACCTGGTGGAGGACGCCGATCCCGCCGTGCGGGTCTGCGCCGGAGGTGTGGAGCAGGGCGTCGAGGGCTTCCGCCGCACCCACCGGCAGGCCCTGCGCGCGCAGGAACTGGCCACGACCGCACGGTCCGCCTGCCGGTTCACGGCATACGACCGGGTCGCGCCGATCGCCCTGATGTGCGGGGACGTCGACGCCCTGGGCGCCTGGGTCAGAGGGGTGCTGGGGCCGCTCGCCGCCGACGACGAGCACGCCTCGCGCCTGCGGGAGACGCTGCGCGTCTTCCTGGCCACCGGTTGCAGTCACACCGCCACCGCCGCGCGCCAGATCCTGCACAAGAACACCGTGCAGTACCGGATCCGCAAGGCCGAGGAGGCCATGGGGCACACGGTCCAGGAACGGCGCACCGATCTGGACGTCGCACTGCTCGCCGTGGAGCACCTGGGCGCGGTGGTCCTCGGGGGGAGTCAGGCGAGGTAGTCGTGGACGACCTCGGCGGGCGGCAGGGTGAGGTCGGTCAGGATGTGGCCGGCGGAGAGGACTTCGAGCACCGGCAGGTCCGCCACCGTCGCCAGGGCGTGCTGGAAGAGCTGCAGCCGGGCGGGGCCGGTCCAGGAGCCCTTGACGGTGATGTCCGTGACCTGGAACCTGACCAGTTCGCAGATGCGCGGCTTTCCGGTGTAGCCGCGGAGGATCTTCAGCATGAAGGTGGGGCGGCAGACCTCGTCCCGTGCCCGGTCCGCGGCGAGCGGGGCGTGCTTGTAGCCCATGGTGGCCGTCGCCACCCGCAGCGAGCCGTAGTCGAGGGTGCCGACCAGGGTGTCGGAGTCGACGGTCAGCCGCGGGGCGCCGAGCTTCTTCGGGTAGGCGCTGAGCTCGCGGCCGCTGGCGATGGCCGGGAGGCTGTCGACGTACATCGCGAGGACGTACTCGCCCCGTTCGCCCTCGTACTCCACGGAGAGTACCTGGCCGGACTCGGCGTAGTCGCCCAGGCCGGTGGTGTCGGGCATTCTCATGAACTCGAACCGCACCGTCGGTTCGGCGACCCGCAGGGGTTCGGGAACGAGCCGTTCCAGGGCCTCGGGGTCGGTGCGGTAGGTAATGTCGAGGTACTCCCGGTCGGTGAAGCGGTAGGGGCCCGGCGGGTAGGCCGGGGCGTCCAAGGGGGTGGTGAGCTGCTGGGTCACGTCCTGGATGCGCATGGTGGGGCCTTGCCTGGGAGGGATGGATGCGGCGCGGGCCGCGCCGTCCGCCGCCGTTTCAGTCGACCGCCGCCGCCTCGCGGAGGCCCGCGATCCCGGCGTCGTCGTAGCCGAGGTCACGCAGTACGGAATCGGTGTGCTCGCCCAGGTCGGGGGCCGGACGGGGAGGCACCTTCGGTTCCTGGTCCAGCCGCACCGGGCTGTCGACCGTCAGATGCTGTCCGCCGGCGCCGTCCTCGATCGGGACGAGGACCCGGTTGGCGAGCAACTGGGGGTCGCGGGCGCACTCCTCGAGAGTCTGCACGACCCCGTACGTGAGGCCCGCGGCGTCGAGCAGCTCGCGCCACTCCGCCAGGGGACGGGTCGCGAAGGTCCTGTCCAGCACGGCGGCGATCTCCGCGGCGTGGAGGCGGCGGCTCGGTGTGTCGGCGTAATCGGGGTTGCGGGCCGCCTCGGGACGGCCGATGGCCCGGAGGAAGAGCGGGACCTGCTTGTCCTCGTTGGCGAAGGCCAGCAGCAGCCAGCGGTCGTCGGCCGTGCGGTACACATTGGCGAGCGCGTTCGGCGGGTCGGTGCGGTCGGCCGGGCGGGGGCCCTTGGCGCCGACCAGGACCGCCTGCAGCCACATGCCCGCCGACCAGGCGCCCTCGGCGATCAGGGACGCCGTGACGCGGGCGCCCTCGCCGGTCCTCTCCCGCCGGTACAGCGCGGTCATGATGCCGGCGAACAAGGTGATCGCCGTCGGGTGGTCGCCCGAGCCGAACGCGTTGATCACCGGCGGCGCCCCGCGAACGCGCGTCACGTCCATCAGGCCGGTGCGCGCCCAGAAGGCGGTCGCGTCGAAGCCGGGCAGGTGCGCGTCCGGTCCCTCCTCGCCGAAGCCGGTGACGTCGGCGTAGATCAGCCGGGGGTTGAGGGGGGCCAGGTCGTCGTAGTCCAGACGCAGTCCGGCCCGGGTGCGCGGCGGGAAGTTGGTCACCAGCACGTCCGCCCACGCCGCCAACCGCTCGACCACGGGCCGGGCTTGTGGGGACTTCAGGTCGAGGGCGATGCTGCGCTTGTTGCGGTTGTCCAGCTGCCAGGGGTAGTTGACCCCTTCGGCACGGGGGTTCGGCGGGAAGCGGCTGAGCGCGCGGTAGCTGTCGCCCACGTGCGGTGGTTCGACCTTGACGACGTCGGCGCCGAAGTCCCCGAGCACCGTGGCCGCCGCGGGACCGGCGATGAAGCTCGCGAGGTCGACGACGTGCAGTCCCTCCAGCAGGGGTGTGCGGGCCATGGCAGGTCCTCTCCCGGCACGGCTCCCGGGGCACCGGATGTGCCGTGTGCCGCACTCCCGAGGCTAGGAGCCGTGGCGGGAGCGGGCATTGGGCCCGGAACACCACGTTCGGCGGGACCTTGGTGCCCGCGGACCGACGGGGCCTACGCCGCCGCCGGGGTGCCCGTGCTGTTCCAGGCCTTGATGACGGGGCGGCCGTGCTCGACGCCGAGCCGGCTGACGGTGCCGGTGTCCAGGGCGAACAGTGATCCCGCGGACGCCGGCAGGCCGAGGCGGCGGGCGGTGAGGACGCGCAGGATGTGGCCGTGGGCGACGAGGAGCACATCGCCGGCGGCGGGGTCGCGCAGCATCGACTCGACGCGGGCGAGCACGCGGTCGGCGCGGCGGCCCACGTCGCCGGGGCTCTCCCCCGGGTGGGCGGCGGGGCCGGGGGCCACTCCGTCGGACCACAGGTTCCATGCCGGGCGGGTGCGCTGGATCTCCGCGGTGGTGATGCCCTCGTAGCCGCCGTAGTCCCATTCGCGCAGATCGGGATCGACCTCGGCGGCGGTCGCCCCGGCCAGTTCCGCCGTGCGCACGGCGCGGCGCAGCGGGCTGGTCAGCACGAGGCCGACGTCGTGGGCGGCGAGCAGGGGGGCGACGCGGGCGGCCTCCTCCTCGCCGTGGGGCGTGAGCGGGAGGTCGGTGTGGCTGGTGTGCTGCCGGGTCAGGGTCCACGCGGTCTCGCCGTGGCGGAGCAGGAGCAGATCGCCCATGGTCGTTCATCCACTTTCGGCGTCAGGAGGGTGCGGTGTCCGGGGTGGGTCGGGGGTGGATCACCCGGTGGCGGGGGGGGGGGGGGGCGGCCGCCCCCCCCCCCCCCCGGGCGGGGGGGGGGGGGGCCGGGGGCGCGCC
>NZ_JBEYWO010000063.1:0-19672 GCF_040644455.1 Streptomyces sp. NPDC046977
CGCGGGCGGGCCCAAGCGGATACGTGGCGCCCCGGCATGGCCAGTCAGCCGCCCGTCCGCCGCCGTCCGCGAGCGAATAGCGGGACAACCCTTAGTCGCACGACGTTATGGGTGCCGTCTCCGGTCACCGCGAGTGAAACCTCCCCTGCCCGCTGAAGCCCGGTGGGGAGCGGATGGGTCCGGGTCCGCACCTTCCGTTCATGCGCAGGATCTATGGAGACGATACACAGCAGTCCTTCGACTCATGGCGGGTGTCGGGTGGAGTATCAACATCGCTCCCAACCGGGACGGCGGCCACCTGGCCTGCCTCGTCTGTCCTCGCAGAGCCGGCCAATCACGACTGGAGTACCGATGCCCGCAACCAATACCCAGGTGGCCGATTCCACCGATGTTCCTTTCCGCCCTCCGGCGAGGCTTCCCCTCAACACCTTCGGGGTCCCCTTCGGCTTGTCCGGCCTGGCGGGCACCTGGACGGCCGGCATCGAACTGGGAGCGCCGAATACGGTAGGCAAGGTCATCTGGTCGGCAGCAGCGGCCGCCTGGGCCCTGATGCTGGTGCGATACGTCGTGGCCGGGCTGAGCCCGCGCGCCGTGGCGGAAGATCTGCGACACCCTGTGCTCGGCCCGTTCGCGGCGCTCGTCCCCGCCACCGGCTCCTTGATGTCCGCGCGCCTATCGACATGGTGGCCGACGCTGGGGAACGGCCTGGTATGGGTCATGCTCGCACTGAGCGTCGGCTTCGGCGGATGGTTCATCGCCAGGTTGCTGACCGTGCCCCGAGACTCTGCCACCCTGCACGGCGGACACCTACTGCCCACCGTAGCCGCGTCGTTCATCTCCGCGCAGTCCCTGGCGACCATCGGTCATCCAGGTGTCGCCAAGGCGCTGTTTGCCACGGGCATCGTGTTCTGGTTCCTGATCGGGGCGCTGTCGCTGGGCAGGTTCACCACCGGACCGGCAATACCCCAGCCGCTGCTGCCAACCCTAGCGATCTTCTCTGCGCCGCCAGCAGTTGCGGGCAACGCCTGGTGGGCGATCGCCGGGGGCCGGTCGGACACCGTACACGAGTTCCTGCTCGGCGCCATGACCACCATGCTGCTTCCGCAACTGTTCCTGATCCGCACATACCTGCGGCTGCCGTTCGCGCTTGGCTTCTGGGCCCTGACCTTCACCACCGCAGCCAGCGCAACCTACGGCATCCGATTGCTCTCACTGACCACGGCACCCTGGAGGACCCCGTTGGGCTGGGCCGTACTGGGCGCAGCCACCGCGGTCATCGGAGCCGTGGCCGTTCGTTCCCTGCCACTGCTTCTCGCGCCCCGGGCCCAGGGACACAGAGGCGGGGACTGTAAAAAGAACGGCCCTGTCTCACATTCGGTTTGCGCCGTGAGGCGCTGTTGGTTCGAGTGGAGGTGGAAGACCTGCACCAACCCGCTGTCGCAGCAGCTGGGTTGAAGCTGAGGGCAGCCTGATCCGGGTGATGCCGGGGAGGGCGAGAGCGGCCCTGACAAAGCCGGGACGTGCCAGTACTGCCAGATGGGGCGGGTCCGGCAAGCGTGATGGAGAGGAGTACGTGAGGAACCGGCGTTTTACGTCTCTCAATGAGACACCGGCTCGAACATGGCGGATCAGGGCCGGAAGCGGTGCGTATCCAGGCCATCCTTTCGGGTGGTCTTGAGAACTCCCGGGGTGTTTACGGAAGCCGCTTTGGGAGGCCACGAGGAAAGCCTGCGGCGTACTCGTGGCGATGCCGCAGGGACACAGCCGGACTCCTCCTTCATCGAGCGAACCACAGTGAACACGGGAACCGTCCCGAACCTCGCCCTGTCGCCTGCGACCAGCAGGCTGTCGGGGCTGAGCGCATCGACCGCTGATCGGTTGGGGACGGGGCGGAGCCGCCGTAGTACTCCGAGGCCGGGAGAGCCGGCCGCATGGGGAAGGGCGGCAGCGGTATCAAGAAGGGAAGGACGCTGCAATGCCGGAAGACGCCCCGCCGAATGGCGGAGCTCTGGGTCCTCGGGCCCGGGTACTGGAGATGCAGACCAAGCTTCACCGTTGGACGGTGGCCGACTCCGGCCGCCGGTTCGATGACCTGTTCAACTTCGTGCACGACCCGGCAACGCTGCTGGTGGCGTTCGACCGGGTCGCGGGCAACCAGGGAGCCCGGACGCCCGGCATCGACGGCCTGACCGCCGTCGATGTCGAGGAGTCGATCGGTGTTCCCGGGTTCCTGAACGACCTGCGGACCGCCCTCAAGGACGGTTCGTTCCGTCCTCTGCCGGTGCGGGAACGCAGCATCCCCAAACCGGGAGGCTCGGGGAAGGTCCGCAAGCTCGGGATTCCGACGATCGCGGACCGGGTCGTTCAGGCAGCGCTGAAGCTGGTGCTGGAACCGATCTTCGAGGCCGACTTCAAGCCGGTCTCCTACGGATTCCGGCCCCGACGGCGGGCCCAGGACGCGATCGCCGAGATCCACTATTTCGGCACCCACGGTTACCGCTGGGTGCTGGATGCGGACATCGAGGCGTGCTTCGACTCGATTGACCACGCGGCCCTGATGGACCGAGTGCGTCACCGGGTGAAGGACAAGCGTGTCCTGTTGCTGGTCAAAGCCTTCCTCAAGGCCGGAGTCCTCACGGAACTCGGCGAGGACAAGGAGACACTGACCGGCACTCCGCAAGGCGGCATCCTGTCCCCGTTGTTGGCGAACATCGCCCTGTCGGTGCTCGACGAGCACCTGCACGGGCCTTGGGAGCCGGGCGGGACGATGGCCACCGAAGGCAAACGCGCCTACCGGCGCCGCAAGAAGCAACCGACGTGGCGGGTCGTCCGCTACGCGGACGACTTCGTCGTCCTGGTGCACGGCACCGAGGCCGACACCGCGGCACTGCGTGAAGAAGTCGCTGACGTGCTCGAACCTCTGGGATTGCGCCTGTCGCATGTGAAGACCCGGATCGTGCACATGAGTGACGGTTTCGACTTCCTGGGCTTCCGCATCCAGCGGAAACGCAAGGGAGGTACGAACAAGTGGCACGTCTACACCTTCATCGCGGACCGGCCCATCCGGTCGCTGAAGGCGAAGATCCGTGCCCTGACGGGCAGGACATCGCAGCAGGATCTTGCCGCCGTGCTGATCAGACTCACCCAGATCATGCGCGGTTGGGCCAATTACTTCAAGCACGCGGTCGCCAAGCATGTCTTCACGAAGCTTGACTCTTTCGCGTGGTGGCGACTCGTCCGCATGCTACGGGCGCGTCACCGGTGGAGTTGGGGCGACGTCCGCCGCCGGTTCACCACCCCCGCCGGGCGGTGGCTACCGATCGCGGCGGACGGGATCGAACTGTTCCAGATCGCATCGGTCACGGTCAGCCGTTACCGATACCGGGCCAGCACGATCCTCACCCCATGGCAGCCTGCGAACCCCGTCTGACGGCAGAGACCGTGGAGAGCCCGTTGCGTTGAGAGGCGCACGGCGGGTTCGGCGAGAGGTCCGGAGAAACGGACCGGGAGCAATCCCGGCACCGCGCTCCGGGCCTACTCAGCGGTGACGGAGAGTCGCGAGGGTCGTTGACCTTTATGTGATGGGTGTCAACGAGCTTGTGCGGATGGTGTTTTCGGGTTTGTCTCCGCTGGTCATGGAGGATGTGGCCGACGAGGGTGAGCGGATCGTGGTGCGGGCCCGGACGCCGCTGGACACTGCGGCCTGCCAGGTGTGCGGGGCCTCGTCGGGACGGGTCCACGGCTATCACTGGCGGACGGTGGCCGACGTTCCGGTCGACGGACGACGGGTGGTGGTCCGTGTACGGGTGCGGCGTCTGGTGTGCCCCACGCGAGGCTGCCGCCACACCCTCCGTGAACAGGTGCCCGGGGTACTGGACGGCATCACCCAGCGGCTGACCAAGCCGCGGTCACCCACCACTACGGGCAAGTCCGAACGCTTTCACCGCACCCTGCGCGAGGAGTTCCTTGATCACGTCGTGCCGTTCGAGTCGCTGGCCGCGGCCCAGGAAGCGATCGTAGGCTGGGTACACGCCTACAACCACCAGCGCCCGCACCAGGCCCTGAACATGGCCACCCCGATCAGCCTCTTCCGGCCCCACACCGCCGTCCGCCTCCGCGGTGATGATCATCCTGAACAGACAGCGGCGGAGCCGGAGTTGTCCATCGAGGTCGTCGAATCGCCCGCCCTGCCGCCGCAGGGCACCGCAGTCGAGTTCACAGTGCGGGTGCCGCCCAGCGGCGAGATCACCCTGGTGACCGGCAGGCAGCGGGTGGGCATCCACCAGGCACTGGCCGGCAGGACGCTGACGGTCTGGGCGAACCACCGCAGCGTCCACTTACTCCTCGACGGGCACCTCGTCACCACGGTCCCGTCCCGGCTGCGACCGGAGGATCTCGCCTACCTGACCATGCGCTACGGCGCCCGTCCGGCCGGTCCCGAGCCCGCACCCGCCGCCCTGCCCAGGGCCCGCAGCGGCACGGCCATCCTCGCCGCCGGTGAACCGGTCGAGGTCGACCGCCAGGTCCATCGTGACGGGATCGTCTGCCTGGCCGGCGGCCGTTACCAGGTCGGATTCGCCCTCGCCGGCCGCACGATCACTCTCCGCCTTGACGGGCACCTCATGCACGCCATCGCGGACGACGCTCTGATGGGGACGTGGCCTTGCCCGGTTCCGGCCGATCGTCTGGGGCAGATCGACGGTGCACGGACGGCGACGTCCCCTCTGCCGCCTCCGCCCCTGCCGGCCGGTGCCATCCGGGCCCAGCGCAAGGTGCATACGAGCGGCCGCTTCATGATCAACGGCCAGTTCATCAAGCTCGGACCGCGGCACGCGGGAAAGATCGTCACCGTCGTCATCGAGGACACCCACTACCGGATCCTGCACGGCGAGGACGAACTCGCCGTCCGGCCGCGCAAGAACCGCGAGCCGATCACCAGGCTCTACGTCAAAGGCATGGGGACCCAGCAGGACCGTCAAGGATCTCCTGACGACAAACCGTCAAGGAAGTCCTGAGACCTCACACCGACACGGGTCTTCCACCTCCACACGAACCAACAGCGCCTCACGGCGCAAACCGAATATGAGACAGGGCCGTTCGAGATGGACAGACCCTGTCGGGGCGTGTACGGGGCGGATGGGCAGGCGAAACGTACCGGGTGACGGTGCCTGCCTGCCCCGAGGGGCGGCGACCGGGAACACCGGGTGGATGCGGGCTCGCCTGAGAAAGAGTCGCCGAGCTTGAGTTGCCGTCATATCAGGGCGTCGGCGAGCATGAAGGCGGCCACGGCCAGCAGGACCACGGCGAAGATGCGCTGCAGGCGGGGCGTGGAGACCTTCGCGGCTATGCGCTTGCCGTCCCAGGCGCCCAGGATCGCGGCTGCGATAAACGGGCCGATCACCGCCCAGTCGAGCGAGGCGGCGGTGCTGGCGCGAGTGGCCAGGGAGGCCAGTGAGTTGGCCGTGATGACCAGCAGGCTGGTGCCGACCGCGGCGTCCATCTCGAAGGCCAGGACGGTGACCAGGGCGGGGACGGCGAGGAAGCCGCCGCCCACACCGAGCAGTCCGGTCAGCGTGCCCAGTGCGGCACCGGCCCCGGCTGCCTTGCCCGGCCGTACACAGCCGTCGCTGGGGCGGTCGGTGCCGGCGGGTCGGAGCATTTTGATGGCGGAGAGGGCGGCTATGGCGGCGGAGGCGAGGGTGAGGGCGCTTTGGGGCAGGTGGGCGGCGGCGGCTCCGGCGGTGGCCGCCGGGAGGATCCCGGCGGCCGCGAACGCCGCTCCAGCCTTCCACCGCACCCGCCTGCTGCGGGCGTGCGCGTACAGGGCGGTCAGGGATGTGGCGGTGACGATGATCAGAGCGGCGGTGGTGGCCGCGGCGGGGGTGAAGCCGAGCAGGTAGATCAGCGCGGGTACCGCCAGGACGCTGCCACCGCCGCCCAGAGCGCCGAGGACCAGCCCCACGACGGCTCCGGCGGCCAAGGCCAAGATCAGGGCAGTCACGCTATTCGCCCGCTGCGTCGGCTGCGGCGAAGCGCCCGCAGGGCGGCCCCAGTGTCGAGGGGGTGGACCTGTTCGAGGCCGGGGAGGTGGCCGGGCGTGTGGCAGGGGAGGAACATCACATGCCTTCGTGCGGGTGGAAGAGGGGATGTCAGGGCCGGGTGATGCTCAGGCCCGTGTCGGCGGTGGCGTCGAAGCCGTCGTCGACGGCGACGACCTCTCGTCCGGTCGCCTCCAGGAGGGAAGCGGCGATCGCCGCCCGCATCCCGCCGGCGCAGTGCACCCACACCGTGCCGTCCGGCACCTCGCTGGCTCGGCCGTGCAGCTCGTGGAGGGGAATGTGCGTCGAGCCCTCGATGAAGCCGTTTGCACGTTCGGAGTCCCGGCGCACATCCAGCACCACCAGGTCTTCGCCGTGCTCGTGTGCGTCGGCGAGGTCGGCGAAGCTGGCGCGGGGGAAGGCGGCGAGCCGTTCTCCGTGGCGGACCCAGGTGGCTGGATCCCCGGTTGCGGCGGCGGCCGGGCGGTCGATGCCGACCCGGGTTAGCTCGCGCTGCGCGTCGGCGATCTGCGCCGGCGTGTCGCCAAGGAGGGTGACCGGCTTGCCCCAGGGGATCAGCCAGGCCAGGTAGGTGGCCAGCTTGCCGGTGCCCTCGAAGTTGAAGGATCCGGCCACATGGCCGTCGGCGAAGGCGATTCGGTTGCGTAGATCCACCACCCACTCTCCCGCCGCCAGCCGCTCGGCGATCTGTGCGGCGTCGGCGGGCTCGGGCGGGGTCAGGTCGACGGGCGCGGGGCCAGCGGTGTTGGCCGGGCCCATGTGTGTGTAGTAGGCGGGCACGTTCTCCAGCCCGGCCAGGACCTGCTTGACGAAGTCGTCGACGTCCAGGGTGAAGGCGTCGTTGCCGGCGCGTTCCTGGCCGATCGTGCTCGCGTCGCCCTCGGTCTGGGAGGAGGAGCAGAAGCTGCCGAACCCGTGGGTGGGCAGGACCGGCACCTCGTCGTCGAGCGTTGCCGCCAGTCGGTGGACGGAGGCGTGCTGCGCGCGGGCGAGTTGCTCGGTCAGTCGCGGGTCCACCAGGTCGGGGCGTCCCACGGAGCCGATCAGCAGCGAGCCGCCGGTGAAGGCGGCCACCGCTCGTCCCTCCTTTTCCAGGACGTAGGAGGTGTGGTGCGGGGTGTGGCCCGGGGTGGCTATCGCACGCAGCACCAGGGCCTCGTCCACCTCGGACGTGTCTCCGTCTGCGACAGGGGTGCGGGTGAAGGAGACGTGGGCGTCGGCCGGGACGAGGTAGCGGGCTCCGGTGAGGCGGGCCAGTTCCAGCCCGCCGGTGACGTAGTCGTTGTGCACGTGCGTCTCCGCCACGTAGGCGATGCGCACTCCTCGCTGCGCGGCGAGGGCGATCACCTGGTCGACGTCGCGCGGCGGGTCGATCGCGACCGCCGCTCTTTGGCCCCCGGCGAGATAGCTGCGGTTGCCCAGCCCCTCGAATTCCAGCGTTTCAACAAAGAACATGGTTGGCTCCTCTCCGGGATGGCGCACCCGGATAATTCCGTCTCGCGAAGCCGCCGCTGCAGCTCTGGAAAATCGCACCACGCCGAAACCGTTTGGTGATGGCGAATTTCTGAAGACTGCGAGCGGACGGCGTGTCGCCGATCTCACGCCGGCGGAGATCTGCAGCGGCTACCTGTTGGTGCTGCTGTGGTCAGCTCTTACGTGCCGCTGCTGGGCGATCACCGTTGTTTGCCGCGTTCTCGCTTTCGGGAAGGACGACCGGCAGTCCTGCTGCTTCCCACGCCTCAAGGCCGCCCGTCACGCTGTAGACGGAGGATCGGCCTGCGCGGATCGCCTGTGCGCCGCCTTGCGCGCTGCGGTTGCCCGTGCGGCAGACGAAGGCCAGCGGGCCGTCAGGCAGGTCCGGCAGCGATGTCGGCAATGTGCTGAGCGCGGCGTGGAGGGCGCCGGCTGGGCGGTGCGCTGTCCACTCGTCCTCTTCACGGACGTCGATCAGTGTGAGTTCCCCGTCCTCGGCGCGGCGGTGGGCCTCGGCAGGAGACAGGCCGGTGGGTGTGTGGCCCTCGTCGGGCCTGGGCTCCTGCGTGGGCAGGACGGTTCGGATTGCCTCGTAGTTCGAGGCGTGGGCGACGGCTATCTGCTGTCCGAGCATCGGGCAGACGTTCATCGCCTCTTCCCAGTGGCGGGTGGACTCCCATTCCGCCACGTTGACAAGGGAGAATTTGCTCCCAGGGACGATGGTGCGGAACATGTAGGTCCGGAGGAAACCGGGCTGCGCCGCCATCACCTCCGCGGCATCCTGCCATGCGGCGAGATATGAGGCTTCTTTCTCCTCGTCGATCTCGATCGGAATGATCACAACGTGGCGATTTTCCATCTGCCGCTTCCTCAAGTATTTCGACTACCGACATGCCCGCTCAAGCCGGACGGGTTCCCGGCGAATACGGGAAGACAACCGAGTCCCGGAGACACCGGCCTTCGGTCGTGCGCCGGGCCGGTCTGAATGAAGCCTGCACATACGTGTCTGCAGGCGGCGACTTCTCTTGCTGGACTGGCAAGATCGTCGGTGCGACCCGATAGACCCGGCCGATCGGCGGTCATCACCGTCGCCGGGATACCGGCGATTCTTGCCAGGACAGCAAGAACCTTTGTCGCATCCGTGGCACCGCCGCACGCTGAGGGCATGAACGACTTCGAGTTGATACGAGATGGTGGACAGCCCTGGGACATCGTGGTGGTCGGAGGCGGGACCGCCGGCCTGTCCGGGGCTTTGAATCTGGCCCGGGTGCGCCGGTCGGTCCTGGTCATAGACAAGGGCGAGCCCCGCAACGCCCCGGCTGCCGGGGCCCATGGCCTGCTCGGCCGCGAGGGCATCTCTCCCCTGGAGCTGCTGCGGCTCGGGCGCGAGGAAGTCGCCTCGTACGGCGGTCGCGTCGTTTCGGGGCAGGTCGCGGGGATCTCCCAGGACGGTTCAGGTTTCTGGGTCGACACCGAGGGCGGGCAGCGCGTACGCGCCCGCAGAGTGCTGGTGACCACTGGTCTGGTCGATGCGCTACCGGACGTGCCGGGGCTGGCCGAACGGTGGGGGCAGGACGTGCTGCACTGCGTGTACTGCCACGGCTGGGAAGTCCGGGACAAGGCCATCGGGGTCCTCGGCAACTTCCATCAGGCACTGCTGTTCCGCCAGATGTCCAAGGACGTCACGCTGTTTCTGCACACCGGAACGGAGCTGGCCGACGAGCAGTGGGAGCAGTTGGCCGCTCTCGGTGTCGGCGTGGTCGACGGTGAGATCACCGGGCTGGAGATTGACGGCCAGGACCATCTGGCGGGGGTGCGGCTGGCATCAGGAAAGGTTGTGGCGGTCCAGGAACTGGTGGTCGCACCCCGGTTCCTGGCCCGCGCCGGCTTCCTGCGGGACCTGGGCGTGACGATGCAGGAACACCCCATGGGCCTGGGAGAGCAGGTCCGGGTGGATGCGTCCGGGTTCACCGGCGTGCCGGGCGTGTGGGCCGCGGGCAACGTCAGCGATGTACTGGCCGGAGTTCCCGCCGCGGCAGCAGCCGGAACCACCGCAGCCGCCGCCATCCACATGGACCTGCTGAAGGCCGACGCAGAAGCCGCCGCCCGCGCGGCCAAGGGGGGCGGCGTGTTCAGGGCAGAGATGGAGGCCGAGGTGTCACGGAGGGTGCAGGGCGACCGCGTGCACGGGCTGGACTCCCTCAGGGGCTGAGCATCGCGCCCTCGCCGCAAGGATCAGGTGGCGCGGACCCGCAGGTGGGCCCGTTCTCCCTGGCGTCCGAGCAGGATGAGGAGTTCGACGGCCTGGTCGCCGTCGGCGCCGATCCAGTGCGGCACGTGCGTGTCGAACTCCGCGGCCTCGCCCGCCTTCAGGCTCAGGCTCTGCTCCCCCAGCAGCAGCCTGAGCCGCCCGGAGAGCACATAGATCCACTCAAAACCGTCGTGGGTCTGCAGCTCCGGCTCGCTCTGAGACGTAGGTGAAATGAGCAGCTTGTAAGCCTGGACGCCACCGGGATCGCTCAGGGGCACCAACGTCATGCCGTCCCGGGTCACCGGACGCAGATAAATGCGCGGGTCTCCCGTACGGGGCGCGCCCACGAGATAGTCCAGGGGCACCGCGTACACCTTGGCCAGTGGCAGCAGCAGCTCCACAGTCGGCTTGCGACTACCGCTCTCCAGACGAGACAGGGTGCTCTCGCTGATTCCGGTCCGCCGGCCGAGCTCAGCCAGCGTGATCCCCCGCCGACGACGCAGCTCCCGCAGACGGGGCCCGACCGCACCCACAACGTCCTTCTTCGCACTGTTCACACTCTGATACTGCCTGAAACAGCACAGCCTTCCCAATGCAGGTTCGAGCAGCAACTGCGCAGTCCGCGCCAGGGATGTTCGACGACGGCTCGACGGTGGAAGTGCCGGTGCAGGCCTTGGCGATCGCCAGGGCCTGCACGGTCTTCCTCGCGGCGGGGAACACCCTTCAGATGTAGCCGGCAGCAATCGCCACGGCCCAAGGCGCCCGGCTACGGTCAGGGACACCGGCGCTGAGCTGCCCAAACTCTCTCGCACCACATCTCCAGCCCCAGAGAACCCGCTTTGTGTCGACTGCCGGCAGAGTCCCGGCCAAGTGCGGTCGTAAATGTGCCAGCGCCTCGGCAAGCAGATGTCACGCCTCCCAGACGCGGCCGCTTATGCCCGGGGATCGTCATACCGCCTTGCAGCACGGCGGCCATTCCAGCCTTTCCTGTTGCGAACAGGCCTGTCGCGCCCCCTTGGGGAAGAGGGGACCAAGGCGCAGGCGGGGCCGGAAACCTTGGGGGTAACCGGTCCCGCCTACAGCTCGATGTCGATGTAGTCGATGTCGGCGAACTCGACCCGGAGGTCGGCGACAGTTGCGCCGACTACTCCGGCAAACACCGCCGGCACGGTGTGAACCTGCAGGGTCATCACCGACCCGCAAGGCGAGATCGTGTGGATCTCCCGCGCCCTGCCCGGCCGCACCCACGACCTGACCGCGCTCTGGCCGACCTGGCTTACCTCGGCGCCGGCGGCACCCTCGCCACGCCGACCAGACGCTCGCCCCGCAAAGAGCTCACCACCCGGCAAAGCTCCCTACCTTGTTGGCGGGTTCGGTTCCGGTCATTCGTAGGATCGGGAGGCCCAGGGGTTTCGGGCGTGGCTCACAAGGCTCATACCGCTTGTGTGGCTTTCAGTGATTGGCCGCCCGGAACCCCGCGACGACACGGCCACTCATTGGGATGCGCGAACAGTCGCTTCGTAGGGACACGTCGGCGTGGCCGTCCGCAGGGACCAGTACACGAAGCGACGACGGGAGACGCCGGTGCCCGAGTTGTGGGCGGGAACGGACGCGGGAAAGGCTGAACACCACTGCACAGTGATCGATGCGGACGGGGTGAAGGTCCTGTCGCGGCGGGTGCCGAACGACGAGCACGAGCTGCTGGAACTCATGAGCGACGTGCTGGACCTGGCCGACGGCCATCCGGTGACCTGGGCGATCGACCTGAACGCCGGCGGGGCGGCCTTGCTCATTGCCCTGCTGACCGGACACGGGCAGCGACTCCACTACATCCCGGGAAGGACGGTCCACCACGCCTCCGGCTCCTACCGCAGGGACGGGAAGACCGACGCCAAGGACGCCTACGTCATCGCGGACCAGGCCCGGATGCGGCGTGACCTGCAGCCCTTGCCGGAGTGGGACGAAATCGCGATAGACCTGCGGATCCTCACCGCCCGCCGCTACGACCTCACCGCCGACCGCACCAGAGCGATCAACAGGCTCCGCGCCCAGATCCTGGAGTACTTCCCGGCCCTGGAACGTGCCTTCGACTACAGCACCTCCAAAGCCGCACTTGTCCTACTGGCGGGTTACCAGACCCCGTCCGCCCTGCGCCGCATCGGCCAGTCACGGCTGGCGAGTTGGCTTGCGAACCGCAAGGTCCGCAGCGCGCCAGCAGTGGCGGCCGTCGCCGTCGAGGCGGCACAGGCTCAGCACACCGCAGTCCCCGGCGAGAGGACGGCGGCCGCCATGGTGCGCACCCTCGCACGGGCAGTGATGGCCCTGGACGAGGAGATCGCCCGCACCGACGCGGCGATCGAGACCCGGTTCCGTCAGCGTCAGCACGCCGAGGTCATCACCAGCATGCCCGGCATCGGCACCCTTCTCGGCGCCGAGTTCATCGCCTGCACCGGCGGCGACATGGACGCCTTCGGCAGCCCCGGCCGACTCGCCGGCGTCGCCGGACTGGCACCCGTGCCCAAAGACTCGGGACGCCTCAGCGGCAACATGCGCCGCCCGCACCGCTACCACCGCCGCCCCCTGCGCGTGTTCTACCTCTCCGCCCAGGTCGCCGCCCGCTGCTGCCCCACCTCCAGAACGTTCTACGAACGCAAGAGGAGCGAGGGCAAAACCTACAAACAGGCGATCCTTGCACTCGCCCGACGCCGCCTGGACGTGCTCTGGGCCCTCATCCGAGACCAACGGACCTTCACCACCGAGCCACCCCAACGCGGACTCACAGCCATGTGACGTGATCACCAAGCGTCACCGACGCCCTTGACAAACTCCATTGGGAATCAGTCAGCGCAGACGGTCACCCCGGAAACCGGCCGCATCCAGCGCCTCATCGCCTCGGTCGATCTCTTCGACTCCCTGCCTGTCCGGCTCTGCCCTGCTTGCGAACAGAGTGTCGACCCGCACCGGCCCCACCACGACGACGCCTGCTACCTGTGCGACCAGCCCGTCGACGATGACCAGCGCCGACGCCGTGCCCAGGTCGAGATCCGCTCGCTGGAGTCAGAACTGGCCGACCTGCAAGACGTCATCACCCGTACCGCCGACGATCTACGAGCCGCATACGAACGCCGCACTCACCTTGAGCAGCAGCAAGCCGAACTGGCGGCGCACATCAACAACGCACGCGCCGCCCTCCTGGCCCCCTTCATGACCGCGCTGGAGGACCTTGCCGGCAGCATCGCGCAGTTGGAACAGAAGATGGCAGCCTTCCCGGCCATCGAAGAGATCCTGCAGCGGCGCGTTGAGGCTGGCCAGACCGTCGCATCCGCCGAGCAGGCGTTGGAGAACATCACCGATGCCCAGTCCACGCACCAGGCCATCGGCCTGTCACCCGCCGACCGGTGCGCCCTCTTCGCAGAGCGCATGAACCTCTTCCTGCAGAAATACCGAGGAAGCGGCTGGGGCAATGGAAACATCACTATCAGCGACAACGACCTCACCTTCTACGTTGGTACCCGCCCCTGGAACCAGATCCTCGGCGCAGAACTACGCGTGCTGTTCTTCCTCGCCTACAGCTACGCCGCTCTCTTCCTGGCAAACGACCTGGACGAAGAGTGCGCCTTCCCCGGACTCCTGATGCTCGACAATCCCTACCAGCAAGGCATCGACGCGGGCGTCATCCAATCCGTTCTGCAGGACTTGGGAGAAGCCGCTCAGGCAACGGGCACCCAGGTGATCACGACACAAGCTCTCCCTCAATCTCTCAGGGGCGAAGGCGCCCGGCACATAAAAATGCCGCACGTCTACGAGGCAAACTGACAGGGTGGTGGACTCCGACGGGGTGAGGGCTCGTGGAAGGCCCGCTGTGCACGTGAGCCACTCGGCGCTTGGATCTCGCGGGGCCCTGGGCCAGGCATCAAGCGCGACAGGCGGCGCTTGGCACCGCCACGCCGCCCGGGCTTCAACCACGCGGGGCGGGGCCGCTGGTCGCGGCCCCGCCCTGCATGGTGTAGTGCGGTGGGATCAGCGCAGGCCGAAGGCCCGGGTGATCGTTTGGGAGATGGTGTTGCCCGTGTTGTCCCGGGCGGTGACGCGGAGTGTGGCGAAGCCTGCGGACTTCGGGGCGCGCAGGCTGGTCCGCCAGCCGTCACCGCGGCGGTCGAGGCCGGTCCGGTGCCAGGTTTTGCCGTCGTCGTAGGAGACTTCGAGTGAGGGTTTCCCGATGGCGGCGGTGGTGCCGGGCAGGTGCGAGGCGGTCACGGTCAGCTTGGCGTGCCGGTCAGCGCGGCCGGCCTTGTCGGTGTCCACGCCGTAGTCGAGCTGGATCAGAGGCAGGGGCACCGCCGCCTCGGAGCCGGTGGCCGCGGAGGTGAAGTTCCACTCCGTCAGCGTGTGTGTGGAGTACGGGGCCTTCCATTCCGCGCGGTCGTTGTCGACGACCAGCCGGTAGGGCAGCCGCTCGGGGGCGAGGCCCGTGACGGGCAGGTACTCGGCGTTGCCCCAGTCGAGCTGCTGGTCGCCCTGGTAGAGCGCCATCCAGTTCTTCACGTTGAAGTTGGCGTAGGCCTCGCCGACGTGGCCGGAGCCGGAGTCGCCCCAGCCGGGGGCCGGGATGTAGACCCCGTCGAGGTAGCGGACCGGCTGGTAGCCGATCGGGCCCATCCGGGGGCGCTGGATCGGGCCGAACCAGGAGACCTTGCCGGTCTTCCCGGCCGGGTAGCGCAGGACGTCGATCGAGTGCTGCCCGGCCTCGCCTTGGATGAAGGCGTCGTCCTGCCAGGTCGCGCCGGCGGTGACCCAGTCGGTGCGGTCGCCCTGCGCGGGTGCCGTGAGCTGGTTGCCGACGACCCAGCCCCGCCAGATGTCGGGGCGGAACTCCAGCGCCTTGCCCTGGCGGTGGTTGCGGAAGGAGACGGCTACCTTGCCCAGGTCGCGCTGTGTGGCTCGCCAGGTCGGGTCTGCCGGGACGGCGCCGGTCCAGTGGTGCACCACGTCGTAGAGGTAGTCGGTGGTGGGGTTGGAGGTAACTTTCAGCTTGAGCGGGCCGTGCCTGAGCGCTCCGATGAGGTCGGCGCCCTGGTCGGCGTTGAGGGTGGCCACCGTTAGGGGTGCCGGGCTCTGCGAGCTCCAGGGGCTCTCGTCCCAGGGCTGCAGCCTGCCGGCGCCGTCGTTGACCACCAGGAGCACCTGGGCGCCCGCGGCCGCCGCGGCCTCGGCCTGCGTCTTGATCGCGGCCGGGTCGCCACCCTGCACCACCACGGCCTTGCCGCTCGGCTTGTGGCGGGCCAGTTCGGCGGTCGTGCCGTCACCGGCGTAGACCGCGGTGAGTGTGCGGGTGCCGGCCGGCAGGGGCTTGGCCCCGCGCTTGACCAGCGGGTCGGCGTAGGTCTTCGACTTCGTGGAGAGGGTCAGCGCCGGCTGCTCCAGGCGGAAGCGGGCACCGAACTCGAATTCGCCGTCGGTGACCTTCTTGCCGGTCGGCAGCGCCCAGATGCTGTCGTACGTCTCGTTGGGCAGCATCGAGGACTCGACCAGGCTGTCGCCGAACGAGCGGTGGACGTCCAGGCGCGGTGCGACGGCCGTGGTCCGCTGCGGCACCCGGGCCAGGACCTGACGGGTCTTGCGGCCATCGAGGGTGACCGTGCGGTCCTGGTTCAGCCGTACGTCGTTGAAGGCCAGCAGCGCCATGCCCAGGGAGTGCGGGCCGTCCGCCCCCTGGACGTCGGAGGTGAGCCAGCCGCTGTAGGTGCCGACGGGCAGCCGCGCCGAGCCGGTGCCGGACTCGTCGAGGTCCATGACGGTGAACATGCCCTCGGCGGAGAGCGTGACCCGGCCCGCCAGCGGCTTGCCCGAGCGGTCCTTCGCGACGACCTTCAGGTTCTGCCGCTGCCCTTCCAGCGTGGCGCCGATCAGGGTGCGCGCCCTGGCCTTCCCGGAGCTGTCCGTACCGGTGACCATTGCGCTCACCGGCTCGTCGGCCGTCAGCCGGTCCACGGCCGCGGTCACGTCGACGGAGGCGGTGCCGTGCGCGAGGACAGTGACGTGGCTGTTGGAGAGGGTGAACAGCTGTGCCGGAACGGTGCCTTCGACCGCGAGGTCGAGGGTGACCGGCGCGTCGCCGACGTTGGTGTACGTCACCTTCTGGACATCGGTCTCGCCCGGCTCGGCAGGCCAGGTGTGGAAGCCGGAGTAGGCGCTGACGGTCGCGAAGACCGAGGCGTGCACCGCGGCTGCTGCGTCGAGACGGCCCGCACCCGCCTGGTATGGCGTGTACGTCGGGGTGGCCTTGGCGGTGCTGACCAGCGCCTCTTTCAGCTGGGAGCCCGTCCAGTCGGGGTGCTCGGCGGCCAGCAGCGCGGCCGCGCCCGCGACGTGCGGCGTCGCCATCGAGGTGCCGCTCATGGTGGTGTAGTAGCCCGAGCCCCGGTTGTAGTGGGAGCGGGCCGCCAGGATGTCGACGCCGGGGGCGGTGATCTCCGGCTTCAGACCGCCGTCGCCGGAACGCGGGCCGGTGCTGGAGAAGTCGGCGAGGTGGTCCGCGGAGTCCACGGCGCCGACGGTCAGCGCGGAGTCCGCTGCGCCGGGGCTGCCGATGGAGTTCGGGCCGCTGTTGCCCGCCGCGATGACGAACAGCGCGCCGGTCTCACGGCTGAGCCGGTCGACCGTCTGGCTCATCGGGTCGCTCGCGTCACCGCCGCCGCCCAGGCTCATACTGATGACCTTGGCGTGCTGGTCCCGGGCGGCCCACTCCATGCCCGCGATGATCCAGGACTCCTGGCCCCTGCCCTCGGTGTCGAGGACCTTGCCGATGTTCAGCCGGGCGCCGTGGGCCACGCCCCGCTCCTTGCCCTCGGAGGCGCTGCCGGTACCTGCGATGGTCGAGGCGACGTGGGTGCCGTGACCGTTGTAGTCGGCGACGTCCTCCTCGTAGGGGACGAAGCTGGCGGTGGCGTCGATCTGGCCTGCGAGGTCGGGGTGTTCGGCGTCGATGCCGCTGTCGAGGACCGTGACCTCGACGCCCTTGCCGGTGTTGCCCTCCTCCCAGACCTTCTGTGCGCCGATCTGGGTGGTCGAGTCGGCCAGGTCGGCCTGCACCTTGCCGTCGAGCCAGATCTTGGCGATCCCGCCCGCGAAGGCTGGCTTCGCTGAACGGGCCGCGGCCCCGGAACCGCCGATGAGCGCGGACCAGAACGCCGCGGATTTCTTGCGGTCCTGGGTGACGGCCGCGCCTTGGACGCTGTCCAGTTGCCGGACGACGTTCGCACCGGCCATCTTCAGCTGGGTCCGGGACCGGGCGGCGGCGTCGGTGTAGCCGACGATGAGGGGCAGGCGGGCGGTGTGCGCGTCGTCGTAGCCGTCGGCGATCAGCTTCGTCACGTTGAACAGCTGCTCGTCGAGCTTCCCGGCGCTGACGAAGGGCAGGGCCGCGTCGGGGTAGACATACGTGGCGCCGTCGACGACGGCGCGGTGGAATCCGGTGGTGGTCCCGTCCACGCCCTCGAAGGACCGGATGACGGTGCCGTCGGGCGCGGTGCCGATGGTGACCTTGTCGCCGGTGATGAGGGTGACGGTGTGCGTGCCGCCATTGCCGGGTGAGCGTTGTGCGGCGTCGGCGGCGGGCCCGCGACCAGCGTGGTCCGCGGATACGGCGGCCGTGGCCGGCGCGATGCCGACCGCCAGAACGCCTGCTATCGCGACGATGGACGGAACGGGTCTAGGGATGGGGATACGGGACATGAAGGAGCTCCGGAACTGAAACGTGCAGTGAAATGCCTCGAAGAGGCGACTGCGGCCTCATCGAAGGATGAGAAGGCTGACTGGATGAGAAGGGCAGTTACGCCGTAGCTGGTGTGCGGACTCGGGGCTGGGTTGGGTCGGGCGCTTCGGGCGATTGCGTTGGGGCCTGGTCGCCGCGACGCCCCCATTGCTGTGCAGCAGGACAGCTTCGGACTGGCGAGTTTGGTGACGCTCGCTAGCATGGCGGCGGGCCGGAGCGCCGTATCGGGGTGCTCCGGCCCGCCACGGTGTGCGGGTGTCAGCTGTTGAGGACCTGGAAGGTGAACTGCTTCGGTCCGGAGGAGACCGTGGCCCCGGTGGAGGTGAGGACTCCGCTGACGTTGAAGGTCACCGTGTAGGTGCCCGGCGCGTCGAAGCCCCAGTTCGCGTGCGTGTGGGCGCCGGCATTGACGTTGAGCGTGTCGGGCAGGCCGTTGCCGCTGTCGAACAGGACGGTGGGCGTTCCGCCGGAAGCGGTGTAGATACTGAATCCGGCCGGGCCCGTGACGTTGGTGAGCTGGAACGACACGCGGTTGTTCTGGAAGATCCCGGCCGGGACCTCGGTGGCGTTCCAGCCGGCCCACAGCAGGCCGGACGTCTGGCTCTGCGGGAGGATCCAGGCCGTGCCGCCGGTGCCCAGGAACGACCACGCCGGGGTGGTCGGCACGTTGGTGTGCTTGGCGGCCACCGGGACCCGGAACGTGACGTCACTGGGGGCACGCTCCACATCCGTGGAGCCGGTGCCGTCCAGGACGTTCACCGTCAACGCGCCATTGGCGTAGTCGACGTCCACGACATCGACGTGCCCGCTTGTCAGCACCGTGGCGGCCTGGGCCGGGGAGGCGACGAGGCCCAGGAGCGCGGCCGCGGCGGCCAGGGGCCCCAGCAGCCTGAGGGGGGTACGCATGGTTGCTGCTCCTTTTAGCTCAGGACCTTGAAGGTGTAGGTCGCGGTGCGGGAGTGCACCGACTGGCCGTTCGCGGCGAGGTGGCCGCAGAGCTTGACGCGGACCTTGTAGGTTCCGGCCTTGGTGAAGGCCCAGTTGGCGTGGGAGTGGTCGCCGGCGTGCAGCGTGACGGTGTCGGGCAGGCCGTCGCCGCTGTTGACCAGGACCGTCTCCGGGGAGCCGAACACGTCGTCGGTGTAGACCGCGAGCTTGCCCGGGCCCTGCAGGGACAGGAACTTGACGTCGACGGTGTCGTTCTTGAGCACGCCGGACTCGAGTTCCTCGGCGCCGAAGCCGGCCCAGAGCAGATCCGGGTTCTGGGTCTCGGGCAGTACCCAGACCCGGCTTCCGGCCTTGCCCAGGAAGGCGTAGGCGGGGTCGGTGGGAACGGTCGTCTTGGCGGCGGGAAGTGCGTGGAGCTGAACGTTCTCGGGGGCGTACTCCACTTCCTCGCCCGAGCTCTCGTCGTGCACGGCGAGTTCGAGCTCGCCGCCCTCGTAGGCCACGCCGATCACATCGACGTGGCCCTTGCTGAGTACCACCTGGTCGGCTGCCTGTACCGGTGCCGCGGCGATCAGGGTTCCGGCCATGACGCCTGCCGCTATGAGCAGGCGAACGGGATGGCGCACAGAAGACTCCTCTCCATGTGGTCCCTCGCGGACCACGCAGGCAATACGATAATCATTTTCAAAAACTTGGCAAGCGTGAGCCCGTTCAACGCCCGCTCGGCAGGGGTGGGTTGGGTGATATGGGTCAACTTACAGGTGCGGAGTGGAGACCCCGCCCGATCGAAGGAGACATCGGGCAACGCGCTGGGTGGTCGATGTCACCGCGGATACGCGATCGGGCGCGCGGACCCTGTCAGGAGAACGGGGTCAATGAGAAGAAGAGGGAAAGGGCACAGGCATGCCGGCCGATCGTGATCGTCATCCGGCCGGGAACGTACGTTCCGTGCAGGACGAGACTCACGGCCTGCGCTGGCTGACGTGACGCAGGGCCTTGCATGCAGAACCCGCATGATCGCCGGATTGGGGGCGAGTTCGCGCGATGGAACTTCCCGTCAGAGCGCTGCCCTTGGGGACACCGCAGGGGCGGTGCCCCCACCCGCGGTACGGGCGCCTGCCGAGGCGGACGGCCGCGGGAGCCGGCGCGCGGACTTCTACCGATGCG
>NZ_JBEYWO010000064.1:0-18866 GCF_040644455.1 Streptomyces sp. NPDC046977
TAAGCGAGCAGACGTCCGTCTCACTCAATCGCCAGATAGCTAGGTCAGAACCCTAACTACTGCCGTCGAACCCGCTGAAAAGTTGAGACCTCACACCGGTGACCGTGAGGCTGGGCGTGTGGTACAGCAACACCAAGAGCCGCCGAGACAAGCTCACCCCCGAACAACGCACCGCCCTCGCGCATCTGGGCGTGGAGTGGGCGTAGTGCTACTGGGGATGAGGCGGGAGCTTTACTCTCTCCATGCAAACCTGCCAGGTGTAGATGCGGTCCACCCCGAACCGCCACGGCAGCAGGTGCCAGCGGCCCCAGACCCGATCACCGCGACGCCGTCGCAGACCCTCTCCACCTGTCAGGTCGCCGGTGCATAATGCTTGGGTGAATCCGCAACCCGAGCCGTCCATTGTTCTGGTCACCATCGACCGAGCATCGACGTCGGTGGTTCTCTCACGTTCCGACGGCAAGGAAGCGCGCTTCCCGCTGACACCCAGTCCATTCGAGGACACCAGCGTGGTGTCTCGATTCGCCTATCCACTGGCTGGCGACGCCCTCCTCGCGACAACGACCACCGGCGACGACGTGCTCTTCGAACTTCCCACCCGTGCCGGTGCGGACCAGCGTGCCGGGCGCCTAGCTGTTTACCTGGACCAGAACAAGTGGCGGGACGTCGCCAACGCCCTCACAGGCATCGGCCACACCACACCAGTGGAGCAAGCGGCGGCACGGCGCCTTGCCCAGTGGGTAAAGGAGCGGAAGATCATTCTACCCGCGTCGGCCGGCCATTACGCCGAAACCACCAAGTGGTCCGACGCCGCCAGGCGCTACCAGCTCGGCCTGACGATCCTTCAACTCAGTCGCGGCTGGCAGATGCGCGACCCTCTACAGGTACGCCGCGACGAACTGCGCGCCGCTCTCGCCCGCCATACGGCAGCAGGCACCGAGGTACCGGTGGAGGCGGTGTTCACACTCGCCCCGGATGTCATCCACGGAGCCGCCCGCGGCTGGACCTCCTCCCAGCCGTCCGCGCACCTGCCTCCAGTCATGGCCTTCCAAACCGCGTCGCTGACCTCAGCCACCGCACTGATCGACACCATGCTCGACACCGAGCGCGTATCACCCGGATCGGTGGCCGGGTGGGTCGAGGCTAACCAGAAGTTCAGCGACTGGCTGGACGGCGAAACCCGCGACACACAGCAAAAACGCAAGAGCATCGACGTCCTCTTCCTGAACGACATCCGGATGGACATCGCGGTCGAAGCCCATGCCGCGCAACTGGCACCAGAGAGCTTCTCCGACTGGGTAACAAAGCAGGCCATCGAGGACCTGATCGTGGCGCCCGCGCTCGGGCTGCTACGCGAGATGCTCCACGAGCGTCACCTCAACAAGGGCACCACCTGGAACACCAACGATCTTACGGACATGATTTACCTGTCCTGCGGCGCCGGCTACGCGGACTTCGTGGTCTGCGAGCGCGCTATGGGCAACGCCCTGAAACAGGGCATCAAGCGCCTGAAGCGGCCGGTCCGGGTCTTCCGGCGCCTGAGCGAGGTTACCGACACCATCGACGAGGCTCTCACGGCAGCGGGCAAATCGGCTGACAAAGACCCTACCGATTGACGAAGATGGGTAACGGGGTCAACTCTCGCCAGGTGCAGCGAGTCGGCCTCCCCATAAAACGAGGCGCCACGACGCCGTATATGACACTTGAGTCCGACGACGTGGCAGCCACAGAACAAACCCCGGCTGGGCCCGTCCAGGCAAAGTTCTGGGCGACTTCCAGGACAAACCGGACGAAGTGTCCCAGACATGACTGTCAGCCCCACCGCGGGCTCACGCACCGCCAGCGCCCTGGCGGTCGGTCTGCTCGAATCACCTGACCAGCAACCAGCATGTCCGCCTCGTTCTGGGAGGTACCCCCACGCCGACGGGGACAACGAGTTGGGGGGCAGCCCGGTTTGCAGATCAACGAAGTACCCCGCGGGCGGCGACGTCTCCCCGTCAATTTCGAAGAACTCGTCCATTGAGGCACCCCCGCGTGAGCAGGGACGACGCAGACGCTCTGGAGGCGTCCCAGGCGCCGTCTGGCTGCACTGACCAACGTCCGGCCGCGGCGTGCCGCCGTGAACCGATGGCCGGCCGGAAGGCCGCAGCCCGGCGCAAGACCTGAGAGGCTCTGCGGAGGTGTCTCCGAGACGCCCAGGGATCCGCAGCGAGGTCCTCCTCGAGCCCGACAGCGAGCAGCGCGAGAACTTCGCGCTGCAACAGGAACTGGCCACCTCGGAGGTGTTGCGGACCGCGCCGTGGCAACGCGAAAGCACAGCCAACGGAGTCGGTGGATCGGGGCCGCGTGACCTGTGCGGCAAAGAGTGGGGCCGCCGTGTCAATCCGGGGTGGTCAGGACCCCACCGGTCTCGAGTGGCCCACTCGTTGCAGCTAGCGTTCACGGCGTCCTTGGCATCCGCCAGCCGCTTGAGGTCCCATCCGGGAATCCCGCGCCAAGCAACGGATGCTTGTCCCCGGTGCGATTCAGGTCTCGTTGGAGCCAGGCTGCCGGGCCCTTGACCGATACGGACAGGACCGCAGCCGACGGAAGAGGATCATGCGATGGCGACGTACGACCAGCTGACCGAGTGCGCCGGACCAGGGCATGTCACGCAAACCGGACGGGACCTTAGTTGACGGCCAGAGTCTTGCCGAAGCCGGCTCCGCTGTGGATATTCCCCCGCCCAGTCAGCAAGGCGCGGGTGGTCACCACAGGCACGGCACAGCCCGTCGCTGGAGGTCACGGCATAGTGAAGAAGATCTTGAGGGCTTTCGTGTGCGCTTCGCCCTCCAGGCTGGCGAGCAGGGGAACGACGATGGTGCCCACCGTCTGCGGGGGGGCGATGCGCCGTACGGTCATTACCAGTTGTCGGACGACTTCCTGCAGGAGGTCGGCGTCCGGAGCATAGCCCCGGACTGTCTCCTGTGCTTCGTCCAGGAGCAGCGGGAGAACCGTTCCATCCGCCAGTTCGAAGATGGTCCAGGCGACGATCATGCCGGCGACCGCGGGGACCGTGGGTGGCGTGGCGACAAGGCACAGGCCCCGCAATGCGGTCAGACACCATTTCGCGGCTGCCTCGGGGTCCTTGTCGGAAAGTGTTCTGATCAAAGAGGTGTAGCTGAGCCATCCGCCGGCCAGGGGTTGCCAGGTCGAAGGGCGGGTGAGGAGGAACGCGGCGTACCCATGGGGGTTCCATTGCTCGTTGCGTGCGATCTGGATAAGGCGGTCGGCCACGGGCAGTTCGGCGACGGGGAGTTTCATCAAACGCTGGTAGGACTCCTCAACGGCGTCGGCGGGCAGCATCCCGTCCTCGACGAGCGCTTCCAGCACGTGCAGGCTACCGAACGCGGCCACTCCCTGGCTGCGGGCCAGGGCGCGCAGGGCCGCGTCGTCGGCGAGCAGGCTGACCCCGAGCTCCCGCGCGAGTCGGATAGGGGCGCTCCATACTTTGTGTCTGGGATCATCGTGGTCGGCCGGAGCGTCGGGCATGATGTCGCAGGACTCGACCAGGTCGGCCAGTGCATGGGCCTGATCGCTCCAGGACTGGATGACGTCCTGGGGGTACTCGGTGAATACCGGCTGCTGCGTGCGGGCATCCCAGCCGAGCCAACCGGAGTTGCGCATGCCGAGCGCGGTTTTGGCCTGGAGAATGTCGTCGCGTTGGGGACCTGCGACCAGGAGTTGTTCGAAGTAGGACGACAGTTGCGTTGTGGATGGCAGCACGTGGGAGGCCAGGAAGAGCGTGGAGGTGTCCGCGACGACCGCGGTGTTCAGCGCATCGCGCGCCGCAGCGGTCTCCTGGGCGTAGATGCTGTCGTCCGGATAGCGGATCACGTAGGCACCGATGCTGTTGCGGATCAGCATGTCCGCATACCCGCGGCCGAGGGCGCCGGCGCAGGCGCTGATCGGGACCTGACCTCGGGAGGCGGCCTGCTGCATCTGGTGCACGGCGTCGGAGAACGGTGCCAGGCGGGCACGCAGGAACTCTCGCAGGCCGTCGACCGGATCCGATTCCTCGAAGGGGACCTGCCGGATCAGATTGCTGTGAGGGAAGTGCTCGAAGAACTGCTGCTGCAGTTGGCGTGCCTTGGACAGCAGGAGGTAGTCGGTGTCCTGCCCGGAGGGCATTACGAAGCCAGTCATCACGGCGGTGGCAACCAGTTCCTCGTCGTTGGGGAACGCCTGAGCGACCTCCGTAACAGCGGTCAGGATCTCCGTCTGCGTGATCGCGCCGGGATCGGCCGGACCCGTCGGGGTGACCGTCGGCGCGATCGAGCGCAGCAAAGAGGCCACCAGTCGTGCGTGGCTGTGGTCGACCGGTTCTAGCCGCGGTTCGGCTCGGATGATCGCGTAGGCGTCGTCCATCCTGCGAAGTTGATGCAGGGCGTGCACCTGCTCCCACCGGTACTTCGTCAGGCTCTCTTCCCGGTTCGGGTCTGCTTCGGCAACGTCGGCGGCGTCGATGAGTCGGCGAGTCTGCTCCAAGACTGCGTGCCAGTCCTCTCGGCGTGACGCGGCCGCGATGAGGATTTCCCGGGCGGTGCGCCAGCGTGAGGGGTCGGTGCTGGAGGCCACGGCGCGCGCCAGACGTTCCGCGTCGTGGGTGGATCCGCTGCGCAGTGCCAGGAACGCGGCTTGGAGGAGGTGGCGCTCGTCGTGGCCGTGCTGCGCGGAGAAGCGTTCCAGGGCGCTGACGGCTTCCGTGGTCTTGCCCTGGTGCAGCAGCGCCTCGACACGGATCTGCAGTGCTGCGTCGGAGTCGGGGTAGCGGCGGGCAAGGATCTGCGCTTGGGTGATCTTGCCGACGGACAGGAGCGTTTTGGCGTGGACCATGTCGGCGCTCTCCGGATCGAGATCCTGGAGGCGGGACAGTTCGTCCTCTTTCAAGGTCGCAACCATCGACAAGCCGAGCAGAGCGCGAAGCTCTTGGCCACTGTCGCCGTGGGAGGACATCTCGGCCAAAGCTGCACGGAATTCGGCGGCGGCTTCTGGGTGGATGTCTTCGCGTGGGACGAGCGCCAACGCGGTCGCCAGCCTTCGATCCACGGAATCATCGATCTTGCTCGCCAACTCAAGGGCCAGGTCGGTTTTCCCTACTTGCGCCGCCAGTCCCGCTGCAGTGGAGATCACCGCCGTCGACGCGGCCTCGATGGCCTCCGCGGTTCCTGCAGGTGGCGGCAGAAGCATGGCCAGGGCTCCGTGGGGATCGCCTCTCATCGCCCGTGCCTGGGCGGCGAGCACGAGCGCGTCAGCGGTGGGCCCGCCCCAGTCTTGGCGGCGATCGCGTGCAAGCAATGCCAGATCCTCGGCACGGCTCAGCGCGGCATCCCGGTCCAGGCCCGAGACGCCGTCGGCGGAGTCAGCTGCCTTGGCACACAACGTCCTGGCCAGCTCGAGCTCTACGTGTGACGTCCGAGGGCCGGTGAGTGCCGCGATCGCCGACGCACTGGCAGGACTATTGCGATAAGCCGGGAATTGGGCGGCGACGTGGTCCAAGAGGATCTGGGCGGCTCCAATCTGCCCCGGGGTCGCCCGCAGCACAACGGCCGCGGCGAGGGTGACCGTCAGTCTCGTGGATTCGAAAAACGCCGGATGGCAGTCGGCGAACTCCTCCACGAACGCCAGAAGTGCCTTGTCTGGCCCGGTCGGTTCCGACTGGACGCCAAGGCCGGCCAGAACCGGTCTGGGCAAAGGCAGTTCGAGTGGCTCTGCCACGGCCAGCAGCGCCGGGACTACCGCGACAACGTCAGGGCCGAGGCCCGCCCTGTACAGCGTCCACAGCCGGTGACCGGCAGGAGCGACCGCTTCGGCGGCGGTCAGCATCCGCTCGCTGGTGTCCTCATCGCTGCCTCGGGCAGCTGCCACTGCGCCCTCGCAGTACAGGTAGGCCGCCAGCACCGCGTCGTCGTGGCAGTGTTGCGCCGCCTGTTCGAAAACCCAGGGCGCGGCCGGGTGCTCATGTGCGGCAGCGAATTCGGCGACCATCACCCAAAGCGGACCGCTGCCGGGACTGCGGAAGTCCTTCGGCGGCCGGTGCTTGAAACGGCTCAGCCAGGTGGCGGGCTGGCTGCCCAGTTCGGCCAGCTCTTTAAGGACCGCGGTCGCCCGTGGACCGGCCTGCGGCACGGCCCACTCGTAGGCGAGTGCCACTGGAGGTGCAAGGCGCAACAGCAGCTGGACAAGTGACGTGCCGGTGGTCGCTGGTGCGTCGTCGGCCGGGGCGGTCACGGTGCCCGGCCTGGGCAGGTCTTCCGGCTCGGCGGACCGCAACACCGCGAACGCAAAGGCGGCAGCGTGTCGGGCGGCTTTCGGCTGCCACTGACGGTCGGCGTCGGGCGTCTTGTCCTGAACGCAGTCGGAGATCCCACGAATGGTCAACGCAGGCTGCAGGTCCTTGCTCGCGGCCTCATACAGGCCGAGCGACTCCATGTCCAGCGCGGCCACGTCATTGAAAACCCGACGTACCTTGTCCATCAACGCTGAGCGACGGTCGGCGTGGACGACCGAGCCCGCGGCAATGGGCTTGATCTCGACACGGGGAACGGTCCCGCGAGAGTTGAGTGCCTGACCTACGGGCAACTCGGCCTGCCAGTTGCCGCGGCGTACTGTCTTGGCCAGGCTCATCACCCCGTCGGCGGCCGGGAAGGACAGCGCCCGCGTCAGGTGGACGGGCCCTTCGGCTTCGTCCCACGCGTCCTTGCCGGCGTGCAGGTCATAGACCCTCTCGGCAACGACGACGTCGCCGAGGACCAGGTCATCAGGCTTGACCGAGGCGGCGACTCCGACGAACAGGATCAGGTCGGGACGGAGTTCCGCGATCGCCACGGCGGTCTCGATCGCGGTCCGGTTGTTGCCCATGCCCAACTCAGCGATGTGCACAGTCCAGTCCACGCGCTCACCTGCGAAGGCCGCCACCTCGAAACGGGTCGTGCGCACACGCCCGGGCCGCCGGTCGGGCAGGTGCGCGGCCACCGCCTCGTACTCGAGCTGCAGCGCGGTGAAGATCACCGTTGTCATGCGGGGCCGCACCCGGTGCTCACGCTCATCACGCATGGAGGCCGCATCCGCCTCGTGGAGCCAGTTGTGCATCATTGGGTTGCTCATCTCGATACTCCACAGCCGGGAGCGGCCATCGAGGCTGGAGACGACAAACCCGGCCTTGCGCAGCATCTGCAGCGTGGACAGCGCCGTCGTGGGCGAGACGTTCAGCGCACGCGCCAGAGCCCGCCCGCTCACCGGCGTGCTCGAGCCCGCCAGCGCCTGCAGCGCGCGGAACTCCGTGTCGCCCAGCAGGGCCTTGAGTTGGTCGGCAGTCGGCGTCACCCAACCACCGTAACACTATGTCCAGTTATTCTGGACACCACTGTTACGGACTCTCGTACCGTGGCGGACGGCTGATGCCACCTGGGTACTTGCCCGTGTACCTGCCCACCGAGGCAGCCTGGTGGCGGTATCCGCGCGGGGAGGTCGACCGGCAGCTCGACTTGTTCGGGCGCCGGCGCAGCGTCGGACAGGCGCAAGGCGTTTGCGCTGCAGATGGCCACTGTGGCGCTGTCCGCAACGGTCACGGTGCTGGTGGGATGCGGACCTCGGACGCGTCACGCGCCCAATTACCGCCATCGCGATGGTGCTCGGCGCAGCAATTACCGTACTGGCGCGAAGGCATTTCCTTACCCACCGCCAGCTGTCTGTGCTGCGCACCGCGGCTGTCCGGCGCCTGGAGACAATCTCTAGGTACATGGGCTTCCATGCGATCACTGGCGACGGGCCGGTCGAGCAGCATGCCCCCGCCGGGACCTGTTCGGGCTCGACGCCGTCATTGCCGACGACCAGCAGGTCTGGCAGCGCCTGCACGAAACCCGCGCGCCCGCACGGGAGGCCGCCCCGCCGCTGCCGACTCGCCGCCCGCCTCCATTGCTACGCCCCACGCTGGCGAAAGGCTAGGACGGTTGCGTGCACCAAGACCCGACGTGACCGGCTGCACCCGCAGCAGCGCCGCGCTCACCGAACTGGGGGTGGCTTGAGCGTGATGTGACTTCCTGCCGAGGCCGGTCGGCGCCCACGGCCAAGACGGCAAAGGCAACGAGCTGGGTAGCGCAGCAACTGCAACCCAGGCGTGCCCCGAGACCTGGAGTATCGGGGTCTACGCTCGAGTCTCGGCATAGAGGATTATCTGCACAGCCAAGACGCAGACTGCCACGCTCTCCAAGATCGAAACGGCCATAGGCACGAGCGTCCCCGTACCGTAGGCCCAGTAGGCAGCAAGGGCACCTACGGGGACGCCGGCAAAGGTGGCGAGGTCCACTGCACACTGGATGATCTTGCGTTGTGTTCGACGTGCATCACGTCGGTGCGCTGCCTCCCACCCGAAGAGGCTCTCTTGCTCCCCTGCGAGTGCACTCAGCCGGGGTCCGAGGTCGGTGCGGACGTAGTGGCCAATTGCACTGATCTTCTGATCGTTCGCCAGGTACGTCCATCCGAGTACAGCGGTGGTGGCGGGAAGTACCAGCAGCAGTACTACATGGCGCGTCTGAGCCGTGCCAATCAGCACTGTCACCATCGCAGCGAGAGTGACGTAGAGCAGATTGTCTCGGAATCCTATGCGCGTCTTCTGTTCCTCCTTCACCCTGTCGTACTCAGCCAGGAGCAGCCTGCCTACGGTGACATCCCCGATCGCTGTCATGTCTGTTCCCCCGGTTGCTCAGAGTGAAGGGCGCCGATCGCCAATCTTGCCGGACTACCCAAGGGGGTTGGAAGGGCTGTCTACCTCCCAGATGGACGGAGAACCTGCCAGCTAGCCGCTTGGACCGGAGTGTCGGTGCACGGCGATAGGCTCGGCAGGAGACATAAGTGCGCAGCCATGAGCCGATAGCCAAGCTCTACCTCCACCGGTACGACAAGGAACCGCCCCTGTGATCCACCCCAGCCACCGCCTAGTCGTTCTGACAGCACTCCCACTGGAGTATCAGGCGGTACTCGCCCACCTGACCAATCTGGAAACTCATGTACATGAGACGGGAACCCGGGTCGACGAAGGCTCTCTGCCAGGAACTCCCTGGCGGGTCGCACTCGCTGAACTCGGGGAGGGCAACACCGGCGCTGGTGTTCTCACCGAGCGAATCAGCTCCTGGCTGAAGCCAGCCGCGTTGCTATTCGTTGGCGTCGCAGGAAGCCTTAAGGATGACATCAACATCGGTGATGTCGTGGCCGCGACCAAGATTTACGCCTATCAGGGCGGAAAAGTAGATACGAGCGGGTTCTATGCCCGCCCAAGTGTCTGGGAATCCTCCCACTGGCTTGAACAGGCTGCACGCCAGGCCCTACGCTCCGACGACTGGATCGTGCACATCCGGGGCCGACGTCCTCAACCAACGCCCCGTGTCCACTTCAAGCCCGTCGCTGCCGGCGACGTCGTACTGAACGCTCGGGATAGCCCCTTGTCGCTGCAACTCCGTCAGAATTACAACGACGCTGTGGCAATCGAGATGGAGAGCGCCGGCTTCGCACGAGCCGCCCACCTTGCTGGACAGCTACCGGTCCTCACGATCCGCGGTATCAGTGACAAGGCAGACGGCAACAAACACGCAGCTGACGCCAACGGAAGCCAGCCCGCGGCGGCTGCCCACGCTGCCGCGGCAGCCATCGCGGTAATCACAGCACTGACTCCTCCCACCACAGTTAGCTCCTCGGGGCGTCTGCCCGTCGGCGCGACCGCCGACATTCCCTGGACCAACCGAGAGCACACCGACACTCAAGAGCGGGATCTGAAGTGGAAACCGTTGGCCGAGGCAGTCGAAGTGAACTGGCGCCGACAAGCCGGTTCATCCTTCAGAGGCGGCCCATCTGCTCTGGAACTTCACCTCGTTCCGGTTCCGTCGACCAACCGAATCGAAGTCCGGAAGCTGGCGCAGCTCCACGAGCAACTCATCCGAATCGGTCGAGAAAACAAGTTCTTCAGCCTTGCCGAACACATCACATCGACTGCTGACGGTCAGCACGCCATGGCAATCGCATCGGGAACCCATCAGTCCTCCTCCGGACTCACGGTCTGGCGCACGGGACAACGCTCTGCCTGGCAGCCACTCCCGCACGACAGCATGGGCGGGGTCCTGGACCCGGACGAGCTGCCCCTGCAAATCTCCGGCATGCTGACTCTACTTGCCCAGTTTCCTGTACCCAACCCAGGGGACATCGCTCTGGGGATCGGCATCGATCCCGCCACAATGGTGAGCGAAGACAAGGTCAGCCGTATGCCACGTAACAGTGTCCAACCCTGGATGAAGGGCGACCATCTACGGGTGCATCCAGACGAAACCGTCACCATGACAGACCTGGCTGCAAACCGAGACGACATCGCCGAGGAACTCGCTGCTCGTCTGCTCACCAACTTCCGGGCGCCACGACGAGGTTACTGAGCCAGTTGAGCCGAAGCGGGACACGGCTCAGGGACAGGCGAGACCCACGGGGGCACCAACACGAATGCGTCGAGCGGGGCCAGCAGGACAGGGTCGGCGCCTGACGCATTGCTCCGTAGTCATCTCGCTTGTCCTTGCGCCGGGCGGCCCAGGGTCCACAGATCGCCGGGGGCACGAACGAAGGCGCGGTGGACGACCATGTCCCGCTTCAACTGCGCGGCTGAAACTGCGTGGCCTCGTACGGCAAGCGCGTCGCGCAATTCGCCTGGAGTCAGAGGTCGACCGCAGCGAGCGAGGTGCCGGGCAGCCAACTGCTCGGTAGTGGGGAAGGCTGGGGACTCCACCACCAGAAGCGAGTCGGTGAGGGTCTGGTGCTCGGCCTTCGCGGCGCTGACCAGTTCCAACAGATCCTTACCAGCGTCCCCTGCCCTGGACACGCGCCGCTGCCAGGTGTCGCGGCCCAGAGAGCCGTTGCGGTAGCACCACCAGAGCAGCCCAGCCGCCGCGGCCAAGGCAGGCACGGGGTAACGGGTGGCAAGGACGGCCAAGCGGTGCGCGCCTGCGCCGGACGCCCGTAGTGCCAGGTCGATGACGAACAGTGCGTTCGCGGCGGTGGCCTCCAGGCCGGCGAGGCGCAACAGGTTTTGGGTGACGGGGATCCATTCGATGATGGCGAACCCGAAGCGGGAGAAGACGCTGTCCTGGGTGATGATGACGCAGGGAGCCAGGAATTCTGCGAGCGCCATCGTGGGTGCGTCGTCCGGGTCACCACGGTACTTCAGCGGCATTTCCGGATCGACGTGCAGGATGTGCCGGGTCTGCGCGGAGAGGTGGTCGCGGATCTCCAGGTCAACCACGCGTATGGAGGGCAGGATCTGCTGGGCGAGAACCTGGCGTGCTCGAGTTTCCGGCACCTGAAAGAAATCGGCCATGCGAGGAAGGTGTTCGTCGACCTCGCCAAGCACGTGCGCGGCAACATAAGGGGCCGCACGGCAAGTGACGGCCAACGCGGAAATTCTGTTCTGCTGGCCACCTCGCTTGGCCACCGAGCAAGCCTCAACCAGCAGCGCATTGGCATCGAGGACAGGCAACAGCATCGGCCGGTCCAGCACCATCGGGTGGATCGCCGATCCAGATGGGACCAACAGCGGCGGCATCGAATCGGCACGGTCAAAGGTCATGGATCTAGTGTCACCACCACCACTGACATCCGCGCAGCATTTCGTGCGTGCGGCACCGACCTCGCAGCTGATCCGCCGACACGCCGTTCGACGACGCCTCGTTCAGGGGGCACCTCGGCACACGCTCCTGGTTCCTCGGGCCTGCGTACAATCATCTACTGCCAGTGGCCGAGGAGCCGGAAGCCGATCACGGTGACGGAAACGGCCCCGCAAAATCGGTCATTCCGCACCGTGTTACAGCACGCCGTGAGGCGGTACATGTCGCAATCCGAATAACGGATCGTGCCGAAGGAGCCGCTTCTGCCGCGTCTGAATTCGGGCAGCACAGACAACCACTCTCCCGGTGCCAGCCTGACATTCGAACATACTACGTCGCCTGCTGGTCTACACCCGCCGATCGGGATGAATCCATCTCAGCTCAACAGGGCGCCGACGGCCTGAGCAAGCGCCTCGCCACCTTGCTGGACTACGGTTCCGACGACCAGCGCGGGGAGGGTCTGCGCGATCTGACGCAGTACGGTGGGCTGCTGCACTGAAGGGGTGGCAAGCGAGGAATCCACGGTGTCGGCCATCGCGCGGAGCGCTTCGGCGTGGGGCAGGGTCGCAGCGTGTCGTTCTACATCTGAGCGGAAGCTGGCGAGCAGGCTGCGGACGGTTTCGATGTCGGTGGTGCTCTGGGTGGATGCGGACTGGCGGATGTGGGAGATGTGGTCGCCAGTGACGTTTTGGATGGGCGCGGTGTTGTTGCCGCCGATGCTGACGCCTGAGCCGTTGCCTGGTGCCGGTTCGGGTTGACGCCTGCCTATGGTCATTATTTGCCTCCGTGGTTTGTCTGGTCCTGGCCGACGCCGCTGATGCCGGTGCCGGCGACGTTCTGGATGGGGGCGTTGTTGTCGCCGTAGACGAGGATGTTGTTGATCACGACGGCGACCTGCTGCTCGTACGCGGTCGTGTCGACGCCCTGCTGCCTGAGGTAGTCGGCCACGGCTCGGAAGACGCAGGACTGCATCAGTACGACATGCCGTTTGGCGTCGTCGCTTTGGTGCATGTCGGTGACTTCCTCGGTGGAGTAGCGGTCGCGGAGGCTGACGGGGTCCTTCTCCTCGGCGCGGCCTTCGCTGGGCTTGCCGGTCCGTGCCGCAAGGCGCCACAGGGCTGCGGGTCCGGCGGCGGCATCGAGCAGTGACTGTGTCGCGAGCCATCCGGCCAGTCTCATCCGGCGTAGGTTCGCGGGTGCCGCGGTCACGCGCAGTTCGTTGTAGAGGGGCGTCATCACGTGCGGCCGGACCGTCAGGCGGAGCTCGCCGGCCTCGAGGGCGGCGTGCACGAACACGCTGACCACTACCTGGCCGTCCCAGGTGATGCACTGTGCCCTCAGGTACAGCCGGTCCGGCACGCTGGAGGGCGACTTTCGTCCCAGCCCGCGCAGGTCGGGCAGTTCCCGTTTCGCTGCGCGGGTGCGATGGAGCCACATGTCCGCAGGAAGGCCGACGACGCGTTCCATGGAGAAGCCCGGCAGCGGCTGGGTGATCTCCCGCGCGCCACGGCCGAGTTCGTCCAGCGCAGTGCCCACCCGGTCAAGGAGTTCCATCTCTCCGAAGTGCCTGACCGATCCCTCGGGATCCTTGGGCGTCAGGCGGATGTTGATGTGCGCGGGCCACCAGGCGTCGCGGCCCGCGCCGATGAAGTGCTCCGCAGTGTCGTAGGGCAGTGCTTGCCAGGTCTGGTGCCGGCCGATGTCCGACAGTCGCCGCCCGGCCCTGGGACCGGTCCACGGGAGGCGATCGGCCGAGACTCCGTCCCGCCTCAGTACGGCCAGCGCCGTCCGGGCGGCCAGCCGGTCGCCGGCAAAGACCACGGCGGTCGCGAGCAGCGCCACAAAGGGCAACAAGACCAGTCGGAGCCGCAGCGCCGGCAGACCATCACCAGAGAGAGGGCCCGATGGCAGGAGCGCGAGCAGCCAGGGCACGCAAAGGGCGGCGTAAGCCAGGCGCGGTGAACGAGCCGGCCTCGACGGGCTCTTGCCTTCGTTCTGCTTCCGGGCCGCGCGAGACGCCGACCATCGCATCAGCAGGGCTGCGGTGAGAACGACCGCCCAGATCGTTGCGGCCCAGGACGCCAGATAGGCGACCCAGGCGACCGCCAGCAGGACGAATGCTTGTCGTGTCCACCGGCGCCGTCGTGCACGAAGGCTGTGCGCGCCGACCGGGACAAGGTCGAAACCGTACGACGGCACAGGCACCGGTGGCCCGTGCAGCACGTGGTCGATCACCCACTGCCCCATCGGCTCGCCCAGCGGGGGACAGTGGTCGCTGCCCTCGAGATAGACAGGCCTGCGGGTGCTGCGGCGCAGCTTGCCCGGAACACCGCTCTTCCCACGTGTCCTGCGCCACCACGCTCGCAGGTCCCCCACCCGGTCAGGACGCACATAGACCGCCTGACACAGCAGCCTGGTCACCTCACAGGACGTGGGGTCGACCTCCGACGGACGGCCTGTGCCCGAAACCGGGGCCGGGACCGGCGTCTGGACCGGTACCGCTGGCCACTCCCCCGTACGCGTTCTCTCCCCAACCCGCGCACCCCACACAATCCCCATTCCGCCCCCCGGCTTCACACGTGAGGCGGGCATCCTGACGGCGATCAGCCTCCACCACCAGACCACAAAAAGGTCAACCAGGACAATCTGCCGAGCTTGTTGAAACCGGCCCCACTTTCCGGCTCACAGCGCTCCTCTTCACGGCGACGCGCGCACAACGAGGAGCACGCACCACCACCCCGCTCCAACACCGGGCCGAACACACGCACGGCCGCCTGCGCCACGAGGCGATATCCCCCTCCGGGCTACCGGTTCACAGTCCCTCATCAGCTGCGAATCGAAAGAAGCTGTCCGAAGCAAGTGCGACAACAGTGGACCCGCCGCTCCTGGCTGTCCCAGCACGAAGACGCAGGGCAGGGTCGCTTGCTCATCAATATACCCGTGAATGTCGTATGCGGGCGGTAGGTTCTGCCTCAGGCTCCGCACCAAGACCAAGAAGCCCAGGGGGAATTGCGCGTGTCCGAGACCGAGCTGATGGCCATCGCAACAGGTGCCGCCGGAACCATCGCCGCCGCCATGGCCACCAGCGGCGCCCTGGCCATCCGCGACCGCGTGGCAACGCTGTTCCACCGGGGCACCGCCGCCGAACAGTCCGAGGCCCTCGACGCTGTCGACCGTGACGCGGCAAGCCTGGCCGACGGCAGGCCCGTCGAACAGGTCACCCGCCTGTGGGCCGTGCGGATCGCCTCGTACCTCGCCGCCCACCCCGAAGCAGTCCCGGACGCCACCCGCCTCGCACAGCCACCACGCGTCGACGCCTCACAGACCTGGCACCAGCACAACACGGGTCGGGGAACATTCATCGGCAGAGACGTCCACGGCGGCATCACCAGCAACCACAACGGACCCTCCGATGCCTGACGACCACGAGGCCGACACCCGGTACGAGCAGCACAACCACGGATCCGGAACGTTCATCGGCCGGGACGTCCACGGCGGGATCCGGAACTTCTTCATCAACCACGCCCCCGCCAAACGCTCTTCCCCGAGCTCACCACAAGGCCAGCACAATCCGGAGGACAACGAACAGGCCGATGAGACAGATGACTACGACGGCCTTCTCTCAATCATGGCCCTGACGTGCTGGGCGGCCTCCAGCGCTGCAACAGCGGCCTGGTTCTGCCTGATCGGCAGGTCCTTCTCAGAGGGCGCGCCGCCGCCAGGACTTGCTGCGCGCCTTGGCGTCAGCCTGGTCAGCAGCGCAGTCGTCCTTCTGTGTCTGGCATGCCTACTCGCCAGAATCGCCCAGGTCTTCGAACTCTGGTCGGAACGAGCAGCACGCACGGCAATACGAGACGCATCTCGCTGGCGGCGCATCGCATCAGTGCCCGCCCTCATCTGTAGCGGGGCAGCACGGATCGCCACCGTCACCGCAGTCAGCGCCGGAGTGCTGGCCGCGTTGTACGGCTGGACCACGTTCGGCAGCACAGTCTCCGACCGGGCCCACCTCGCCCGCACCAGAGCACAACACCACGCCGCAACCGCGCGAGCAGCCGTCACAGCCAAACGCTGACACCACCACCAGAAACACCCGCTATCACCTTCCGCTGCAAGCAATCCGATCGCCCGCCTGACCGGCTACGCGTCCCCAGGTGCCCACGACCACGCCCGCCGAGCACGAGTGCGACAGGGCCGCAAGTAGGGACGCGGACGCGCAAGGTGGCGTTGTTCGCCTGCCCCCGCCGGCCCGGGCCGCTTGACTGGTCAGGTGACCGATATCGCTGACGCCGTCGCGCTCCCCCGCCCGCCCTCCCCACATTCGGAAAGCGACGTTCCGGCCGGCGCTCGGCATCCCAGCGGGGCGACAACACGGCGCGGCGTGTTCCGGGTCGCTCCGTTGACTGGGGAGACGACGTGGTCACTGATCAGCCGGATCGCCGCCCGCTACGGGCTGGACGCGGGTGCGCTGCTGGGGTGTTGGCAGTGGGGCAACCACCGTCCCCGGCACGAGGGCGGCAGGCTGCGGGCGGACGCGGACGTACTCCTGGACCCGGCAGGGCGGCAGGTGCTGACTGAGCTGTGCGGGGTCGGCGAGGAGGTCCTGGCACGCGCGCTGCCGGCTTTCGGGCAGGAGGATCCCAATCTCGCCGGAGCGGAAGCTGAGCCGGGAGCCGGTTCGGGGCGGGCGGTGTGGCGTATCGGGAGTGCGGCGGTGGGGCGGCCGGTGGCGTTGGGGTGCGGTCTGTGTGCGGCGCGGCGTACCGGGACGGCGGGGGTGCGGGTGGTGCAGTACGCGCCGCGGTGGGAACGGGTGTGTGCCCGGCACGGCCGGTGGCTGCTGGACGCGGATGCGGACCTGTTGGCCGGTGGTAGGGAGGGGCTGGAGTTCCTGGATCTGCGGGAGCTGCCGGAGGTGGTCGCGGCGCGGCGGCGGTGGGGCGGGGTGGCGCGGCGTGCGGTTGGGGCCGGGGTGGAGCCGGAGAGGGTGTTCGCGCTGGCGCATGCGGTGGTGGCCCGGTGGTGGGAGCAGGCCTTGCACTGGGAGCGTGAGGAGGTCTGGCCGCGGCGGCTGCACCTGGTCGCGGGCGGCGACGCCGGAGGCGACTTGGACTGGTGGCGGATTGTGGGGCGGGACGCGGTCGTCTTCCCCGAGGTGGTGGTCGTCGCCGACGCGCTGTTGGACCCGGCCATGGCCCGGCTGGCGTGGGTGGACAGTGGGGGTGAGCGGCCGCGGCCGCTGCCCGCGGACGGGGCGTTCTGCCGCCGGTTGGGTGAGCGGGTGGGGCGGCCGTGGCTGGGGCCGCTGGCCGCGACCGACTTCGGCGGGCCGCTGACGTCCTGGATGGGCGCGGTGATCCGTCTGCGCCGCGGGGCCGGCGGGCCGCCCGGCTACGGCAACGACCCGTGGTGGCTGCGCCAGGAGCACCAGAGCGCGACCATGGCCGGTCAGCTGCGGGTGCTCGGCAAGGAGAAGAAGGCGCCCGGCTCCGGGAGGATGTGGCGCGCGGCAGTGCCCGCCGAGGAGCGGGCACTGATCACCAGCACCATCGCGAGCGCCGAGGAGCAGCTGCTGCAGCTGCGCCGGGTGCAGACCGGCCCGGCGGCCGATGTCGCCCGGCGGCTGTTGCGCGGCCTCGGCCACAGTGCCGCCCTGCTCGACAATGCCTGGCGGCGAACCGCCCTGGCCGCGGCGAACTCCGGGATTCCACTGGAAGAGGTCGCCCAGTGGGCGGGGATGCCTGCCGGCGCTTTGAGGGACATGCTGGTGGCCGGCCAGGAAGAGGACGGCTGACAGACCGTCCCGGAGCGGCAGTCAACCGGTTAGCGCAGGCGATACCCATTCGTGGCGGGAATCCTGGAAACCGCGGTGGCTGCGGGCGGATCCGGCTTGGCTGGAGCAGGTGATCAACGCAGGTGCAGCCCGGCCTGGGAGCCGGGCGAAACGGGTGACGGTGGATCGCGGTGCCGGGTTCGAGGCGGTCTTCCTCGACCCTGTCGGGCGCACGGTCCAGCAGCGGTGGGCGGACGCCGCTTTGGTGGTGGCCTTCGAGGACCTGCCACCCGTCTCCGCGTTCCCGGTCGTGCCGGGGCGGCGGTGGGGACCGGGTCTGTGGTGGTCGGCCACGACCGGACGGCACGTGGCGGCCGGATCGAACGCGATGCACACCCAGCTGATGGTCCTGGACCGCGACCCGGACGTGACAGGTCTGGCGGGGCGGCCGGTGCGGCTGCTGTGGCGCACCGGCCGCGGGCAGGTCCGGTCCTGGGTGCCGCAGCTCTTCGCCCGCTACACCGACGGCACCGCGCTGCTCGCCGACTGCCCCAGCCACCCCGACGCCGGCGGTGAACGCGCCCTGGCCGCCGCGCAGGCGGTGGCGGAAGCGTGCGCGGACATCGGCTGGACCTACCAGCGGCTGCCACCGCTCGAGGACATCCTGGCCGCCAACCTGAAATGGCTGGCCGGCTACCGCCACCCCCGCAACGCCGGCCGCCCCGGCCTCATCCCCGCGGTGCTCGAGGTGTTCGCGCGGCCCCGGCCGCTGCTCGAGGGCGCCGAGGAGGCCGGTGACCCGATCGAGGTCCTGCCCGCTGTCTTCCACGCCCTGTGGCACGGACAGCTGACGACAAGCCTGCGGACGCCACTGCACGAACGCGTCCTGGTCGGCCCGCGGGGCTGGAACCACCCGGGCACAACAGAGGCCGCCCGGTGAGCGCGCGGCGTAATGCCCGGCCGGCCGTCAAGGTGGGTGCCCATGTGCGCTTCCGCGGCGTGACGTGGCAGGTGGTCGCCCTGTCCGGACAGAGCATCCACCTCATCGGCCCGGACGGCGGCGGGCAGGCCGTGCTCGCCGGGCACCTGTTCGCCGGCCCCGGCTTCACCGTCATCGGGGCCGACGTTCCCCAGGCGGCCCCGCAGTGGGGGCTGTTCGAGTCCGCACCCGCCGCGGCCCGTGAGAAGGCGCTGGCCTGGCAGCGGCACGTACGCGAAGTCGAATGCGGCCTGCCCGGCGGCCCCGGCAGCCACGGAACCGTACGACCCCAGTACGACCCCGAGCAGCACACGCTGGCCCAGCGGGAGCAGGCCAAAGCCGAGGAGCTGACCGCGCTCGGCTTCGGCCGGGTCTCGCGCACCACGGTGCAGCGCATGCGGCTCGACTACCGCAAGCAGGGCCTGTGGGGGCTCCTCGACCA
>NZ_JBEYWO010000065.1:0-17358 GCF_040644455.1 Streptomyces sp. NPDC046977
AGCAGGAATTGTTGGTCGCGGTCGACCCGACGGAAGCCCTTGGCCATGGAATCATCCAACAGTTCCAGCGGTGCGCTCCAAAACGCAACAGGCTCGGTGCCGGCCCTGGTGTCCCACTCGCGCCGGCGATAGCCGTTGCGGTGGTTGACACGTTCGTCGCTGACCTGCCCGTATTCGGCGTTGCAGAGGGCATCGGCCTCCGCGGACATGAGCGCGTCGGCGAAGGTCTTGACCATCGCGCGCAACAGATCGGGACTCGCCGCAGCGAGGTTCTCCTCGGTCAGGGCGTGCAGGGGCAGAGTGTCTGATGCGGTCATCGTGCTGATCTCCTTCGAGCCTTAGACATCTCGAAGATCAGCCGGTGGCCGTCTCTATATCCGGACCCTCACCCCGACGCCGGACCAAACACCCGAATCAGGTGGGAACCCGTACACCACTTCCAAGGACGCAACCCCGGTACAGGTTCGCGCTTTCCAACCCAGCGCGGAGGGTTACCCTCGGCCTGGTTCGGTTTCCGGGGTGTCGGGGCCGGATGCCTTCTGCTGTTCGGTCTGTTCGGCACCGTCCCGGTGTGCTTCGTCATCACCGCTTTGGGGTTGTTGTGCGTTCCCGGGGATGTCGAGCTGGGGCATGGCCGCTGCCATTCGCGCAGCGGCCTGCTGGGCGAGACGGAACCCCGGAGTGCTGACCGCGTTCTGGACCGCAGCCTGGTTGGCTTCCATCTGCCGTGCCATCCGTTGGAAGGGGCCGTTCACGAGCCTCTGTTGTTCGGCGACATGGCGGGCGAGGTGCTGCAGCGGGCCGTTCATGAGCCCCGCCTGCTCGACGGCTTGCCGGGCGAACTTGGCGCTGGACAGGTCAAGCCCTGAGAGCGTGGCGGCGAACCGGTTGGCGACCAACTGTTCCAAAGGAGTCTGGGCTGCGAGGACATTACGCGTGGCTGCTGCGAGGTCGGCGGCTCGCTTCTTGAGCTCGCGTAAGAGCTTCATACAGGGCTCGTCGTCGGCATCCGGAGGTACCGGTTCGCCCGAGGTGAGCAGAGTCGGGCCCATGCCGTCTCCGGCAGAGAAAAGGATCTTCGTTTCCCAGACACAGGCGACGTACCCGGCAAGAGACTCCGCTTCATCGACCGCGAGGCCGTATAGCAGCCACTTCGCCGTGGCCGTGTACCAGATGTCGCCCTCGATCGCGTGCCCCTTTACGTTCGTGACGGCGAGCAGCTCAACCTCGGGCGTCGCGGACCAGGCGAACCACCGTTCCGCGGCGCCGCCTTCACTGAGGCCGTCGTAGCCGGTGAGCGTGCTCAACCCCAGCGCAGCTTCCGCCACGCCGTCGCGAACAGCCGACGACGCCAACAACTGAGTGGCAGCCTCCTCTGCGTCCTCCCCTGGCACCTCCGTGGTGAACTTGGAGACGACCTGATCGAAGTCCTTGAGCAGGGTCAGCCGGTCTTCGAGCCCGCGGACGTCCTCGTTCATGGGATACCGGTAGGAGCTCCCGTCACCGAAGTCCTTGGTGTTGTTGGTGACGAAGTGGACGTGTTGGTCGGGGTACTCCTTGAGGAATTCCAGGATGGAGAACCAGATCGCCGCATCACGGCCGCCTTCGGCGTGATCCTTGACCGCCTTCGCCGGCGGAAGAGCCATCGCCTCCCGCTGGTACGCCCTGCGCAGCGCGGCGTCGCTGGTCTCGATGACCTCGAAAATCTCCCCGTAAGCGTCTCGCCAGTGATCCAGGAGACGCTCCAGGTCCAGAGGCTCCAGGGAGCTCTTAGAGGTCCTAACAAAGGCGTTGGACGTGTCGGTGGGTGATCAGGCAGGTGGCGAGGCCGAGGAAGGCTTCGTGGATGTCGTCGCGTCGTTCCCATCGGATGCGCAGGCGTCGGAAGCCGTGGAGCCAGGCGGTTGGGTCGGCCGCGCGGCGAGGTGCTCACCGTGAGGCGAGTCCTGTTCCGCGCGGCCTCCCGCCGAACCGGACATGACGGTTTCCCTGTCATCCGGCTCTCCAGTGACTACTGCGTGAGTGGTCTGGCTGGCCGTTCTGAATGGATGCGGTCGTGGCAGGTGTCGCAGGCCACGACGGTCTTGCGTCGCCGATGCAGCATGACGCGCGCCCAGTCGGAAGGCTGCCATCCGGCATGTGCGAGGTCGGCGAGAGCGCGGACGTGGTGCACTTGGACGTTGCCCTTGCTTCCGCAGATCTCGCATGTGTCCGCCAGGAGTCTCGCGATGAGTTCCTTTTGCGGATAGTCCACCCGGATCGGCTCACGGTCGGCGAGTTCTGCCGTCCGCTGCCGTTGGAGGGGAATCCCACCGAACCGTGCCACCAGTGGTTTCCTGTTCTTCCGCTCGATGCGGGCCTCGAAACATACTCGGGTCCCGTTGGGAGTGTCGATTCTGGCCTTGTGCTTGGCGGCCATCTTCGACACTGATGAGCGGTGCTTGACTGCGAGGGTCTTGAGCATGGACGTCTCCATGACCCACTGCAGCCGGTGCAACCGGAAGACGTCTCCGGCAAGCAGGTAGTACTGCACGACGCCCCGGTAGACGGTCCCGAATGTCGCCACGATAGCGTGATCGCTGCTGTTGATCAGGGCCGTCTTCTTCGCGGGTTTTCCGCGGGCGAGATAGGGGGCGCACTTGGCTTTGATCACGTCCCGGGGGACACGGAGTGCGATCTGGCCGTTGACCCTACGGTAACGGCCGGTCTTCTTCGTGTCGTTGTGCTGGGTCGTGATCTCGTAGCCGAGAAACCTCGCTGCCCGGGTGCGGGCGTGAGTGATCAGCGTCTTTTCCTGGGACAGTTCCAACTTGAGTTCGTCACGCAGGAACTGAGCCAGGGATTGTTTGATCTGCTCGGCCTCGGCTTTCGGTCCGGTGAAACCGAGGAGGTGATCGTCCGCATAGCGTATGTAGCGCAGCCTGCGGTATGCCGGATCGCCTGGATCCGCACTCGGTAGGCTGACCATCCGCTGACGCAGCGTGCGGGCTTGGGCCCGGTCGCCGCGCCGGCGGGCTTTCGCCAGCAAATTCTGCAACTCCAGATAAGCCGGGTTACGGGCCCGGCGGTCTCCTCGGGTGTACTCCGGAATGAGAACTGTTTCGACGAACTTATCCAGCTTGTGCAGGTAGATGTTGGACAGGATCGGGGAGGCCACTCCGCCTTGCGGCGCTCCGGAGAGTGTGGCGCCCCATCTCCAGTCCTCCAGCTATCCGGCCGTCAGCATGTTGCGCACCAGCCGCAGAAACCGCTGGTCATGGATCCTCTCGCCGATGATCGACAGCAGGACCTGATGGTCCAGGCTGCCGAAGCAGTCGGCGATGTCCCCCTCGATGAACCAGGACGTCCCGGTCCATGTGTGGTCCACCTCCCGCAACGCGGTGTGGCAGCCCCGGCGGGGACGGAACCCATGAGAGCGGTCGGAGAACGTCGGCTCGTAATACGCCTCCAATAACAGGCGGACCACTTCACCAACGAGCTTGTCCGACCAGGTCGGCAGCCCCAGCGGGCGCATCTTCCCGTTCTTCTTGGGGATATGGATGCGCCGGACCGGCTTGAAACGGTAGCGCTCGTGGCGCATCGCCACGATGATCCGGTCGATCTTCCGCTGTGACATGCCGTCCACGGTTTCCGACGTGACCCCGGGCGTCATCGCGCCATGATTGGCGTAGATCCGCCCGTAGGCCAGCAGATACAACTGCGGGTTGAACAGTTTGCCGATACAGTTCATCGCACGGCAGGCCGCGCCTGCCGCGTTCACGCAGGACACCCAGCAGCGTTTTGGCGCTCTGCATTCCGCATACCTCCCGAGTCTGGAGTGTCCGAGTCACCTGGCCCCCTTCGCCCTGCAGACGGCTTTCCCGTCCTCCCCGGCCGGGCGTGACTCCGGCGACTACTGCGGGGCCTCCGTCGCCATAGGACTCGCATCCCGTAGGCGATCCCACGTTCGTCTCTGTCTGTACGTTCTAACGCGACACAGGCGTCCCACTCATCTCCTTGAATGTTCTCGCTGGACATCGCTCCGCACTCCGGAAGTTGCCCCGGGCCACAATCGAACCCCGAGCAGAGTGCGGCGCCGGTTTCAGTTTTCTTTCCGACGGATGGGAACTTGCATCTTCTGGAGATTAGGCTTCAAACAATCCAGTCTTCGCCATATCGCGCGGGCCGCCCAGCACACCGTCCCTGACAACTGGGCTCAGTTGCTGGTTTCCTGGCATGCTCTTGTCCCCTTCACCTTTCGGATCCAGGTAAGCCATCCGGCCCAGAAACCTCCTTCCAAGTTCCTCCCGGCTGAGCCGGGGATACAAACAGAGCGCCTCGTGGCGCACATGGTGCGCTCGACGACCCAGCGGTGCACGCCGAGACCGGACCCATGGGCAACGCCACGGCGTGCGATCACCGGTTTGATGCCGCGTTCCCAGACCAGACGCCGGTATTTGTCGTGGTCGTAGCCGCGGTCGGCGTAGAGCGTGTCGGGCCGTCTTCGCGGTCTGCCGACCAGGCCGGCCACCGCAGGCACTTTTTCCAGCAGGGGGATGAGCTGGGTGATGTCGTTGCGGTTGCCGCCGGTCAGGGAGACGGCAAGGGGGATTCCGTGGCCGTCGACGAGGACGTGGTGCTTGCTGCCCGGCCGTGCGCGGTCGACCGGGCTGGGTCCGCTTTTGGGCCCCTGCGGGCGGCCCGGACGTGGCTGGAGTCGATCACCGCCCGGGACCAGTCGAGCTGCTTCGCCGCCCGCAACCTGGTCAGCAGGACCAGGTGGAGCCGGTCCCACACGCCGGCATCGTTCCATGCGGCCAAGCGCCGCCAGCAGGTCATCCCCGAACCGAAGCCCAGCTCTTGCGGCAGGTACTCCCACTGGATGCCCGTGTGCAGGACGAACAAGATCCCGCACAACGCCTTCCGGTCTGGCACCCGCGGACGACCCTGGACCAGTTTCGGCGCCGGTATCGGTAGCAACGGCTCGATCAGCAACCACAGTTCGTCCGAGACGATCCACGGACGAGACTCTCTCTTCCCCACGAACAGACCAACGAGCATCCAAGGCGACAGTCACACCACGCAAGGCTTCTGTTAGGACCTCTTAAGCTCCCAGGGCAGATCTTCCTGCAACTTCGCCAGGGCGTTCAGGACCCCCTGGTGCTTGGCAGGGTAGTACCGCGCCTTGTGGGCGGCCATCTCCTCCAAGACCATCCACGGCACACCGATCCGATGGTGCCCCGACTGCCGGAGCTTCCTGATGATGTCTGCTGTGGGCCCTTCGGGCTGCAGAAGGTTTACCGCGTTCGTGTCAAAAATGATCAACAGAGCCTCCCCGACTTCTTCAGGAGGAAGTATCTCAACTACCACCGACAAACGATTACCACCCGCCATCGCTGGCGGCACGCCCGGCGTTGACGACGGAGTAGCTCCCCCTGAATGCCGGAGCCGGTGGGCACCTTGACGTCGTACCGGTCTACGGGACGGGCGTTCTACATCCGGATGGTTGGTGGCGGCAGGTAACGCCACTGCACACCGGTGCGGTCCGCATACAGGATCGCGGTCATGATTTCGCGCACCTCGTGCTCGGGCGGCGGCCAAAGTCCGTTCTATGGCGTCGGGGTGGGCCGTTCGTCATCCTTGAGTTCGGCGAGCAGCGCATAGACGGTGGAGCGGGACGTCCCCAGGGCCGCGGCGACGACGGGCACCGCACCGCGCCTCGCGAAGACCCCGGCCTGGTGGAGTGCGCTGAGGATGGCGATGCGGTCGTCGCGGTCGAGGCGTTCGACGGGGCGGCCGCGGTCGCGGGTGTGGAAGGCGATGACCTGGTCCACTTGCCGGGTCCACTCCCGTTCCAGAGACCCCTCGACGCGGGGCGCGGCGGCGGGCGCTGCGAATGAGGCCAGAAGGGCGGCCGCCTGGTTGAACGGGGTACGGTCCAGGTGGACGCAGAGTACGGCCGACGGGGTGCCGTCCCTATCGCGCAGCACCGCGCTGACCGAGGACAGGCGGCGGCCGTCCGGGAGGAGCCGCTCCCAGGGGCCGTGGACCTCTTTCCCCGAGGACACAGGCGCCGCCGGGAGTTCCCCTGGCAGGACCCGGTCACCAGTGGTGCGAGGGGTTACCGGGTTCCAGACGGCCAGCACGTGCTCCTCCGTGACGTTGTGCAGGACCACCTCTGCGTACGGGCTGAGGAGCCGGGCCACGGCCTCGCAGGCCGGCCCCCACATCACGATGCGTGGATCGGTGTCGTCGTCCATCCGGAACCCCTTTTCTCCTTGAGGGCCGCCCGCGCTCCGGCGAGCCGGCGTGGCCGCGGGGTACGGCCGGTGCGTGGTGTGGCGCCCGCTAGGGCGCTGTCGGTCGGCTTCTGAGCGCTTGCCAGAGGATCCGGTAGAAGTCCGCGTAGCTGCGCTCGACGTGCACGGCGAAGAACTTCGTCTCCGGGTGCCGCTCGCCGAGGCGGTTGATCGGCACCGTCATCGCCGCGTGGTGCTCGATGTGCAGGTTATTGCCGTTGGTGAACCAGGTACTCAGCCAACTGCCCCGGATGGAGCGCGTGTTACGCAGCACGTCCGTCGTCTCGGTGTCGCACAGCAGGTGTTCCGGAAGTTCCACCAGGAAGTGCATGGGGACGGCGAACAGCAGGGGAAGCAGCCACAGCCGCAGCACGTACTCGCCGTGGCCGAGGACCGCCAGGGCGGCCGCGCCAACCACTGCCGCACCCAGCAGGGCGTGTTCGGTCACGATCCGCCGCCGCATTGCCGGCGCGATGTGACCGAACGCGTACGTCCAGCGTCCCGTGACCGCTCGTACGACGTCCGCGCCGACGCTTCCCAGGCGCGGGTAGTCCAGCAGCCCGCGTAGCAACGCCCGGAAGGTCAGCGGCCCCCGGGTGTCGAAGCCGAAGAACTCCGTGTCCTGCGGGGTGCCCAGGTAGCGGTGGTGTTGCAGGTGGCGCACCCGGTAGTGGCTGTAGACCACGAGGAGCGGCATTCCCAGGGGCACGCCGACCAGCCGGTGGGGGAACGCCTTCCGGAAGGCGGAGTGGTGCAGGCACTGGTGCTGCAGCTCGACGGCGTGGGTGAACATGGCCGCCAGCAGGACGATCCCGGCACTCGCCGCCCACAGGTTTGGTTGCAGGGCCAGCACCGCTCCAGCGCAGGTGAGGAGCGCCAGGACGGCCAGCTTTCCGAGGAAGATCCATTCGTCGGAGGGCGTAACCCTCAGTCGTGTGAAGAGGACGGCCGGAGCTGTGGGCGGGGCGCTCTCGCGCTCGGGGAGGAGCCTGTCAACGGCCACTGAGCACCACCACGTGTGCACCGGGCACCAGGCCCTCGGAGCGGGCGGTGCGGAGCAGGCCCGCCAGGGCCACGGCCCCGGCAGCAGTGGGGAAGGCGCCGTGCTCAGCCAGCGCGTCGCGGGCGTCGCACAGCTCGCGGTCGTCGGCGCCGAGGACGGTACCGCCGGTGGCCGCGATCGCGGTCATGGCCTCGTCGCCCTGCAGGGCGTGCCAATTGACGAGCGGCTGGTTGTGGTCGGTGGTGGTGACGGACTCCGGCGGCAGGGTCCGGTAGGGGCCGGGCCAGCAGGTCACCATGGGGTTGTTGCCGGCCGATCCGACACCGTTGATCACCGTGTCCCAGCCGTACAGGTCCAGTTGGCGCCGCACGGCGATGGCGGTCGTGCCGTTGCCGACGGGCAGCCAGATCGCCGCGGGTGCTTCGGGCAACGCGGCCCGCAGCGCGGACACGACCACGCCGTGCCCCTCGAACACGGCCTCGACGTAGGGGCCGTCCACGTTGCCGTCGACGCAGTCCCCGGTGGCCGCGAGCCGGCGGGACTCGTCCACGGCGTCCTCGTAGGCACCGTCGACGAGGTGGACGCGGGCTCCGGCGGCGCGCATGGCCTCGCCGCCGTCGCTCCAGCCCGCGGGGAGGACGACCGTGCACTCCACCCCGGCGGCCTGGCAGGCCGTGGCCATGGCCCTCCCGTAGTTGCCGCAGGTCGCGATGGTCACATGCCGGTGGCTGTCGGCGACTGCGCGGGCCACGACGGCGCGGGCGGCGGGCTCCTTGTGGCTTCCCGAGGCGTAGCGCGTCTCGTCCTTGACCAGGACGCGGGCGCCGGGCACCAGGGCGGAGACGTCGATGAGGGGGGTGCCGAAGGCGTCTGAGGGTGCTTCGGCGGACAGCGGTGCGGGGGTGGGCATGTTGCTTCCTTCGGGGGTGGTGGAGGGACGTGCCTGCGGTGCCTGGCGCGGTCGTGCCGGGTACCGGCGTGCGGAGGGGTGTCAGGCGGGGGCCGCGGCGAGCTGAGTGTCGGCGTGGCCCTGGAGGTCGTCGAGGTCACCGACCTCTGCCGGGGGCAGGGCGTCGGGCAGGTCGTCCTCGAGTAGGCGCAGCCGTGGGTTGGCCCAGCCGCGGGCCGACCAGCCCAGTTGGAGCAGTCCGCTGACGACGACGAGCAGCGCGAGCCCGCGTCCTGGGCCGGTGCCTAGCAGCACGCCGACCGTGTCCGCCAGGGCGCCTGCGGGCTCGAGGAGCGGCTTCACGTAGTGCTCGGCCAGGGGACCGACGACCAGGTAGCCGAGCGGCATGGTCAGCATCATCAGCGTCATGAAGATGGCGAGCACCCGGCCCTGGAGTTCGAGGCCGACCTTGGTCTGGACGAGGGCGATCCAGTGGCCGTCGGCCAGGGACTCGCCGAAGGCCAGAAGGAACATCCCGGTGACAATCAGGGGTGGGCTGGCCATGCCGACCATCGCCATCGCCAGGCTGGCCACCGCCATGGAGATGATCATGCCGTGCGTCCTGCGGCCGGTGCCGCCCCACAGGCCCATCACCAGGCTGCCGCACAGGCCGCCTATGCCGGCCGCGCCGAGTGCCATGCCGAGCATGAGCGGGGACTGCTCGATGAGGAGCATGGGCGTGATGACAGCGAAGCCGAGGGTGTAGAAGGCGTGGTCGATGACGAAGAAGCGCAGCGCCGTGCGAAGGCCGGGCCGGCGGCCGATGTAGCGCCAGCCGCCGGTGATCTCCCTGCCGAACGACTCGTCACGGCGGCGGAAGAGGGTGTCGGGGAAACGGACCGCCAGCAGGGTCACGACTCCCGCCGCGAAGCTGAATACGTCGATCATGATCACGCCGGAGACGCCGATGACCCCGATCAGCCCAGCGCCCATCATGGGCGCGAAGACCGTGCCCACTCCCACGCCGAGTTGGCTGATGCCGTTGGCGTGCCCGAGGTACCGCTTGGGGACCAGCTGGGCCACCGCGGCCAGATAGGCGGGGCGTTGGAAGGCGCCCGCGACGGAGGTGACCGACACGGCCAGGTAGATCTGCCACATCTCCAGGCCGCGGCCGAGGACCAGCAGGCCGAGCCCGCCCATGGCTAGGCCCGCCACCGCGTCGCTGGTCAGCATGATCACGCGGCGGTTCCAGCGGTCCGCCACTGCGCCGGCCAGCGGTCCGGCGAGGATGCCGGGGAGCATGCCCACCGCGTTGACCACCGCGAAGTCGGCGATCGAGCCCGTGCGCTGGTACACCCAGATACTCAGGACGAGCGTGCTGAGGCTGCTGCCGATCATCGACAGGAACTGGCCCAGTGCCACGACGGCGAACCGGGACAGGCTCGGCTTGGCGTGCCCGGTGTTCCGGTTGCCCTTGGTGCTAGCCGCCGCCCGCCCGAGCAGGGGAACCGGCTCGCCCTCGCCGTCTGTGGCCACCCGCCCGGCGGGCCGGGCACCGTCCGGCGGCGTGGCGTCCGGTGGGGATGTCGGCGCCTGCCACCGCTCGGCGTGCTCCACCAGTGTCCGGGCCAGCGGTTCGGCGTGCGTCTTGACGAAGAAGTGGCCCGCCTTCGGCAGCACCGCCAGGGAGACAGCGTCTGCGAAGTGCTCCCACTCGTGGTGGCGTTCCTGGTACAGCTCGGTGACCCGGTCCCGGGAGCCCACCACGCTGAGCACCGGGGCCCGCAGCCTGGGTGCCGCGGAGTCCTGGTAGGCCCTGGTGTAGTACTCCTCGGCGTCCCGCGCGTCGTGCCGCACGTTGCGCAGTACGAACTGCTCCTGCTCGGGGTCGTCGAGGTCGGTGAAACCGCCCCGCGCCCGCAGGTAGGACAGGTACTCCCGGTCGGAGGTGAGCCAGTCGGTGGGCATCAGCCGGTACAACCAGTCGAAGAACCGCCCGGGCAGCCGCGCCGTGGGGAAGCTTGCACCCAGGCCGACGCCCACGACGTCGACGCCCGCGGCCTCCGCCTGGCGCGCGACCTCCAGCGTCACCGCCGTGCCCAGGCAGTGCCCGTAGAGCACGACGGGACCCTTCACCGCGCCGAGTTCCGCCACCACCCGGGCGGCCACCTCGGCGCCCGGCAGCAGCGCGTCGTCCGGTCTGCTCATGTCGTGCCCCGGCAGCTCGACCGCGTACAGCCCCCACTGCGGCGGCAGTTGCTCGGCCAATGGCCGGTACGCGACGGCGCTGCCGCCGGAGAACGGCACCGCGACGACCGTGACGCCGCCCGCGCCCGGATCCGCGTCCTGCCCGGTCAGCCGGTGCAGCAGCGGCGCCGGCTCTGCCCGCTCCTCCTTGCCGCGCTCCGCCCGCTCCGCGAGCAGCGCGGCGAGCGCGCGCACCGTCGGGGTGCGGTACAGCTCCACCAGAGCCAGGCCCGGGTCGATCTGCCGGACGATCCGCAGCGCCGCGAAGGAGTCACCGCCGAGGGAGAAGAAACTGTCGTCGATGCCGATGGCCTCCTCCTCCACGCGCAGCGTCCCGGCCCACACGGCTGCGATGCGCCGCTCGGCCGCGTTCCGGGGGGCGGTGCGGGCCGGGGCGTCGGAGGCGTCGGGCGGCGCCGGCAGTGCGCGCCGGTCGAGCTTGCCGTTCGGGGTGAGCGGCAGCCGCGGCAGGAACACCACCCGCGCGGGCACCATGTGCGTGGGCAGCCCGGTCGCCAGGGCCTCGCGCACCGCCGCCTCGGTCAGCGCGCCCTCCAGGGCCGTCACGAGGTAGCCGACGAGCTGGGCCGCCCCGGAGGGCAGGGTGTGCACCGCGGCCGCGGAGGCCGCCACGCCGGGCAGCGCGCCGAGCGCGGCCTCGACCTCGCCGAGCTCTACCCGGTAGCCGTTCACCTTGACCTGGTCATCCAGACGGCCGAGGAAGTCCACGGTGCCGTCGCGGCGGTAGCGCGCACTGTCCCCGGTCCGGTACATGCGAGCGGTGCCGTCCCCAGCGTCCGGGGCGGCGTACGGGTCGGGGACGAACCGCTCCGCGGTCAGCTCCGGCCGCTCGTGGTACCCGGGCGACACCCCGGCGCCGCCCAGGTGGAGTTCGCCCACCACGCCGGGCGGCACCGGCGCCCCGTACGCGTCCAGCACGTACACCCGGTTGTTGGGGAACGGACGGCCGATGGGCAGCGGCGCCTCGGCGGGCAGGTCGTCGACGTCCCCGTCGAAGTACACGTTGTCGACGGTGACCTCGGTGACGCCGTACGCGTTGACGACCCGGTTGCCGGGCCCGACGAGACGTTGCGCGCGCTGGTACTCGCGGACCTGCCACTTCTCGCCGCCGCCGATCAGCAGCCGCACGAAGTCCAGCCGCTCCCCGGCCTGTTCGGCGTGGGCCAGCAGCGCCCGCAGCACGGCCGGCACCAGTTCGGTGCACTGGACGCCCTCGTCGCGCATGAGCGCGTACAACTCCGCCGGGTCGAGCAGCGTCTCGCGCGGGACGACGACGAGCCGGCCGCCGGTGCAGTGCGCGCGCAGCGTCTCGCCCACGAACATGTCGAAGGAGAAGCTGGCGGCCTGCTGGTACGTCCAGTCGGGGTCGAGGTCGTAGGCGCGCTGCCACATGGCCGCGGCGTGCACCAGGTTGCGGTGGGTCACCACCACGCCCTTGGGGCGGCCGGTGGAACCGGAGGTGTAGATGACGTAGGCCGGGTCGTCCGGCGTCCCGGCGGGCACCGGATCGGCGTCCGCCGCGGCGTCGAGCAGTGCGGCGTCACGGTCGAGCGCGAGGACGGCCGTGTCGCCGGGGGCATCAGGGGCGCCCTCGAGGTCGAGCCGGGTGATCAGCGCCACCGGCCGGCTATCCTCGAGCATGTATCGCAGCCGCTCGCTCGGGTACGCCGGGTCCAGTGGCACGTAGGCGCCGCCCGCCTTGAGGACGCCCCACATCGCCGCGAACAGGTCGATCCCGCGGTCCAGGCAGATCGCCACGCGCTCGCCCGGGCGCACGCCCCGTTCACGCAGCAGGTGGGCGATGCGGTTCGCCCGCCGGTTGAGCCAGTCGTAGCTGACGGTGTGCGGGCCCGAGGTCAGCGCGGGAGCGTCCGGCCGCCGCGCGACGCAGCGTTCGAAGACCTCCTGGAGGCTGTGCGCCGGGGGGATCTCGGCGGCGCTGTCGTTCCACGTGTGGAGGACGGTGTGGCGCGCGGCCTCGGTGAGCAGCGGCAGCCGGCCCACTTCGGTGCCGGGTGCGGCGGCCGCGGCGTGCAGCAGGGTGAGCAGGTGGTCCACGAGGGCCTCAACGCGCTCGGCGTCGAAGAGTTCGGCCGCGTAGTCGACGGTCAGAACCGGTCCGTCGGCGGGGAAGTCCAGGCCGATCGCCAGGTCCGCCATGGTCGCGGCGGGGGCCTCGTCCCCGGCGTAGGCCACGAGCGGGTCGCCCGGTGCGGCCGTGTTGTGCACGGTCACGCTCACCCGGCTCAGCGGGTCTGGCCTGCCCCCGCCGAGTTGCCGCACCGCCGCCGCGATCTCCGGCAGCGGCAGGCCTTGGTGCTCCAGGTCGCGCAGGACCGCGTCCCGTACCCGGCCCAGCAGCGCGGCGAAGCTCGGCTCGCCCGTCAGGTCGCCGCGCAGCGGCAGGATGTTGAGGACGGAGCCCACCACCCGGTCCAGCGCGGGATCCTCCCGTCCCGCCACCGGGGCCAGGACCGTCACGTCGCTGCGCCCGCTGTACCTGCCGAGGACGACCTGCACGCCCGCCAGGACGACCATGAACAGGCTGACCCGGTGTTCCCTGGCGCACGCCTCCAGCAGCGCGAGCGACGCCGGGTCAAGGTCGCGGGTGACCCGGCCCGCGCGGTGGGTCGCCACGGCGGGCCGCGGACGGTCCGCGGGGAGTTCCAGGTCCAGGTCGGCGCCGTCGAAGCGGTCGCGCCAGTACGCCGCGAGCCTGGCGTCACCGGACAGGGCCGTCCCCTGCCGGGCCACCTGCGAGAGGCGGTCGGGTGTGGCGCGGCGCGGCTCGCGCCCGGCGCTCAGGTCGCCGTAGACCTCGGCCAGCGTGTCCCCGAGGACGCCCACGGACCAGCCGTCGAACACCAGGTGGTGGACGGCGAGGAGGAGTTCGTCCCCGTCCGGCGTCCGCAGCAGCACCGCGCGCGCCACCGGGCCGCGCTCCAGGTCGATCCGCTCGGTGACGATCCGGCGGCGTTCCTCGGCTGCCCGCGCCCGTGCCGCGTCCGGCGCCAGGTCCCGCAGGTCGACCTCGCCGTACGGGAGGGTCGCGGAGGGCTCGACGTCCGTCACGGGCCCGTCGCCTGCGTAGGGGAAACGGGACACCAGGGCGGGGTGGCGTGCGGTCAGCACGGCGAGGCACCGGGGCAGCAGCTCGGGGCGGACGGGCTCTGCCCATCGGTAGCGGATGCCGAGGGTGTGCACCGGCAGTTCGGGGCTCACCTGCTCGGCCATCCAAAAGTCCCGCTGCAGCGCGGTGAGCGGGATCCGCGACGGCTCCTCGGCCGCGCGCTCCTCACCGAGTGCGTCACCGGGCCCGCTGTCGTGAGCGGCGGCAGCCGGCCCCGACGCCGAGTCGGCGTCGGGGAGGACGCCGGCGACCTCGGCGAGCGTCGGCGCCGCGTAGAGCGCGCTGAGCGTGAGGTCGGCGCCGTGTGCGTGCCGCAGCCGGCTGATCATGCGGATGGCGGAGAGCGAGTCACCGCCGAGGGCGAAGAAGTCGTCGCCGGGACCGATGTCACCGGCGCCGAGCAGTTCCCGCCACACCGCTGCCACGAGAGCCTCGGGCGAGGAGTTCTCGGCGCCGTCCGCCGCGCTCGGGGGTATGGGCGGCGGCGTGGCGGCCAGTGCGGCGCGGTTCACCTTGCCCTGCACGGTCAGCGGGAAGGCGGCGTGCACGAAGAAGGCGGCGGGCACCAGGTAGTGCGGCAGCCGGGCGGTCAGCTCGCGGCGGACGGCGTCGGTGCCCGGCGCGCCGTCCTCGGTCACGAGGTGGGCCGCGAGCCGCGGCGCGCCGGCGCCGGTGTCGACGAGGACGACGGCGTCCGTGACGCCGCGCACCTCACGCAACGCGCTCTCGACCTCGCCCGGTTCTACACGGAATCCACGGATTTTCACCTGCTGGTCGAGCCGGCCCAGGTACTCCAGGCCGCCGTCCGGGAGTTGGCGCACCTTGTCGCCCGACAGATACTCCCGCCGCCCGTCCGGTCCCTCGCGGAACCGGTCCGCGGTCAGGTCTCGGCGCCCGAGGTAACCGGTGGCCACCCCCCTGCCGCCGATGCGCAGTTCGCCGGGCTCACCGGGCGCTGCAGTCGTACCGTCCTCGGCGACGACCCGCACGGTGACTCCGGACAGTGGCGTGCCGATCGGCACCGGCCCTCCCCCGGTCCACGTGGTGAGGTCGGCGGCGGTCGCCACGACCGAGGTCTCGGTGGGGCCGTACGTGTTGAGCAGCCGCACCCCGGTGCCGGCATGCGCCTGCCAGCGGGCGACCGCCTCCTTGTGGACCGCCTCACCGCCGATGATCACCATTCGCACCGTCGCAGGGAGCTCCGCCTCGCCGCGCTCGAGCGCGCCGACGAGTTCGTGCCAGTAGGCGGTCGGCAAGTCGAGGACGGTAATGCCGAGCCCGGCACAACGGTCGAGGAAGACGTCGGGACGGCTGATCATGTCCTCGTCCCGGACGACGACCGTGGCACCGGCGGCGAGCGGCGGGAAGATCTCCTCCACACTGGCGTCGAAGCTGAGCGAGGCGAACTGCAGCACCCGGTCGGCGGGCGAGAAGCCGTAGCGCTCCCCGGCCGCCCGGCAGAAGTGCGTCAGGGCGCGCCGCGGAACGACCACGCCTTTGGGCCGGCCCGTCGAGCCCGAGGTGAAGATGACATAGGCGGGGTCCTCCGGCGCCGCGGCCGTGCCCGGCGGGGAGGCGGCACTTGTGGCCGCGTCGACCGGGAGTATCGGCGTTTCCGGGGGCAGTGAGCGAGCGAGCCCGTCCGCGCTGGCGGTCGGGACCAGTACCACCCTGGGCGCGGCCTCGTCGACCATCACCGCAAGTCGGGCAGCGGGATAGTTCGGGTCGAGCGGCAGATAACCGGCCCCCACCCGCAAGACCGCTAGCATCGCGGTGACCGCGTCGCGGCCCCAGGGCAGGCACAACCCCACGAGGTCCCCCGCGCGGACTCCCCGCGCGTGCAGGGACCCGGCCAGCGGGACAACCGCGGCCAGGAGCTCGGCGTACGAGAGCGTCCCCGCCGAGTCGATCACCGCGGGTGCATCCGGGGTCTGCTGCGCCCGCTCCTCAATCGTGGCGAACACATCCGAAACTGCGACTTCGACACCGCTTGAAGCGATGACCTCTGCCCCTGGGGAAAGGTCCGATGCAGCCAAGTCCACCGCTGGTATTGCACGCACACGATCTCCCTGGGAGCTGTCCCTGCACTGCAGGCGACCCAAAGCGGAACGCCTCGGAGAATTTGCGGGACCCGCGCGACGGAGATGTGAATTATTCGGACCCCTTCATGAGCGATCGCATGAATGGAGCCTGCAAATAGGACAGTTGATATGAACCATGACTTCTGATTGGTCGCCACTTGGCGATCCGGACTACACGGGTCGGCTGTCGCGCCGGCTGACGGTCCGACGGGGGATGCAGCCCATCGCCGCCGGAGAGATGACGGCCTCCGACCGCTACTGACATTTGAGGCGTCCGGTCTCCGGCCCGAGGCGATGGCGGAGCATCGCCTGTGGTGACGCACCGGCCGGCGCCTCTCAGTGCGTCTCGTCCACGATGCGGGCCCCGCGGCGACTGCACGAGGATGGGCGAGCAGGACGCCGAAGATCCGCGGCGGGGTGTAGGCGGCGCTGGCCGAGGCTCCTGGTGGCCGGTGTCGTGGACGGACGCAACATCTGGGTCAACGACCTGGAGAAGTCCCTCGCCACCCTCGGCACGCTGCTGGGACTGGCCGGCCGGGTCGACGTGGCCGCCTCGTGCTCCCTGCTGCACGTGCCGCTCGACACCGCCGCTGAGCGCGACATCGACCCGCAGATCCTGCGCTGGCTGGCCTTCGCCCGGCAGAAATCGCCGAGATCGGCGAGGTGATCTCCTTCCAGGAGAAGACCGGGCTTGATGTCCTCGTGCACGGCGAGGCCGAACGCAACGACATGGTCCAGTACTTCGCCGAGCGGCTCACCGGCTACCTCGCCACCCAGTACGGCTGGGTGCAGTCCTACGGCACGCGCTACGTCCGCCCGCCGGTCCTCGCCGCGGACGCATGCTCACCGGCCCGGTCACCATGCTCGCCTGGTCCTTCGTCCGCGACGACCAGCCCCTCGCCGACACCGCGCGCCAGGTCGCCCTGGCCCTGCGCGACGAGGTCGACGACCTGGAGCGCGCGGGAACGCCGGTCGTCCAGGTCGACGAGCCCGCCCTGCGCGAGACGCTGCCGCTGCGCTCCGCCGACCGCGCCGGCTACCTGGCCTGGGCCACCGAGGCGTTCCGGCTGACCACCAGCGGCGTGCGGGCCGGGGCACCCTGCGGTGCCCCGGCCCGTGGCTGTTCGGTGGCGTGAGCGCCCTGATCAGCGCTTGACTCGGGTCGAGGATGGGTTTGTCCCGCGCTCCGTCGCCAGAGCGGTCCGACGGGCGGCTACGTAGTCCCGCACCGTGGAGTACGAAGCACTGGTGAAGTTCTCCTCTGTGCGCAGACGCTCGATGATGCGGCTGATCATGTGCCGTGTGTCGGGCGGAGCATTGAGGTCCTGAAGCAGCATGCGGTCGATGGCGTCCTTGACGGGTTCCGGTAACAGGGCCTGAGGACTCCGCCGACGCACGGGTACGGGAAGAGACAGTGCCTCTGCTACGACTACCAGCGAAGCCCTGTGCCGCACGGCGAGTTGCTGCGGTGTGGTGTCCGGGTTGAGCTGGTGGTCCCTGCGGATCTGGTCGACGATCCAGTCTCGTGTTCTGTACACCAACGTCTCCATGCTGCAGCGCCTTCTGGCCCACCGGTCGCGTGTGCGGCCAGTGGCCACCACTGAGCCCATGAACCGGGGTGGCCCGGTGGCATGTGGTGGTGTGCGGGCCCGGCACGGCCCGTTGGTCTGGGGCCGTGCCGGGGTGTGGTGGGGGTTGGGGGTCAGCTG
>NZ_JBEYWO010000066.1:0-15959 GCF_040644455.1 Streptomyces sp. NPDC046977
CGCAGCCCGATCGCCTACGAAACAGCATCCCGGACAGTACCAACTACGCTGGCACCAGCCGCATAACCCGTGTCCAGAATTCGGGGTCAAGGCCCATGAGGGGGTGGAGTCGGTAGGACGCCGACTCCACCCGCTCTCGTGCGTGTTGTGTCAGGCGCTCTGTTTCAGCCGTGCGTCATCGCGTAGACGTGCAGGGCCGGCTTGTTCTGCACTGGTTGGGCGGTGATGTTGGGGAGGGTCATGCTGACTGGTGTCTTGCCGCTGAGAAGCGCCACACCTACCAGGTGGACGTAGGCGGCTTGCTGATTTCGCTGATTGCCCGGCTTGTTGCTGTACGCGGATGTGAACGCCACGGTGCTGCCGGTCTTGGTCCAGTCGGGGCCGGTCAGGGTGAACTGCTGGACTGCGCCGTCGGAGTAGGTGACGGCGGCCGCGCCCGACGCGGTGCCGTTGGCTCCTGCGACGAGCAAGAACAGCCAGGTACCGCGGGTTCCGTCGACGGCGACCTTCTGGCCGGCCGCGAGGGTGTTGTCCACCTCTCCGTACGTCTTTCCGGAGGTGGAGTCGATGACGCCGGCGGTGGAGGGCCAGGTGAGCGTCACCCCCGCATGAGTGATCGTGCTACCGGGCTCGGCGCCACCGGTGGCCAGCGCCTGGGCGGACAGGCTGCTCCCGGCGCCGTCCATGTCACCGTAGTTCGTGTTGGTGTCCTGGGTGACGCTGACGTTGTTGAAGGTCTCCGCCGGGCTGGGTGCCTTGCCCCCTTGTGCCATGGCGAAGACGTGCAACCTCGGTATGCCGTTGGCTTCTCCGGCATGGGCGCCCGGCAGCTGGACGCTGACTGGAGCCTTTCCGTAGACCAGGGAGATACCGCGGTACCAGACACCTGCAACAGTGTTCTGCTTCGTGTTGCCCGGGGCATTGGTGTACGCCGAGGTGACGGCGGGGTTGTCCGCCTGGCTGCGCCATTCGGGGCCGTCGAGGCGGAACTGCTGTGACGTTCCGTCGGAGTAGTAGATCTTTCCCGGCCCCGCAATGGAGCTGCCGGGAGAGGTCCCGAGGCTCCCGGCGACCAGGAAGCCCAGGGTGTCACTGCTGCCGCTGAGGGCGATGGTCTGTCCGGCGGCGACCGTGTTGTCGGCGGTGCCGGTGCCGGCCTGGGTAGGCCAGCGGAAGGCGACACCACCGTAGGTGATCGTGCTTCCCGGGCTGACGCCTGCGGTGGCCAGAGCCTGGGCGGACATGCTCGAACCGTGTCCGTCCAGATCGGCTGCGGCCGTGTTGGTGTCCTGGGAGACCGCCGTGTTGTTGAAGGTGGCGGCGAGGGAGGCTGCGGCAGGTCCGGGGGTGGGCTCGGGAATCGTGACAACCACGGAGTCCAGGTAGGCCTGCGAGCTCTCCACCGAAAGCCCCACGACATGCTGGGCATCCAGGCGGGCGGCACTCGGTGGTGATCACCTTCACCAGGTGGCTGTCCGCCCCGCCCTGCTTCTTGGCCTCCGCTATGACAGCGTCGGCGAAGGCGTTGGCGCTGTCGACCTGCTGCTGTGTCACGATGACGTTGCTTGCCTGCTCTGTCCCGACGGCATTCAGCACCGGTTGCCAGAGTTGGAGTGCCTGCGTGAACTGCGTAAGAAGGTCGCCTTGCAGCTCTACCGTTTGGTCGAATTCGTCCCGATTGTCGAGGAAGGGATTTGAGTAGTAGACAACAGCGGGGTCCTGGGCGATCGTGCTGAGGTTGTAGAGGTGTACCAGCGAACCGGCAACCTCCACCAGAGAGGCGCCCCCTGCGTTCAGCGCGGAGCTGTTGTCGTACAGGGCGGTCAGGGTGGAGGACGTGATGCCGCCACCCGAGCACCCGGACGGCCGGGGGTCGGGAGTCGGGAGTCGTGGGACTCACGCCCACATCGCGCGACCAGATGGTGTTGACGGTCGAAGCAGCCAGGCTCCAGGGGCCGTACAGCTCTGCAGTCGCCTCCATCATTGCCGCATAGGCGTCAGCAAAGGTGGAGGTCGGTGTCAGGTAGTGGGTCAGCGCCTGATAGATGATGCGCTCTCGGCCGAACGCATGGTCATACGGGTGGTCATGCGGTAGAACGCATAGTTGGGGATGCCGCTGTTGTAGTGCACCCCGCCGTTGTCTCCGCACATCTGCATGTACTCGGACATGGTCTGAGGCTGCCCGAAGGCCCTCGGGTTCGACATGTCGCGGATCGGCGCATGGACCTGGAGATCCGAGCCCATGAGCCAGTCATTCCGACCCTTGACCCGATACTCGGTCATCTTGTCCCGCGTCAAGTAATTGGCAGGTTTTCGGGTTCAGGAAACTTGGGAACGCGCGGGTTGGCCTGGCCGGTGTGGACGTCGTGGGGCCGGTTCCAAGCGAGTGCCTCGTGCGGGCGGACCGTGTTGTCTTCGAGCCGGTAGTCCTCGGCGTGGCGGACCAGGTCGAGGGCGTCGGGTATGTCTTCCAGGAACAGCTTCTCGTATTTCAGAGAGCCGAAGCCGCGCTCGCGTGATCCGTTCTGCCCCGGCGTGCGGACCCGGGTGCGGACGTGCCGCAGCTCGGGGCGGGTGGCGATGAACGCCTCGAACCGGAACGAGCGGAACGGACCGCCGTTGTCGGTGACGATGGTGACCAGTGGACGGCACCACGTGAACGCGTAGTCCCGGCGGTGGGGCACTACGACCCGTCCGTGTCCCCTGCCCCCAGCGGCCGTCCGGCAGCAGACGACGGGAAAGCTGCGTACGGGTCGTGATGTCCAGCTTCCGGAAGACCTTGCGCAGGTGGTAATCGACGGTGCTCGGGCTGATGAACAGCCGCGAGGCGATCGCGGCGTTGGTGGCACCCTCGGCCGCCAGCGTCGCCACACGCCTTTCCTGGGACGTGAGCTGCGCGTCGGGACCGGCGCGGCGGGAACGTGTGTGATCACCGGCCGCATGCATCTCGCCGCGGGTTCGTGCCGCGAAGGCGTCCATACCGAAGCGCACGAACATCTCGTGCGCCTGACGCAGCTGGCGACGTGCCGGGGCGATCCGGCGCTCGCGTCGCAACCATTCCCCGTACAGGAGGTGCGCGCGGGCCAGTTCCACGCGGACACGGGTGCGCTCCAGCCGGCTGATGGCCGTGCGGTGAAAGCCCTCGGCGGCCTGACCGGAGGTGAGCAGGGCCCGGCAGCGTGCCTCGATGCCTCCGGCCCAGTCGGTGGAGCAGAAGCGCGTCGTCAGGCACAGCTCACGCAGCGCCTCGTCTGCCGCGTCCCGGTCCCCGGTGCGGACCGCGGCCTCGACGATTTCTGCCAGCGCCCAGTTGCGGAACCGCTGAGCACGGTCATCGGCGGCGGCCTGACGGGCGGACTCCAGCGCCCCCTCGTAACGGCCCGCACCATTGCACAGGACAGCGTTGGCCCATTGCAGGAAGGTCAACGCCACGCCTTCGCCACGGCGCACCGCGTCCCCGGCCGCACTGCGGATCGCGGCGTCGGCATCCTTGTCCCCGCCGCGGAAGGCGGCGAGCCCCACCTCGGCGTAGGGCGCCAGCCGCGCTCCTGTCATCGCCGTGACGTCGGTGGCCGTCTCGGCCAGCGACTCCGCCTGCAACAGCTCCCCCGCCAGCAGGTGGACTCCGGCACGCGTGGCCGCGGCGACAGGCAGCATGCTCAGTGCGCCTTCCTCCTCGCAGGTCCGCAGCAGCCGCGCGGCCGACATGTGCCACGCCTCGTCGTCCCACAGCAGTCCCGCTGCGTGGCCCGCGAGCCACAGCCAGCGCAGTTCCTCTCCTGTGGTCGGCTCCTCTCCGGTGAACGAGGTGATGGCCTTGCGCAGCGCCGGGACGCCGGCTCGGTGCCCTTGGGTGATGAGGAGTGTCAGCCCGTCCAGCATGAGCTCGGGGGCGCGTGGAGCCGGTGCGGGCAGCACCCGGCGGGCGCTCCGGGCGACCTCCGTGAGCCCACACGTGTCGTCGCCCAGGCGGCCGGCCAACAGCGCCGCGGCCAGCGCCTGTAGGTACACGTCCCTGGCGCGGGAGACGTCGAGCGACTCGAATCGGCGAGCCGCGCGCAGCAAGGTGGGCACGGCACCGCTGCCGAAACTGCGGGCGAACGAGATCTGTCCTCGCAGGAGCTCGCCGTATGCGGCCCGCATATCGTCCGCGGGCCCCTCTCGGCGAGGGACAGCAGGTGCAGAGCGTCCTCGTAGGCACCGGCCTGCTGCCCGGCGCGTGCCGCCCCCAGGGCCCGATCCGCTCTGGAGGCGGGGTCTGGGGTGAGCGTCACGGCTCGTTCCAGAAATGCGGCTGCCGCGGCGACACCGCCGCGGGCCTGGGCCCGATGAGCCGATCTCTCCAGCTCCGCCGCGGCTTCCGCGTCGAACCCGACAGCGGCCTGTGCGCGGTGCCAGGCACGCCGGTCGTGGTCCTCGGGACCGGTGACATCCGCGAGGGCTCGGTGCACGGCATGCCGCTGCACGGGCGACGCCGCACCGTAGACGGCCGAGCGCACCAGCGGGTGGCGGAACACCACCTGTGTGCCGATGGACAGCAAGCCCTCGTCCTCGGCCGCGAGCGCCGCCGAGGACGTGATCCGCAGACGTTCAGCGGCCCGCCACAGCAGTGCGGCGTCGCCCAAGGGCTCCGCCGCGGCCAGCAGAAGGAACAGCCGGGTGGCAGGCGCAAGTGCCAGGACCCGATCACGGAAGCTGTCCTCGATCCGCCCGGGCAAGGTCGCAGTGCTCGGCGGACCGAATCCCCCTGCGAAGGCGACGGCCGGTACCGTCCTGGGCAGTTCGAGCAGTGCCAGCGGATTACCGCGGGCCTCGACCGAGATCCGCGCCGCCACCGCCTCGTCCAACGGCGCGTGCAGAGCCGAGCCCAGCAAGGCGCGCGCGTCACCCGGGCCGAGTCCCCTCAGCACCACCTCCGGCAATCCGCGAAAACCGTCCTCGGTGCAGCGAGTGGCGAAGGCGATGCCGAGGGGATCCGCACCGATACGGTGCGCCACGAACCCCAGCACCTCGGCCGAACCGGGGTCGAGCCACTGGGCGTCGTCGATCACGCAGATGAGCGGTCGGCGGGCCGCCGCCCGCGACAGCAATCCGAGGACGGCAAGCCCAGCATCAAAGGCTCCGGCGGCGCCCCGCTCCGCAGACCGAACGTCACCGCCAGCGCGTCCTGCTGCGGTGCGGGCAACCGCTCGAGTGCGGAGAGCAGCGGCGAGCACACCTGCTGCAGTACGGCGAAAGGCAGGTCCGTCTCCGCCTCGACGCCGTCGCCCTGCACCACCTGGAAGCCGCCCGCCGTCGCCACCGCGTGCTCGAGCAACGCGGACTTGCCGATGCCAGGCTCTCCGCGGACCACGAGCGCACCGCCCCGGCCCGACCGGACCGCGTTCTTCCAGCGGTCCAGCAACGCACGTTCGGCGTGCCGGCCCAACAACACCGTGGGTCGCCCCGAAGGGGCCATGCTCCCAAAGTAGCCGCAGCGGCCCACCCACGCCCTCCGGGTACGGGGCCCGGCGGGAGGCCCGCCGGCGATCACCACGCAGGACAGACTCTGGTGATCGTCTCACCGGGTCGACCCGCTGCTCGTGGTCCGGTGGTCAGACGGCCGCAGTGGTGGCCCCTGCCGGGAGGGGACCGCCCCCGGTGCGGGCGGTCGTCCTGAACCGGCCCGGCGGCTGTGAGCGTGCGCGGCGGAAGGCCCGGCTGAAGGCGTAGCCCGAGGAGTAGCCGACCGAGGCGGCGATCTGGTCGAGGCTGTCGTCGGTGTCGCGCAGGCGCCGGGCGGCGAGGTCCATGCGCCAGCGGGTGAGATACGCGCCTGGCGACTCGCCGGTCGCAGCGGCGAAGCGGCGGTCGAGGGTGGCGCGCGAGACTCCGACCTCGCGGGCGAGAGCCGCGGTGGTCCACCCTCTGGCGGGTTCCTCGTGGAGTTTGGTCACGGCGGCCGCCACCACCGGGTCGTCAAGAGCCCCGAGCCAGGAGGGCACGGGAGTGCTTCCGGAGGCGAGCCAGGCGCACAGCACGTGGACGAGCAGTACGTCCACCAGCCGGTCGAGGACCACGCCGGTCGCCGCTCGCAGAGCGGCGAGTTCTCGACCCAGCAGGCGCACGGTGTCCTGGGCCGACCCGTCCGGGTCATCGCCCGCACGCAGGTGGACCACCGCGGGCAGCAGCGTGAGCACCTGCGTCGAGACGGTCCGGTCGTGACCGTAATCGGCGCACAGAATGCGGGAACGCGCCGATCCGGTGCCGATCAACACGGTTCCGGAGCCGGTGATGTGCCAGTCGTCGAACTTGCGGGGCCCCGTACGGGCCACCGCGGCCGGGTCGCTGCCGAGCGCGTGCTCCGCCCCACCGGGCATGAGGACGACGTCGCCCGGCATCAGTTGAAGGGGCTGCCCGTCGGGCAGCCCCACCCAGGCCGTTCCCGCGGTGACCGCGTGAAGCGATGCGCACGGCGTGGCGGACGACCACCACCAGCCCCAGTCCGCGCCGGCCTCGATGCGCGCGCCGACGACTCCCCGCACGTCCGACAGGGCCAGTACCTCGGCGAGCAGATCCATACGGACAGGCTACGCGGCGGACGCTCCTGCCTGAGACAAAGGGGTATGCAGTTGCGTCTTTCGAGCCATCGATCAGCTCACAGCATGCACCATACGGTCAACCCATGAAGATTTCCGGAAGTACCGCACTGATCACCGGGGCCTCTCGCGGTCTCGGCCGTCACTTCGCCGAGCAGCTCCTCGCGCGGGGAGCCAAGGTGTACGCGACCGCGCGGGACCCCGAGCGCGTGGACATCGCGGGCGCCGAGCGCCTGCGTCTCGACCTCCTCGACCCGGTCTCCGTGACCGATGCGGCCGCGGCCGCACCGGATGTCACGCTGTTGATCAACAACGCGGCCGTCAGCCTCAACCAGAACCTCGTCACCGGTGACCTGGACAAGATCCGCCGCGAAGTGGACACCTCCTTCTACGGCACTCTCTCGGTCGTGCGTGCCTTCGCGCCGGTACTCGCCACGAACGGCGGGGGCGCGATCTTGAATGTGCTCTCACGTCTGTCGTGGCTCTCCTACCCGGGTGCCAACTCCTACGCGGTCGCCAAAGCGGCCGCCTGGAGCCTGACCAACGGCGTCCGTCTGGAGCTGGCGGGTCAGGGCACCCAGGTCACCGGGCTGCTGATGAGCTCGACCGACACGGACATGATGAGCGGATGGGACGTCCCGAAGAACGACCCCGCGGATGTCGTGCGCCAGGCCCTGGACGGACTCGAAGCCGGCGCGCTGGAAGTCCTCGCGGACGAGGACACCCGCTTGGCGAAGGCGGCGCTCAGCGCTGACCTGAGTGAGACCTACGGCGCGTTCCTCGCACCGTGAGCAACTCGCGGTGCCCCTGGTCCGGAGGCCGGTCTTCCTGAGGGGAGGCCTGCCTCCGCGGCGACGGGCGAATGACGACGCCATCACCCCCGGGGCTGGACGGCGGCCCGTTCGCGCGGTCCGGATCGCGCATCGAACGGGAGCATCCCCTCCCGTCCCCTCACGGAGTTGCGCCTCTCGCGCTGGTCTCCCCCTTCCCGGCTGTCGCCTTCACGGTCCTGCTCGCGATCACGGCTTCCGGACGGCCCGGTGCACGAATGCGGGCGGAAGGTTCGGCCAGACCACCGGCGAGCGTTCCAACCGGTCGAAACGGTGTGACAGTTCGGCGGCGAAGTGACGGGCCGGCGGAGTCCAGGCCGCGTGCAGATACGCGAAGGTGGTGAACCGGCCACCGGGCACGAGGACTTCGGTCACGGCGTCCAGGATGTGCCCGCGGCGTTCGCGCGGCATGACCGTCCACGGCAGCCCGGACACCACCGCATCGACCGGCTCGCCCACCGCGGCGGCCAGCTCGGCCGCCGATCCTCGTACCACGGTCAGCCGCGGGTCCCGCCGACCGGCCGCCAGCCGTGCCGCGAGGACCGGGTTGAGCTCGACCGCGACGAGTCGTGCGTCGGGCGCGAGCCGGGCGAGGATCGCATCGGTGAACACCCCCGTTCCCGGGCCGAGCTCCACCACAAGCCGGGCCCGCTCGAGACCGACGTCTTCGGTCATCGCGCACGCCAGCCGCCGGGAACTGGCGGATACCGCACCGGTCATGAGGGGTCGTCTGAGGAATTCGGTGGTGATCGACATGACGGCCATGCTCGAAGTGCCCCGAGGAGCCGCACATCGTGTTCCCGGCCGGTGCGTGTACGACCACGGGAGGACCCCGAGGCGCCCCGGAGGACGATGTGGAGCGGCGGGCCCCGACCGTAGCGTGAGGTGGTGCACTGGCTGATCGAGACCCTGCCCCGCCTGCGGCGCCGCCACCCGTGGCTGGCGGACCTGCTGCTGGTCGTGGTGGTGGCCATGCCCCCGGTGATCCACCCGCAGCCGGGCTGGCGGCCGGTCTGGGTGCAGACGGGCGTCTACATGGCCCTGGTGCTGCCCCTGCTGGCGCGCCGACGTCGGCCGGTGCTCGTCGCGGCCCTGGTGACGGCGGGGTTCTGGGCGCAGAACCTCGGGCAGGTGTGGGGACAGGAATCGGGACGCGGCGCCGTCGCCCTGGCCGCGGTCCTGGCCACGCTCACGGTGCGTGGCCTGCGCCGGTCCGCGGCGACGGTGGTCTGTGCCACCGTCCTCGTACTGCTGTGGATTCCCGTATGGCAGCGGGAGCCGGTGGGCCCGGGTGCTCGTGCCGCCTGGCTCGCCCCGCTCACGGTGGGGCTGCTGCTGGCCGGTGCCTGGGTGTTCGGCGAATACGTCCATGCTCGGCGGGCCTATGTCGCCGAGTTCGAGCGGAGGGCCGCGCTGGCCGAGTCGGAGCGCCTCGCGCTGGCCCAGGTCGCCGTCGCCGAGGAGCGGGCACGCATCGCCCGCGAGATCCACGACGTACTCGCGCACAGTATGAGCGTGATGGTGTTGAACGCCGAGGGCGGCAGGCTGATGCGGCATGTCGACCCCACTGTCGTGGACCGCACCCTCGGCGTCATCAGCACGACCGGCCGTGAGGCCCTGGGCGAACTGCGGCGACTGCTGGAGGTGCTGCGCACGCCCGGCGCCGACGCCTCAGCCGGCGTCTGCGATCCGGGTGGGGCCGCGGAGTCCCTCCCGGCGGATCTGCGGCGACTGGTCGGACGCCTCGGCACGAGCGGCAGGCACGCGGTCCTGGAACTCCACGGGGACGGAGCCGGCCTTCCCGCAGATCTCACCGTGCAGACCTACCGGATTGTGCAGGAGGCACTCACCAACGTCGTCAAGCACGCGCCGCCGGACGCCTCGATCCACGTACGGGTCGACACCGGCACCCAGGGGCCCGGGCGACTGGTCCGTGTCCGGGTGGAGAACTCGGCAGGAACCGGGCGGGCAACCGCCGCCGAAGGCCCAATCCCCCTGCTCTCCTCCGGTCGCGGACTGGCCGGCATGCGCGAGCGCACCGCGCTGTACGGCGGAAGTGTGACCGCCGGGCCCACCCCCGACGGCGGCTACAAGGTCGCCGCCACCCTGCGCCCCACGCAGCCCGAACTCACTGCGGAGACCGCATGACCGGCCCGACCCCGACCTCAGCTCCCCCGCCGCCGCCGTCCCGTGTGCTGATCTGCGACGACCAGGAGCTGATCCGGATGGGGCTGCGGATGGTCGTCGACAGCCAGCCCGATCTGACCGTCGTGGGCGAAGCCGCCGACGGCGACGGGGCGATCGCCGGCGTGGCCGCCCTGGAGCCGGACCTCGTCCTGATGGACGTCCGCATGCCCGGTCTCGACGGGCTCACCGCGACGGAACATCTCTGCGCCCAGCCCCAAGGCCCCCGGATCCTCGTCGTCACCACCTTCGACCTCGACGAGTACGCCTACGCCGCCCTGCGTGCCGGCGCGAGCGGATTCCTCGTCAAGGACGCCCCCGCCGAAGAGATCCTGGTGACCGTCCGTGCGGTGCTGCGCGGAGAGGTCATGGTGGCGCCCTCGCTGACCCGGCGCCTGGTGGAACGCTTCGTCCTGCAAGCCCCCGCGTCCGCGCCCGCCCAGCGCAGCCGCCTGTCGGCCCTCACCGAACGGGAACGAGAAGTCCTCGCCCTGGCCGCCCGGGGACTCGCCAACGGCGAGATCGCGGACAGCCTCTTCATCGGGGAGACGACCGTGAAAACCCACCTCGGCCGCATCCTGACCAAACTCGGCCTCCGTGACCGGATCCACGCGGTGATCTTCGCCTACGAGAGCGGTCTGGTACGGGTCGGGGACGAGTCCGTGCACTGAAGGGTGCGACGGCCGTCGAAGGCGGCGTCGAAGGCGACACCCCGGCAGGGGACTCCGCGCCGGGATGGCCCGGAGCCCCCTGCCGGGTGAGGCTTGCCAGTGGGTCAGGCGTTGGCCACGCACCAGTTGGCGAACGTCTTGAACGCGGCCTGGGTCCCCGAACCGGCTTGGCCGTCGATCGCGCCGGTGTAGCCCCAGCCGTTGTCCCGTAAGAAGCGCTGCAGCGCCGAGACCGTGCCACCGCCGACGACTCCGTCGATGGCGCCGGTATACCCGTGATAGGCCTTGAGGTGGCGCTGGAAGGCCTTCCAGCTCTCCGGGCCCAGCTCGCCGTCGATGCCGCCTGTGTAGCCCCAGTTCGCCTTCAGCCATCGCTGGACGCCCTTGGCCTGCGTGGCGTTCAGGCCGAGGTTCACCACCGCGAACGGCGTCACCACAGCCGTCGTCGCCGACTGCGTCGAGGCCGAGCCGGATGCCGCAAAGCTTGTGCTCGCACCCGCCAAGCTCCCGGCGGCGATTCCCACCACGGCCGTGACACTGACCAGCGACCGTGCCAGAACGTTCTTTCGCATGCGTCTCTCCCTTAGAAGGCGGACAAAGACCCGGCACCACCACGTCGCACGACCCAGTCCGTGGATCCTGCTGGTGGCACCCCGTGCGTTTCGCGCTACTTCGCATCGCTGCCACGGGGCCCCGAGGTATGCCGGCCCGCTTCCCGGACCCGACGCAACAGCGGGAGCCCACTTCCATCCGCTGCCGTGCACCAGAACGTTCACATGCCCGCCCTTCCCCGGCACATCAGAAGCGCACAACTGCCCTGAATCCAACGCATAGTTGGCCAGAAGCGGGACCCGTGATGCCGCTGGGACCAGGTGCGCGACCAGGAACTGGCTTGCCCTGCGAGGCGGGCACGAAGGGCGGCGGCATGGTCCGGATACGGTCGTGGTCGGCTCCCGGGATTCAGGCCGTGGCCGGGGGCTGGATGAGCTCGATGAGGTTGCCCTCGGGGTCCTTCACGTAGGCGAAACGGGCGCCGGGCTGGACGGCGTCGGCTGGCGGCCATACCGGTTGCGCGCCGGCGGCAGTGAGCGCGGCGAACACCTCGTCCAGGGCGTCGACTTCCAGGGCCCAGTGGCCGTAACCCTGCTCCCGGCAGGCGTCCAGCGGGTCGGTGAAGACCCGCGGGCGCGTGGAGCCGGCGCGCTCGATGAGTTCGACGCGGGTTCCCGTGCGGGTCTGCAGGACAGCGGTGCGCACGGGCGGCTCGGGGACCTCGTACCGCTCGATGACCGTCTCGAACCCGAGTACCTGCTGGTACCAGATCGTCTGGCGGTCAAGGTCGGCGACCGAGATGCTGACGTGATGGTGACGCGGAGTGATGGTCGAGGTCATGGGGGTCACGCTCCTGGTCCGGTAAAGGGCTCGCAGTCTTCGAGCAGGCGGCAACATCAAAGTAGTCAACGACTACATTGCCCATGTAGCCGCTGTCAACATTGCTGGTACGGTGATGCCATGCCGACCGCCCGGAACCAGTACCACCACGGAAACCTGCGCGCGGCCATCCTCACCGAGGCGCAGACGATGCTCTCGGAATCAGGGGCCGACGCCCTGTCGCTGCGCGAGGTCGCCCGGCGGACGGGCGTCAGCCATGGCGCCCCGCGCCGGCATTTCCCGGACAAGCAGGCACTGCTGTCCGCACTCGTGGAGCAGGGTTACGAACAGCTCGGGGCCCGGATCGAATCAGCCCTGGCCGACACCGGCGGCGACTTCACCGAACGGCTCACGGCATTCGCCTGTGCCTACGTCGACTTCACCCGGCGCAACGACGAACTGATGACCCTGATGCTCTCGTCCAAGACCTGGCCCGACGCCGGACGCCTGATCGCCGCGAACGAACGGGCCTTCGCTCCGGCGGTCGAACTCCTGCGCCAAGCCGCCGAAACCGGGGACATCGCGGCTGCCGACACCGACAACGTCAATACGGCGGTCCTCGCCATGCTGCACGGGCTCGCATTCGTGGCCGGGCACGGTCTGGCAGGAACAGGACCTGCCACCGACCTCGTCGCCGGCGCGGTCAGGGTCCTGGTGGAGGGTCTACGCCCGCGCTGACCTCGCGCTCCGGCGGTTGGCGTACTGCCGCACACCACGACCAGCCCTGTCAGCCACGAACCGACCACGCGGTGCACCCCAGGACGGAGCACCTCACGCACAAGGCTCCGACAACCCCGAAGAAATGCGCCCCAGCTCTGGTGTTCCCGGTCAAGGGATGAGGACCAACTTGCCGTCGATCTCGCTGGCCTCGCCCCGCCGGTGGGCCTCCGCCGCGTCCGCCAGCGGCAGGGTCGTGTCGACCTTGCCGCGCAGTGCGCCTCTGGCGGCCAGGTGAGCGATGGCTGCTGCGTGGTGGCACCCTTCCGAGAGGGCGGGCAGGCCCAGTACGTCACTTCTGGGGAAACGGGCAGTGTCAGACCTGTGCGCAAGGATGCGAGGCATGACGACAGCAATCCTTGCTCCGCTCGCTGACCCTGCCGCGTATCACTCCGCCGTGGACGAGGCCCTGGCGGCGTGCGCCGCCTACTACGCCGACGGGACCAGCCCGCTCGACGACGCCGCCTACGACGCCCTGGCCGGCCGTATCCGGGTTTACGAGCTGGAGCACCCCGGCGACGTTCGGGAGGACTCCCCCACCGGCAAGGTCGGCGGCGGCGCGGCCCCCACGGGCGACGTCGCCCACACGGTGCCGATGTTGTCGTTGGACAACGTCTTCAGCGGCGAGGAACTCACCAAGTGGGACGCCTCGCTCGCACGACGCCTCGGCGGCCCGGCGGCGGGTGGTTACGTCGCGGAACCCAAGCTGGACGGCGCGGCGATCGCCGCCCGCTACGTGGACGGGCACCTGGTCCAGCTCGTCACCCGCGGCAACGGAGCCTTTGGCGAGGACATCTCGCACGCGATCGGCTCCATCGTCGGTCTCCCCCGGGACTTGAGCACACCCGCCACGTTCGAGGTCCGCGGCGAAGTCCTCCTCACCAGCGAGCAGTTCCTGGCGGCCAACGCGATCCGGCAGGCTCACGGGGCGAAGGTCTTCTCCAACCCCCGCAACGGCACGGCGGGCACGCTGCGGGCCAAGGACAGGCCTTACGTCATCGAGACGACGTTCTACGCCTACGGCGTGGTCGGGCTGGCCGGCGACACGCACGCAGAGATGATGGCGGCGGTCGCTGCCACCGGCGTGCAGACCACGGCGGCCACGCCCGCGGGTCTGCGGGTGCTCGCCACCGTGGCGGAGGTCCAGCAGCGCGTCGAGGAGATCGCGGCCATGCGCGCGGAGCTTCCCTTCGGCATCGACGGCGTCGTCATCAAGGCCAACGCGGTCGCCGAGCAGGAGAAAGCCGGACTCGCCACCCGCCATCCGCACTGGGCGACGGCCTACAAGCTGCCCCCGACCGTGTCGCGGTCCAAGCTCCTGGCCGTGGAGTGGAACGTCGGCCGCACCGGCGTCATCGCCCCACGCGCCGTGCTGGAGCCGGTCGAAGTGGACGGCAGCGTCGTGCAGTACGCGACCCTGCACAATCCGCGGTTCATCCGCGACAGCGGCCTCATGATCGGCGACACGGTCGGCGTGTTCAAGGCGGGCGACATCATCCCCCGCGTGGAAGCCCCGGTGGTCGAACTCCGCACCGGCGAGGAGACACCGATCGTCCTGCCTGAAGCCTGCCCGAAATGCGGCGGTGAGATCGACAGCTCCGGTGAGCGGTGGGAGTGCGCGGGCGGCGCCGACGGGGGCTGCGGGCTGCTCGCCGCCCTGCGGTACGCAGTGGGCCGCGACCAGCTCGACATCGACGGACTGGGCGTCACCTACATCGAGGCCCTGGTCGACAGCGGCGCGGTCGCCGACATCGGCGACCTGTTCACCCTCAGCCGCGAGCAGCTGGTCGACGCCACCCGCAGCGAAAAGCGGGCCGACACGGTCCTCGACCAGATCGAAGCGGCCAAGACCAAGCCCCTGTCCAAGGTGTTCTGTGCACTGGGAGTTGTGCGCACCGGGCGAACCCTCTCCCGGGAGATCGCACGGTACTTCGGCACCATGGACGCGATCCGCGCAGCGGACGCGAATGCTCTCGCCGCGGTGCCTAAGCTGCCCGCCGCCAACTCCTCGAAGATCGCCGCTCACATTGCCGCGTTGGGGCCGGTCATCGACAAGCTCGTCGGCGCGGGCGTGAACATGGCCGAGCCGATCGTCGCCACCGCGGAGGGCGGCCCTCTGACCGGCGAGGTCGTAGTGATCACCGGCGGCATGCACGGCCCCTTGGCGGGGCGGAACCGCACCGAGATGAACGACCTCGTCAGCCAGGCCGGTGGTGCCTCTTCCGGCACCGTGTCGCGGAAGACAACCATCCTGGTCGCCGGCGAGAAAGCCGGGTCGAAGCTCCAGAAGGCTCAAGAACTCGGCACCAGGGTCCTCAGCGAACTGGAGTTCGCGGAGCTCATAGCCGACTACCTCACGTAGGTCGCCCCTCATGCCGACCTCTCAAGGCACGGGCTTGGCCGACGTCCACGCCGGCCGAGGTTCAGTCCGCCTCCCGGCGGGGCCACGACGATGACCGCGACTCGGGTCCGGAGCAGGCGCGGGCTCATCCGTGGTGCCGGGCACACGACCACCGGGGCCTCTGCCAGAAGTCCTCTCCCGACCAAGGTCAATTCCGTCGGGATGTTCGTGCGTCGACTACTCACACCCACTACAGGGCGGGACGTCCACCAACCGCTGCGGCAGTACCCCAGAAGGGCAGTCACTTGGTGAAGGATGGAGCGCCTGCTGACAGCGGCCCAGAACGTGCCATGGAGCAGGAGGGCAGCGGCTCATGCGACGAGCGGTCGAGGGCTGACAAGGATCCGACGGATCAGCGACGAGGTCCGTCCTGGATCAGGAGCCGGTGCGCCTCCTGCAAGCCCGGCGGCAGATCGTTCGGCGATGCCCACTTGGCTTCCAGAACCTCAAACGCGTCGATCTTCATCGAACCGCCGACGAGTGTTGCGGCATACGCCACCTCCACGCGCAGCTTGAAGCCGCTCTTGAGGTGGACCAGCTCGCCGACCTGGACTTCAAGGCCGGTCTCCTCACGCACCTCGCGGGAGACGGTGTCACGGAAGTCCTCGCCCGCTTTGGCGTAGCCGCCGGGCAGGCCCCACTGGCGGTCCTCGGGCCACAGCCGGTGACGCAGCAGCAGCACGCGGCCCTCGCTGTCGCGGACAACGCCGGTTACACCGACCATGTACTTGCTGTTCGTCAGCCACATGACCCGCCACTGCAGGGGTCCCCGGATGATCCGCCACAGTCCGGCAATGATGCGCTTCATGGCATGCCCTTAAGGAATCGGGCCGCCCATGCGTCCCGCGGAAGGGCCACGATCGCGCATCAAAGGGCGACCGTCCAAACACGCCGAGAGGACGAACCTCCCTGCTCGACGCGGATGGTGCAGTTTGGTGGTCAGGCCGCTGCGCCACCCGTGCGAGCCCGCGGCCGTCCGGCTCGTCGCCGGGGGCCACGGAGAAGGTGGGGACGGCGGAGCCGATCCTGCGTGCGGCTTCCGGCGCCCCGATGAACACGGCGGGCCCCGCCCCATGAGGTGCGCGGCCCGCCGCCTGCTGGGTCATCCGTGGGGCACTGCTACCAGGAGGACTTGGTCACGCCGGGC
>NZ_JBEYWO010000067.1:0-10196 GCF_040644455.1 Streptomyces sp. NPDC046977
CTTGAGCGACCCCTGCCACAGCCTCGGACATCATGGCTGCAGACCACGATCTCCGGTGCCGATCCAACACGTTGGGATACCTCTCTGATCACCCCCGCTTGACACAGAGAGGTGCCGTTCGATGGACAGTCCCCAGCCCGATCGCCTACGAAACAGCGTCCCGGACAGCACCAACTACGCTGGCACCAGCCGCATAACCCGTGTCCAGGATTCGGGGTCAAGGCCCGTCGTACTCCCGGGAGACCTATGCCAGGGCGCCCGATGCTTCGAGGATGCCCTCGGGGACGACCCTGAAGATTCCGGACCCGGGAGGGTCCTCCACGGAGGCTCGGTACATGCGCTCGGCCCACTCGGTACTGGGCCACTGGGTGTTGCTGTCCCAGCAAATCCCCGCAAGGTCAGCGCGGGCAACATCCACGGCGGTGACGTCGGCACCGAGAAAATCATTCGCCGCGTCAGCCAGATTGCGGCGAGCTTCGCCGAGCCCGCGGACGAGGACGCTGATGAGGGTCAGTTCGGGGTCAAGATCGGTGCTGGTGCCGGCGTCAAAGTTGGTGGCGGGGTCGGGGACGGGGCCAAGGTCGGGGGCGAAACCGAGGTCGCGGACGTGGGTGCGGGCGAGGTTGAGGGCCAGGTCGAGGGCACGGTCCAGGGCAAAGCCGAGGTTCATGACGACGGCACGGTCGAAGACGACGACACGGTCGGGGACGACGGCGAAAGAGCGGACGAGGCCACGGTCGAGGGTCAGGGCGAAGGAGAGGGCAGAGGCACGGTCGAGGGTGAGGTCGAAGGAGTTGGCGGAGGCACGGTCAATGACTGCCCCGATAGCGCTCTGGGCACTGTGCAGGCTGTCTTCGAGAACAAGAAGTTTTCCGCGCAGCAGGAGCCGTACCTCGGCGGGCACCGCTTTCCACCGCGCGGTCACGTCGGCCAGGCGCGGTTGTGCCGCGTTGGAAGAGGCCGGGTGTGCCTGCGGATTGTCCTGCGCCTCACGGGTGTCGGGGGCCGGTGCGGACCGGATGCCGGTCGGGGCTGCCGTGGTGGGTGGGCGGGAGAAGGCGACGGGTCGCCGGAAGGCCGGGGAGCGCCGTGAGAAGACGGCCAGGACGCGGCCGGTGAAGGATTCGGCGGTGATGGTCATGCCGGGCCTCCTGGTTCCGTCATCCCTTGCTGTACGGTCACGCCGGTTGGCCGGGGTGGGCCGCCTGCTGGAAGCATTCCCGTCTGCGGTGCGGGGAGAACGCCGTTGGCCTGCCCAGGGCCGGGGGCGATAGTGCCTGTTGCTGAAGGGCTTGGGCTTGCTGCTGGGCCTCTTCCGTCATGCCGCCCAGGGCGGCCCGAGCGGTGTTCTTGACCGCCAGGGGTACCACGGTGGCGATCTTCTGGACTGCTGACAGCGCCCCCAGCCCGACGGCGTAGGCCACCAGCGGATTCATCGCGCTCGGATAGCTCGCGGCCAAGGCCCCGGTCAGAGCACCGCTGACAAACAGGCGCAACGCCCCGGCGACCAGGTACGCCTTCCAGCCGGGGGCGGGCAACTGTTCCTCACCGGGTCGCACATCGGGCTGCCGTGGTGGCGGGTCGATCGTGTCCGACCGCACCTTCCACGGCATCTTGTGGTGCCACCGCAGGGAATTGATGACGTCGACGGCGTCCATGCTGGCGCCACCGGCGACCCCCACCCACGCTGCCATGAGCCAGTCCATCACCCGAGGTTAGAGGGACCGGGACGGACGCTGGGCGGTTTCACCGAGAACTTCCGGGCGGTCAGCCAGCCGGGCACGGGAGCGGTTCAGGTGGTGGCTGTGGCGACGCCACCACGCGCGGACCCACAGTGCCTGCGGGGTGGTCGTTGATCCAGGCCAGGCCGCTGAGGTCGAGGCGTTGGCGGGCGCGGGTGATGGCGACGTAGGCGAGGCGGGCGTCTGCGTCGTCGATCGGGCCGGGCACAGGGTTTCCGTGCTCGTCGCGCTTGCCGCTGTCCTTGGGCGGGTGGAAGTCTTCGGCGATCTTCACCTGGGGCCATTCGCGTCCCTTGGCCTTGTGCACGGTGAAGACCGTGACCTGCGCGTTCTTTTCGTCGACGAGGCGGTTGACCGCGGCCAGGACGGCGTCCGCTTCGTGCAGGTCGACGAGGTCGACGAAGGGCTGCAGGTCACCGCCGGCGGGGTCGTGCTCCGCGTAGTCCTGCAGTTCGCCCCACGTCGTGAACAGCACCAGTTCCGGGTGGGTGGTGCGGCGTCCGTCCTGCAGGTCCCGCGCCGCGTAGGCCAGGGTGCGCAGGCTGTCGCCTCCCCCGGCCAGGGCGACCCGGCGGCCGAGGCCGAGAAGGCGCAGGACTTCGGCCATGGCGCCGATGTTGCTCCGGCACAGCACCGCGTCCGGCCTGGTGACTGCGTCGATCTCGGTGGGGATCGTCTCGGTGCCCTCCAGGCGGATCGGGGCGCCGGCGATCGCCAGCCACCGGTTGGCCTCGTCTGCCAGCACGGAACCGAACCGGAAGGATCGGGTCAGCGACAGGGCGGTGCCGTCGAAGCCGGTCATGACGTCCCTTGCACCGCGCCATCCGTAGATGGCCTGCGCGGAATCTCCGACCATCACCAGTTGGGCGTGGCCACGCTGGGCGAGTAAGACCTGTTCCAGGACCGGATTGGTGTCCTGGGCCTCGTCCAGCATCACGAAGTCGGTGCGCAGCTTCGGGTCGGACAGCGCCCACATCTTCAGATAGTGGTCGTGCTCGAAACGCACCGCCCCGGCATCGGGGTGCTGCAGGTCCATCCAAGCAGCGTGACCTGCCGCACAACCACCACGGTTCGTCGCCTGACGCAGTGGCCCGGGCCATGCGCCACACATAGTCCCAATACCGGCTTAATGGGTGGCATTCTCGGTGCGGACCGGCGTGCTGCGGCAGCGTTCCGATCCGGCCCTATATCCGTTGGGGGTTATGTGAGGCGACGAAGGGTTGAAGGCGATGTTCGGGCGAAGGAAATTGCTCTTGACCGGCGCCATGGGTGGTGCGGCCGCGTTCGCTGGGGATGCTCTGGGAGCACGGGCGTCTGCGCCGCAGGCTCATGAGAACGTGTGTCCGGACATGCCGCTCACGCACACCCCTCGGCTGGAGAGGTACGTCGACCCGCTGCCCACGCCATTGACAGCCGTCCCGGATCCTTCCACCTACCCAGGCGCCGACTACTACGAGATCACGATGCGGCAGAGCTCGTGGAGCTTCCACCGGGATCTCGGGCCGGCAAACGTGTGGGGTTACTGGGCCAATAACCCGCACGCTCCTCACGAGCCGACCGGCATGGGTTACCTCGGGCCGACCATCAGCGTGACCACGGACCACCCGACGGTGGTCAAGTACCGCAACGAGCTGCCGACCACCCACCTGTTCCAATTCGTGATCGATGCCATTCGCAACGGGTGCTCTGAGCTCACCCCGACGCCCCCGCCTCCTTACAAGCCCACGTTGCCCTTTCCGGCGAATATCAATGTGTGGAACGTCGTTCACCAGCACGGCGGTTTCACGGCGCCCCAGTCCGACGGCATGCCGATGCAGTCGTTCAGTTCGGACGGCATCCACGCGGCGGACTACACCACTCTGGACCCCGGCAGGGTCAAAGCCAACGAAGCGATCTCCGCCTACACCAATCACGACCGTTCGTGCATGCTCTGGTACCACGATCACGGCATGGGGATGACCAGCCTCAACGTCTACGCGGGCCTTGCCGGTCTCTGGCTCATTCGTGACCCCGCCGACGAGCGGCTCGGGCTGCCGCGAGGCGAATTCGAGGTCCCCCTTATCCTGCAGGACCGGACCTTCCACGAGGACGGCTCGCTCGCCTACACCATGACCCTGAGGGAGGGCGAGGACACGCCGGTCGTCAATGGGAAGGCGTACCCCTTTCTGGCTGTCGAGCGGCGGCGCTACCGGCTGCGCATTCTCAACGCTTCGAACGAGCGTTTCTGGCGGCTGAGGTTCGAGACCGATCCCAGGGACGCACTGCCTCAGGGCACACTCCCGTTCTGGCTGGTCGGCACAGACGGCGGGTTCCGTGCTCCGTTGCAAATACTGAACTTCCTGATCTCGCCGGCTGAACGGTACGACCTGATCATCGACTTCAGTCAGGTGCCCATGGGCACGAAGGTCAGACTGACGAACTATCACGCGCCGGTCCACTACCCGGGCATGCCGGGCATGGGGCCGGTGATTCGGGAAATCATGGAGTTCCAGGTCACCAAACCGTTGTCCGGAGGCTCGGACAGGACAAGGATGCCCAAGGAACTCAGGCTGCCGAGGGTCGCGCCTGTCGAGCCGAAGCCGCACACCCGTCGGCGGCAATGGGTTACGTACCAGCATGAACTCTTCAGGACCATGACGTTCAACGCCATGCCGTTCGAAGCGCCGTCCCAGGACTTCATCAAGGAGGGGTCGTCCGAGATCTGGGAGTACATCAATCCCAACCACGACGCCCACCCGATGCACGTCCACCTCGTCAACTTCCAGGTGCTGAACAGGCAGCCGATCGACGCGGCCGCCTACCAGGCGGATTACGAAAAATGGATTGCCGGTGGCCGCAGGCCGGAGGACCTGCCGGTGTTGGAGAACTACTTCACCGGCCCACCGATTCCGCCGGACCCGGACGAAGCACGATCCAGAAAGGACACGTTCAAATCCTATCCGGAGACGGTGACCAGAATCTTCATCGAGGAATTCACTCCACCGACGGCTACGATCGCGTCAATTCCGGGCAGCGGCGCCGAGCTGCCGGCGACGTACATCCACCACTGCCACATTCTCGAACACGAGGACGATGACCTGATGCGTCCATGGACGATCGTCCGTGACGGCTATGACGAGCACGGCCACGGCGGCCATGGCGGCCATGGGCACGACGAGCACGGCCACGGAAGCCATGGCCACTGACGCCGGCGACCGACCTGCGGCTGCGTAGGCACCGCAATCGTGGTTGGGTGCGGTTCCTCTGAAGGGAATGGTTGAACTCCGAGAACGCTGACTGGGCTGTGTTCGCGGCTTTTCCTCTCTACCGTGGTGGTGGAGGAGGGGTGGCGGATGGGCTCGCTGTTCGAGGAACTCGAAGCGCGCGAGGGGGCTGCCCGGGTGCGCGTGGAGGAGCTCGAAGCCGAGCTCGCCGAGTTGTCGGGACAGCTGGATCTGGCGCGGGCGGGCTTGGAGCGTTTGCGGATCACGCGGGAGACGGTCGCCGAGGTGCTCGCGGACATGACGCCGGAGAAGGCGGCGGTGGGTGTCGAGGCGGACCGGCCGACCGCGGGTGAGCCGGCGGCGTCCGCGTATGCGGGAGCCGAGCGGCGGGTTATCGGGGTGCTGACCGTTCCGAACTGGCAGCCCGGCATGGGGGCGGACGTCCTGCCGCAGGTGTACCGGGACATTCTGGAGGTGGTGGCGGACGCGCCCGGGCCTGTCCGCGCCAAGCAGATCGTGCCCAGGATCGGGCTGCCGGCCGAGACCGGGAAGATCGAGGGCACGCGGTCGAAGCTGAAGCGACTGGTAGAACGCGGCTGGCTGGACGAGGACACCCCAGGGATGTTCACCCCGGCCCGCCATCAGGCGGCAAAATCACCCAACTCCCGTTAACAGCAGGGCTCTTCCGCGCCTACATTCGAAGGTGCGACCCAATCGATGCTGGACGGGAAGAGCCCTGGAGATGACACCGTACGACACCCGATGCACCGCTGACTCCTTTGCGCGCCCCCTCAGCGCCTTCGAGACGCTGATGCACACGCTGTCAGGCAGTCCGGCGACCACCTGGACCCACGCCGAACTGGAAGAACACCTCGACGCGGCAGGGCGAGAACTGCTCCACCTGCTGTTGCAGGAGCACCTCAACCTGCGGGCCAGGCAGGAAGAGCACCAGGTCCGTGCTGGTGCCGGCCCGGCGGTGACCGGGCCGGAGGGGCGCGTGCGGCCCTGGCGGGAGACCGGGCACTCGCGGTGGCTGGCCACCGTGTTCGGGACGGTCCGAGTCACCCGGGTCGCCCACCGGGGACCGGGCATGGGCAACGTCCACCCCGCCGACCAGGCACTGTCCCTGCCCGCGGGCCGACACTCGACGGGATTACGGCGGCTCGCCGTCACCGAGGCCGTCCGCGGCTCCTTCGACCAGGCCCACGACGCAGTGACACGCCGCTGCGGGAACGTGCTCGGCAAGCGCAGGCTCGAAGAGCTCGTGGTCGCCGCCGCGGTCGACATCGACGACTTCTACCGGACCGCGATCCCGGTCCCGTGCAGCCGCGAGATGCCGCTGGTGGTCCAGGTGGACGGCAAGGGCGTGGTCATGCGGCCCGAAGCCCTGCGTGAACCCACGCGCCGGGCCGCCGAGAAGGTCGCGACCAGCCATCGCGGCCGACTCGCGCCGGGCGAGAAGCCGAACCGCAAGCGGATGGCGACCGTGGCCTGCGTCTTCGACACCCGTCCCGCACCCAGGCGCCCGCACGATGTGATCCACCCGCCAGGCGGCCGCAGCGGCGAACGGCCCGCCCGTCCCGGGCCTCGGGCAGAGAACAAGTGGTGCACCGCCTCGCTGGTCCGTTCGTCCGAGCAGGTCATCGCCGACGCCTTCGACCAGGCCCAGGCCCGCGACCCCAAGCATCTGCGGCCCTGGGTCGTCCTGGTCGACGGGGCCCGCCACCAGCTCGACCTGATCACAGCGGAGACCGGCCGACGCGGCGTCACCGTCCACGTACTGCTGGACTTCGTGCACGTCGCCGAGTACGTCTGGGCCGCCGCCCATGCCTTCCACAAACCGGGCACCCCCGAGGCCGAAGCCTGGGCGGCCGACCGTCTGACCGCAATCCTCTCGGGCGACGCGGCCCGCGCTGCCGCCGAGATGAACTTCGACGCCACTCGGAAGCATCTGTCGGCCGCCCGGCGCGAGACCGTCGATGCCTGCCACCGCTACCTCACCGGCCACCTCGACCAGCTCCACTACGACACCGCGCTGAAGAACGGGTGGCCGATCGCTACCGGCGCGGTCGAGGGTGCCTGCCGACACCTGATCGCCGACCGGCTCGACATCACTGGCGCCCGCTGGGGCCTCGCAGGCGCCGAAGCCGTCCTGCGACTACGTGCCGTCGTCTCCAACAGCCACCTTGCCCCCTACTGGCGCTACCACGCAGCCCGCGAGCACGAACGCCTCTACCCCGCTCCCGACCAGCGCAATTACACCCTCACCGTTTGATCGCCAGGCAAACCCAAACCGTGTTCAGCCAACAGACTCAGGCGGTCGTCCGTCCGTCGTGCGCCCTACCAGCCGACTGTGAACCTCCCGAGCCATGACGTCGACCGCGACAGCCGGATCATCGGTCTCCAGAACGACGAGGCCCTCGGCCACCGGATAGGCGATCACCGAGTACACGCCGGGACCGGCCGCGATTCCCGGGAACCCCTCCGTGCCGAAGTCACGCCATGAATCGGAGGTGCACACGCCCAGGGTGTTCATGCCCTTCCACGGATAGAGCGAGGACAGCAGCGGATCGGCCACCGCGGCCTGGAGCAGCAACCACATCGATGGTGACGCCCAGTCATCTTTCGAATGAGGTGGCCGATGGCTGTCCAGCAGCTCAACCCACACCTCGTTACGACTGCGACCGGCAGCTGAGTTCATTGCTCGACGATGGCGCTCACCGCAGGGCCGGGTCAAGGTCATCTGCAATGCGGCCGTCACTCGAAACGAGCCGCACCCATCGTGGTTCTGCCCGATGAGGCGGGCCGTGCCGTTTCAGGGTGGAGCGTACGCACGCGTGATGCCTGGTCCGCCACCCGGTGCGGGCGGTGGACCCAGGGGCGGGGTTCAGGTCCCGGACCGCTCGGAGGCCAGCAGGTCGCACAGTTCGGCTACTGCTTCGCGGAGTCTGTCGGCGAATGCATGCATCTGGTCGGCCACGGGCAGTGGTGTGCTCAGGTAGAGGTGGAAGCGCTCGGGCAGAAGGACATAGGCGATTCCGATGCAGCGGCTGCTGGTCGAACCGAAGCCGAAGTACTGGATGTTGAAGGCACTCATCGCCGTCGAGCACTCGATCATCACCGCGATCTGGCACATGCTCACCGACAACGTGTCTTACCACGAGCTCGGCGGCGACTACTTCACCCGACGCGACCCCGAACGCGCGGCACGCCGGGCCGTAACCCGCCTCAACGAACTCGGCTACCGGGTCACCCTCGACCCCCTGGAGGCCACCGGATGAACCAACCGGAACGAAACCCGGCGGGAACTGCCCCGCTGCTGGGATCACCGTCGTGCCCGAAATAATACCCACCTGCGGTTATTTACGCGTCAGAGTCAAGCTAAGTGGCGTGGGGGGGCGAGTCCGTCGCGTCCGGGCAGGCCGGTGAGCAGGTCGCGTCGGGCGGCATCCCGCTGGCGATGTACGCGGACGTCGTCCACAACAGCCGCCGCCAAAGCCAGCGGCACCGTGGCGGCAATCAGCAGTGTGCGGGGGTGCCGTAAGAGAGCCGTGGCAGGCACGATGGAACCTCCGGTCTCGCCCTCGGGCGAGTTCAGGAGAGGCGCATCCCTTGGCTGTCCAAGCATCGGGGCGCGCCTCTTCGTCGTCTGGGGGGCCGCCGGTTCAGCGGCCGGCGGGAGAGTTGCTGTAGTCGCGTTCGCCTTCGGGGTACAGGGCGCGGGTGCCGTGGTGGATGCGCTGGCCGGTGTCGGCGAGGGTTTCGGCGGCTTCGTCGAGCGGGCAGGACGCCTCGCGTCCTCGATCTGCTGGAGGGCAAGGCGGACGATGCCGACCGCCGCGCGGACCCGGTTGACACGGGCCGGGGCAGTGCGGGTGGTGTGTTCGGTGGTGGTCCAGCCGCCGGAGTTGTAGGGCGGGTCGCAGATGACCGCGTCGACCTGGCCGGTGAGGGTGGGCAGGATCGTCGGGGCGTCGCCGTGGTGGAGCTCCCAGCTGGCCATGGTGCTTCCCCCTTCGCGTGCGGGCCGCGTGCGCCTGGTAGCGAGCGGGTCGGCGCACGTCGTGCGCGGTGCTCGAGACGCTCCGGTGTTGGCGGCATGCTCGACACGCTGCGCGCACTCACCCGGTCGGCGGGCGGCGGCGTAGCAGGGCGCTTAGCAGTTCGGCGGCCAGAGGTTGTGTACGCCACGCCGGGTGGCCCCCAGGCTCGTTGACCGCTTACGGTGCAGGGGCGAGCGCTGGCGGCGCCCCCATCCCGAGTGGCCGCGCTGTCAGACCTCCCTGCGTCCCTGCTGCGCCAAGTCTGCAGCACGGACGCGCTCGTCCCGTCAGGCGGCGGTGACGGAGCAAGGGCTGGACGTGCTGGATGACGATGGCGTCGTTAGGGTTGGCGAGGGCGAATGGGCAGAGCGACCCGGACTCCCTCGGAAGGGGTCCGGGCCGCTGTGCTGCGCCGTGGCGGGTCAGGTGAGGCGGCGGCGCGCTACCACCAGATGACGACGTATCCGTTGCCGCCATTGGGAGCCGCTATCACAAGGCCCGTACCGCCATTGCCGCCCTCGGCCGCACCGATCGGGGCCGGTTCGACGATGCCGCTGACCGCAGGCTGCCCTCCTTGGCCGGGCGGCCCTGTGAGGCTGATGGGGGCCAGGCCCGCAGCGCCGTCACGGGTCGTGCCGCTGGCAGGGGGCGAACAGGTGCCGCTTCCGCCGGGACTCGAAGGGCCGAGAAGAAGCCCAGGATGGCCGCCGGCGCCGCCGGCGGCTGACGCGAGTACACCACCAGGCCCTACCAGGGTGCTATCGGTCCCGTTCGCACCGTCTGCACCGAGGGGCGGAGCACCGGCCCCGCCCTGGCCTACGGTCACCGTGTAGGCCGTTCCGGGCTGCACCGGCACGGAACACCAGGCGAAGCCACCAGCACCGCCGCCTCCGCCGAGCGGGAGCGCCAATACGCCTGGACCGCCGCCCCCGCCAGCGCCCCACACCTGGACAAATACCTGGGTGAGCCCGGCGGGCGGGGTGAATGTCCCGCTTTCGGTGAAGTCCACCAAGTCGTGCGGGACAGCGCTGGTTCCCGGCGGCCCGGCGGGCCCGGCGGGCCCTTGGATTCCCTGATCACCGGGGTCACCCTGCGGCCCGGCAGGCCCGGCAGGCCCTTGGATTCCCTGATCACCGGGGTCACCCTGCGGCCCGGCAGGCCCGGCAGGCCCTTGGATTCCCTGATCACCGGGGTCACCCTGCGGCCCG
>NZ_JBEYWO010000067.1:10293-15687 GCF_040644455.1 Streptomyces sp. NPDC046977
CCGGCAGGCCCGGCAGGCCCTGGCGGGCCGGGGGGACCGGGAATGCCGGGGCGGCCTGGATGCCAGTGGCGACCAGGACGGCTTGGGCAGTACCCGGGGAAGTCCGAGAAGAGGAAGCATGGGTCAGCGAGACCGGCCTGAGCGCGGGGCTTCACGGCACCAGCCTCGCCACCACTGGCGCTGCCCGCATACGCGGCACCTGTTAGGGCACTGGACGCCAGGGCCACGCTTGCGGCCATCGTCCATATCCGCATGCTGCCTCGACGCCCTCGAACGGGCGCCTGAGGCATGGCTATTCGAGACAACACGTCACCTCCAGCAAGGGGCCCGCAACGCGCGGTTGATACCGCTGACAAGGAGAGAAGAGCTGTCGGAGACAGCGGCGAGCCCACAGCCAGAATCGCCCTGTGTGGGGAGTCATGCACATTTGGTAGCCAACCGGGTGATCTATGCCCGAACGCGCAACAGCGGCCCAGATCCCCGTAGCGGGGGGTGCGGGCTATGGCCGCCATCAACCTCGGCGGCATCCTGCGGGATTCCGGCGATCTCGCGGGCGCCTGCGAGGCGTACACCCACGCACTCAACAGCTCCTGGCCCGACGCCACCGCGCGTGCCCTCGCACGCCTCCCCTCCTGACCGGACCGGGTCCAGGACGCGCAAGGAACTTGCGGCTCACCGACGCCTCGCGCAAGGGCCAGCGGCTGGCCGTGACACCCGTCGCAGCCAGTCGTTGAACTCCCCGCGACTGTCGCGCATGGCAAGGCTCCTGGACCTTCCCCGTGGTTCCGTGGGTCTCGTGCTGCGTGGGCCGTTGCGAGCCGGTCTATCTGTCCAGGAAGGCGCCCACGGAAGGGCGTTGGCGGGTTCGTCGGAGATGACCGCACGAAACGTCTGGAGATCCTGTGAAGGCGCATAATGGATGGAGCATCACCCCCCCCTCACGCACTGCGGTCCGCATCCGGGCCGCTGCGGATTGCGAGAGGGGGAGTGCGATGAGGGGCACCGTTGTGGAGCGGGAGCTGATGATGCACCTGGTGCGGTCACCGCAGGACAGGATCCCGGTGATGGCCCGACTGATCTACCGGGTCGCTTCCCCCTGCGCCGTGCACATCGCCTTCCACATCGACTCCGAGAAACCGGTGTACTGGTTCTTCGCCCGCGACCTGCTCCTGGACGGCCTGTTCCGGCCGTCCGGCAGCGGCGACGTCCGCATCTGGCCGGCCAGAAGGGCCGGACTCGGCGTGGTAATGCTGTGGCTGTCCGCTGCGGGCGGGACCGTACTGATGGAAGCACCCACCGCCGCAGTTGCGGCCTGGCTGGGACTCACAGTGCAACTGGTCCCACCCGGCAGCGAAAGCACCTACCTCCACCAGGCCATCAACCGGGTCCTGGACTCCCTACTGAACAACAGCGACATCGACGGCCAGGACCCCAGGTGATGGCGCAGGCAGTCAGGGACTCCCCCACCGATGGGCAGCGGTCCCCCGCCATTACCCAGCGCGGGCGATACGCCACCGCTCGTCGTTGAACCCCAGGAGACGCACACCCTCCGGAACAAGCCCCGGCCCCTTCAACCGGGGCTTCGTGCTATTCGGGGTGCGGTGCTGTCTGGCTGCCCGGCCCTGGGGGGCGGCTCCGGCCGCAATCCCAGTGGCCTGACCTGCCCCCGGTTCTCAGCAGCTCACCGCCACTCATCACGCACAGTTATCGTTCATCCTCACCAGGAGGCTTGCATATCTCGCGTGTGCCAAAGGCCGAAGGATCGGCCTCAACCCCGAAGGGGAACACCTCGACACCGTGAACATGGCGCGCACCATCGGCGCACGAGCGATAGCGGGCGGCAACACCATCGAGGTCATGGGCCGCGATCAGTCCAAGGCGGCTGACCTGGCCAAGGCTCTCGGCGGCGGCGCCACGACGGGAGAATGGGGCACCGCCCCGGCCGGGGACATCGTCATCCTGACCTCGTTGTACGACGGCGTCGTGCCGGCCGTCGCCCAGTACGCAGACGCTCTCGCGGGCAAGGTCATCGTCGACATCTGCATTCCCTTCAATTCCACGTTCGACGGGCTGGCCCACCGCGAGGAGACCTCGATCGCGCAGGAAATCGCCAAGGTAGCTCCCGGCCAGCGCCAGCGTGGTGAAGGCGTTCAACACCGTCTTCCATCATGTCCTGGAGAAGGGGCGACCCGACGTCTTCATCGCCGGCGACAATGCGCAGGCCAAAGCAAGTGTGGAGGCGTTCGTCGAGAGCCTCGGGCTGCGCCCGCTGGACGTCGGCGGCCTGAAAGTGGCGCACTGGCTGGAAGGAGCGGGCGTGGTCACGGTGGGCCTCGCCAACCACGGGGTGGGGAACTTGGACTTCGCCCTCAGCATCACCGAACTTCCCGTCTGAGCGTACGATTGACGGAGCCTTACCTGAGCGGCTGCCGATCGCCAGTGTTGCCTCACCGCCTGTACAGGGAGGCCTGGTAACACGGCTCCGCCCCGCCGCGCCCCGACGTCCTGCCCCGAGGCTGCTATGTCGTGTCAAGCCGCATGGGGGAGCTCTTGGGGGTTCTGTCGGGTCCGTCGTTCGAGGATCTTGAAGATCTGGCGGCAGACGTTGCGTTTGAGGCACCGCTGTGCGTCGCGGGGGCTCTTGCCCTCGCTGACGCGGCGAGCAACGTATGTTTTCGTGGCGGGATCGAGTCGCATCCTGATCAGGGTGATCGTGTGCATTGCTCGGTTGAGTTGGCGGTCGCCGCCTCGGTTGAGCCGGTGCTTGTTGGTCAGCCCTGACGAGGCTGGGATCGGCGCAACACCGGCGAACGAGGCGAAGGCGGCCTCGGAACGGAATCGGCCCGGATGCGACCAGCTGACCAGGATCTGAGCTGCGGTGATCGGCCCGATCCCGAGCAACTCCAAGAGTTCGGGAGCCTGCTGTCGAATGAGCTGGAGAAGCTCGTTCTCCAGGTCGCGGGCTTCGATCTGAAGGTGCCGGATGCGCTGGGCGGTCGCGGAGGCTGGCGCAGCGTTTTACCTGTTGCTGCCGGTTGAGGCGCCGAAGTTCGGCGCGGAGGTCGTCCGGCGCGGAGACGATCAAAGCCTTGAGCTGGTTGATGGCCGCCGTGGAGGCGTGCACCGCGCCTTGCCGGGTGGCCAGCAGCACGCGCATCGCCTCGCGTTCCCCGCGGCTTCGGGGCTCGATGACGTGCTCGGTGGCCAATGCCTCGCGGGCCGCGCGAATGGCGTCGAGCATGTCCGTCTTGCCTCCTCCGCGGACCGGCGGACGCTTGGGACGACATACCTCGATGACGCGTTCACCAGCGTCTTTCAGGAAGGCGGCGAGGCCGGCTCCGTAACTGCCGGTCCCTTCGAGTGCCCAGCAGCGCCGGCCGGGCACGTGCTGTTGGGCGAAGTCGAGAAGACGCTGGTAGCCGCGGGTATGAGCTGGCGAGTCGGTGGTCTCCAGGACGGCCCCGATGGGGCTGACGGCGGCTGCGGCAAGCGTGTCGCGGTGGGTGTCGACACCGATGACGCCGTCGACGTGTTCTGCGAGCATGGTCACGCGGTCGTTCTCCTTCGGGCAGGCGGGCCGTGGTCGGCGTCGGCCTGGGTGGAGTCACCGCGTGGCGGAACTGTGATGAGTCACGCCGGAAGGCGGACAAGCTGCTGATCAAGCCAACGGGTGGGCCAGGCCGACGCCCGCGTCCGGCAGACATCTCGGGGACACGGCAGCCCCTGACGGGACGCCAGTTATTTTTCGAGTCATGCCGGATCACGAGCGCCGAGCCTGGCAGCAACCCATCCCGGGCCGCAGAAGAACTCTCACAGTTATCTTTTTTGCGGTCCTGCAATGGGGCCGCTGGCCTCTGGGCCCGGTATGACTGTTGCCCTACCTTCTTCATGGGTTCGCACCGGTCACTCGTAGGATCGGCGGAACCCAGGGGTTCCAGGTATGGCTGTGACTGTTCCGCCGCCGGATGGCTCAGAGGGCTTGGCCGCCCGGGACCCTGCGACGACTCGACCGCTAATCAGGCTGCGGGCGGTGCTGGACAAGCTGACGGCGAAGTTCGGCACCGTGCTGGTGGTCGTGGACCAGCCCGCCTCGATCGGCGCTCTGCCGCTGACCGTCGCCCGGGACGCGGGCTGCAAGGTCGCCTACCTGCCGGGCCTGGCCATGCGCCGGATCGCCGACCTCTACCCCGGCGAGGCCAAGACCGACGCCCGTGATGCCGCCGTCATCGCCGACGCCGCCCGCACCATGCCGCACACCCTGCGCTCGCTGGAACTGACCGACGAGGTCACCGCCGAGCTGACCGTGCTGGTCGGCTTCGACCAGGACCTGGCCGCCGAGGCCACCCGCACCTCCAACCGGATCCGCGGCCTGCTCACCCAGTTCCACCCATCGCTGGAACGCGTCCTGGGGCCCCGCCTCGACCATCAGGCCGTCACCTGGCTGCTGGAACGTCATGGTTCCCCCGGCCGCCCTGCGGAAAGCCGGACGCCGCAGGCTCGTCGAGATCATCCGACCCAAAGCCCCGCGCATGGCCACCCGGCTGATCGACGACATCTCCACCGCCCTGGACGAGCAGACCGTCGTGGTCTCTTTCCCAGGTCCTGACGTCGCTGCCCGGTGTCGGCGTCAGGACCGCCGCAGTCCTCCTGACCACCATCGGCGACGGCAGCTCGTTCCCCAGCGCCGCCCACCTCGCCTCCTACGCCGGCCTCGCACCCACGACCAAGCAGTCCGGAACCTCGATCCACGGCGAACACGCCCCCAGAGGAGGAAACCGGCAACTCAAACGCGCGATGTTCCTGTCCGCATTCGCCGCCCTCCACGACCCCGCCTCACGCACCTACTACGACAAGTGCCGGGCCCACGGCAAAACCCACACCCAAGCCCTCCTCCGCCTCGCCCGCCAACGCACCAGCGTCATATTCGCCATGCTCCGCGACGGCACCTACTACGAACCCAGAACCCCACGCACCGCTTGACGAAAGACATAGAGGCACCCCCTCGCCCACCCCACGACAATGAAGCCCGCACCCCTCCCTCAGGAGGACCCGCCCCCGCACCGCCTGCTGCCCCGACCGGATACTCATACACCGGCCCCTGCATTGAAAGGGAAGGCTGAAGGGTACCCGGCGTGAACACCCGCCGGACGGCCTGTCCCACCAGCCGTAGACAGTGTGGGGACTCTGGATCTGAAGGCTCTGTCCGCAGATCCGTGACGACCTACCGTCCGGCAGGGCCGAAAGCACTGGAGCCACTTCGGCGTTCCGACTGGCAAATCGAAGAGGGCAGCGGCCTTCACTACTGAGGATTAATGCGTGATGTCGCCGGGGCTTGTGGCGAGGCCGGTGCCGATGAGGCAGCCGGTGATGATGGTGGGCCGGTACTGGATCTGG
>NZ_JBEYWO010000068.1:0-14970 GCF_040644455.1 Streptomyces sp. NPDC046977
CCTGTCGATTCCATCGTTCTTCTGTCCTTTCTTTGAGTTGCCCTCCCCTCGCGCTCCCGGGCGCCGATCACACCGGGTTCCGCGCGCTGGGGAGCACCTGGTTGGGCAGGAGCCCGGCGAGGGCGTTGTCCGCCAGCGTGGCCGCGTGTTCGTCGGTCAGGGTGTAGTGGCCAGCGAGGCGACGGAAGATCAGCGGGCCGAAGAGGATGTCGATGACGTCGTCCACCGGGATCGCTGGATCCGCCTCGCCGCGGTCGATGCCCCGTTGCCAGAGCTCGGTGATCGCGGCGCGCCGACCGGCGAGGAAGTACTTGCGGAAGTAGGCGGCGCCGGCCGGGTCGTCGACGCAGGCCGCGACGAGCTGCGCAAAAACGGCACCCAGGTCGCTGGCGTAGAACGCGCTCACCCGCCGCACCTGTTCGGCCAGGTCACCGCGCGTACTCCCGGTATCGGGCAGCGGCAGTGCCTCCGCCATCATCAGGCCGAACGCCTTCGCGGCGACCGCGGTGCGCGAGGGCCAGTGCTTGTAGATCGTGGCCTTGCTCACCCGCGAGCGCTGCGCGATGGCGTCCACCGTGGCAGCCGGCAGCCCGCCCTCACGCAGCAGCTCCTGCGTCGCCGCAAGTACCTGGGCATGGAGGCGGTCACTGCGCGCACCGCGCGGCCGCTCCAGGATCCCGTCACCAGGAGCAGGGGTGCCGCCCGTCGACGCGGTCATGCGGCGGACTGGTCGAAGCCGGTCGAGACGGCGACCTCGCGCCAGGTGTCGAGCTCCTGGCGCACGAAGGCGAGCTTGTGCTCGACGCCGGCTACACAGTCCGCGCCGAGCTGGAGGCGCAGCGGGGCTTTGCCGGAGTCGATCGTCTCCACGATCACCCGGGCCGCCTTTGCAGGGTCGCCGGGCTGGCCGTGGTTGACCTGCTCGGCGGTCAGGCGCATCTGCCCGGCGGGCCCGTCGGCGTAGTCGTCGATCGAGGCGGCCACCGTGTGCAGGCTGCTGGAGTCGAGGAAGTCCGTGCGGAAGTAGCCCGGCTCGATGAGGGTCACCCCGACGCCGAGCGGCTCCAGCTCGGTGGCCAACGCCTCGGAGAAGCCCTCGACGGCGAACTTGGTGGAGGCGTAGATGCCCCACCCCGGCGAGCCGACGAAACCGCCGACCGACGACAGGTTGACGATGTGTCCCGACCGCTGCGCCCGCAGCAGCGGCGCCACCGCACGGGTGACGTTGAGCAGCCCGAACACGTTCGTCTCGTAGACGGCGCGCACCTCGGCGTCGCCGGCCTCCTCGACCGCACCCAGCAATCCCCGGCCGGCGTTGTTGACCAGCACGTCGATCCGGCCGAACCGCCCGACGGCAGCATCTGCCGCGGCCTGCGCCTGCGCCTCGTCGGACACGTCCAAGGAAACGGCGAGCAGGTTCTCGCGCTCCTGCCCGAACCGCTCCGTGATCTGCTCGGCCCCGCGCGCCGTTGCCACCACCTGGTGGCCTGCGGCCAGTGCCGTCTCCACGATCTCGGCTCCGAAGCCCCGGGAAGCCCCGGTAACGAACCACACACTCATGAGAAATCCTCTCGGATCGGACGTTTGGGGTGTCGCACGCAGCAGCCAAACTAGACTGAACGACTAGTTCAGTCTAGGTCGAGCAAGCGGCCTCCGCAATACGCCAGCCACGTTGCTGCTCGTCCGGCGCAAGCTCCAGGAACGGGACTGCGCAAAGACCGGCTCTGTCTCATACCGGTGGCAACCCCGGGTGATGCCAAATGCGCAAAGTATCTCCCTCGGTCTGCAAGAGAGCGCTTCAGGGCGGTCTCCAGCGGTATAACTCTCCGTTCCACCGGATGTGAGACAGGGCTGTTCAATGGATACCTCCCGGACGTTGAGCGTCATGATCTGGCGGGGTACCGCGAATTCTGGCCGGCGTCGGGTCCTACCCCTGTGTCTGTGCCGAGGGCGGCGGTCGCGGGTGGTCCCGCAGGTCGAGGCCGTGTTGCTTGTAGAGGCGGCCTGCAAGACCGGTCTAGATCGGGCGATATCGTAGGCACTGGTACCGTGGCGGGAAATCGTGGGCGGTGCACGATCCGGGCAAGATCCCACTCAATGTGGCGCTGGGTGGGGTGCTGCGGGCCGATGCGGCAGGATCGCTGGTTCCTGTCGCGTGTGGTCGCATCAGCCAGCGGGGGAAGGATGGGCTGGCTTGTTTCCCGCGCCTGATCTGGTCGAGCCCGGGGTAGAGTGTAAAGAACGCGTCAAGAAATGGGCGCGGGGTGTGCCGGGAAGTCTGGTCGGCGTCAGGGGCCGTGTGCCCATTTCCTGGCGTTTGGAGTTCCCCCCCTCGTCATGCCTGCTGATCGCCCGCGTCCCCTCTTCCTGGGCCTTTTGCCTCTGCTCGAGCGGCAGGCCATCACTGGGGCCCTGCGTACCGAGGCGCTGATGCGCGTGGTGGGGGTGTCGATGCCGAGGATGGCGTCGGCGGTGGTGCGGGCGATCCGGCCGGGCCTGGCGGCCGGCGGCCGTAGCAGGCGGCGAATCAGTGTGACGGAGATTCCGAAGCGTCTGCGATGTCCTGGGCCGCCATGCCTTGTCTGCGGAGCAAGGCGGCGTGCACGGCAGCTTGGCCGGGATTGACGCGGGCTGGCCGACCGCCGGCGTGGTCCCGCGCGCGTTGACGCCGGGCCCGTCGCTGGGCCTGCCGACAGACCGGCTCAGCGCAGCCGTTGCTGGCGGAGAACACGTCGCAGACCCGGCCGGTTGGGGATCCTCAGGAGGCTCCGCATCGTCGGGCGGGCTGACCTGGCGATCGGCCGGGCGAGCGACGACTCTCACCCGGTGATGTTCATCGTCCCGGTGCTCACCGCGCGGGTCTTGGGGGCGGTGAGAGTGCAGGGCCCCACCTGGATTGTGACGGCCTGGCGGGGCCCTGTGGTGCGCATCGGACGGCGACGGTGACGCCCGTGCGCGGTGTTCATGCAAGCTCACCGGCAGGCGGTGAGTTCTGGTGACGCGCGTGCGGACGGGGGGCTGTCGCTGGGATGGAGGTGCGTGGCGTGCGCTCGGCTGTGTACGGGCGAGGGTGCGCACCGGAGCGGTCGGTGCGGCAGGCTGGAGGGGTGGATGATGCGCGGTTCGTGGTGCACGGCCCGTCGCCCCGGGGTGGGCGGCTGGTCACCATGTACCGCGCCGGCCGCACGGAGGACGACTACGTGGGGACAGCGTTCTCCGAACACGACCTGCTGCTGATCCTGCGGTCGCCCGGGCTGCCCGATCCGGACCTGGTGGTCGACGACCCGCGCTGGGTGGAATGGCGGGGCGCGACTGCGCACCGCTGGGGCAGTGGCTGACCGCTTCTGTTCGGGTCGCGGGATGTCAAGGGCCCTTGACGTTCAAGGTTTGCTGGATCGAGGTCTTGCAGGGGCTTGTGATGGCCGATCTTCATGTCAAGGGGCCTTGACATGCCCTGATCTTGGCTGTCAAGAACCTTGACGTAGGACATCAAGGGATCATGCCGGTTGTTGTGAAGGGGCCTTGACGTGGCGGGTGGGGCGCGAGAAGAACTGGCGGGTGTGGTGGACCGGCTGGAGGTGTTGCTGGCCGATGTGGTGGTGACCGATCCGCTGGCAGTGCTGGAGGCGGTGGGCCGGCTGGAGTCGCTGATCGAGCGGCAGGCGCCGCCGGCAGGCGTCGCGGCGCGGGGGCAGGGCGCGACGTGGGAGGAGATCGGCGCTGCGGTGAATGCCACCCGGCAGGCGGCGTATCAGCGGTGGGCTCGGTATCTGCCGCGTGAGGCAGACGCGGACGCCTCCCGCTGACCGCTATCCTGGCCGACTGACCCGCGCAGGGCGGCAGTCCCCGGTCGTGTGACAGCGGCCAGTCGGTGGGAGCCAGCTGGCGGCAGGTGGTTACTGAGCGTGAAGTGTCAGATTGGCTGGGGCTGGCTTTCTGGGCGGAAGGTGCGGCGGTAGGTGTCGGGCGGGACGCCGACGCTGCGTTGGAAGTGACGGCGCAGGGTGGTGGCGGTGCCCATGCCGGTGGCCGTGGCGATGGCGTCGACGGTGGCGTTGGTGGTTTCCAGGAGTTCTTGGGCGTGGCGGATGCGCTGGGTGTGGAGCCAGTGCAGTGGCGTGGTGCCGGTGAGGTGTTTGAAGTGGCGGGCGAGGTGGCGTGAGCTCATGCGGGCCTGGTGGGCCAGGTCCTCGACGCTGAGAGGCTGATTCAGTCGTTCCAGTGCCCACGGGAAGAGTTTTGCCAGCGGGTGGTTATCCGGGGCGGGCAGGGGGGTGGAGATGAACTGGGCCTGGCCGCCGTCACGGTGGGGTGGGATGACCAGACGGCGGGCGATCTTATTGGCGTTGGCTGAACCGTGGTCGAGGCGGACCAGGTGCAGGCACAGGTCCATGGCGGCGGCCTTGCCCGCGGAGGTGAGGACGTCGCCGTTGTCGACATAGAGGACGTCCGGGTCGACGGTGGCTGCTGGGTGGCGCTGGGCCAGTTCCCGAGTATGTGCCCAGTGTGTGGTGACGCGTTTTCCGTCGAGAAGTCCGGCTGCGCCCAGGACGAAGGCGCCGGTGCACAGAGAGGCGACGCGGGCACCGGCCGCGTGGGCGGTGCGCACCGCCTCGATCAGTTCGGCGGGTGGTTCGCGGTCGGTGTCGGCCCAGCCGGGCACGATGACCGTGTCCGCGTGAGTGAGGTGGTCGAGTGGGTGGTCGGGTTCGAGGCGGAAGCGGCCGACGTGCACTGGGCCGTTCCCGCACAGGAAGAAGTCGTACCAGGGGTCCACGATGTGGGTCAGGTTGGCGCCGAAGACTTCGACAGCCACGGACAGCTCGTAGTGGAGCATGCCGTCGGTGACGGCCAGCGCAACGGTTGGCATGTCTGAAACTGTACGCGTCATGTCGTTTCCGACGCTCGTGTGAGGTGCTGCCGCGAGGCCAGGATGTGGGTGTCAGGCCGCGGCGGATCGGCAGCGCGGCGGTGACTCAACTGCACGGGAGTGGGTTTCATGGGGTCAGGTCAGCTGGTGGCGGTGTTCGGCGCGTACGGTCACACTGGGCGGTTCGTGATTGCGGAGCTGGCCGCGCGCGGGTTCGTTCCGGTGCCGTCCGGGCGCAACGCGCAGGCGGTCCATGAGGTGGCCGACGAGCTCGGGCTCGCGGCTCGGGTGGCATCGGCGGACGATCCGGTCTCGCTGGATCGGGCTCTGGCAGGAACAACGGCGGTCATCAACTGTGCCGGTCCCTTCGCTTCGACCACCGGCCCCGTGATCGAAGCCGCGCTCCGAGCGAAGATCCCGTACCTGGACGTGGCCGCCGAACTCGAGGCGAACCTCGACACCTTCGCCCACTACCGCGATCGGGCCCAGGAAGCGGGAGCGGTGATCATCCCGGCCATGGCCTTCTTCGGCGGCCTCGGCGACCTGCTGGCCACTGCGGCGATGGGTGACTGGACCAAGGCCGACGAGGCCCACATCGCCTATGCGCTCAGCAACTGGCACCCCACCACCGGCACCCGCTTGTCCGGTGCCGTCTCCCGCGAGCGGCGCGGCGACGTCCGCCTGCGCTACCGCGGCGGACAGTGGGAGCAGAGCACCGACGCCGCGCCGACCCTGCGGTGGACCTTCCCGCAGCCGATGGGTTCCCGGGAGGTGATCGGAGAGTTCACGATGGCGGACGTCGTCACCATCTCTGAGCACCTGTCGATCTCGGACGTGACCACCTACATGACCGCCGAAGCCGTCCGCGACGTCGCCGCACCCCACACGCCGGCCCCGGCAGCCACCAACGCGAACGGGCGCTCCGACCAGACCTTCCTGGTCCACGTCATCGTGCGCTCAGGCGGAGCCGAACGCCGGGCCACGGCCAGCGGCCAGGACATCTACGCCATCACCGCGCCCCTGGTCGTCGAAGCCCTCGGACGTGTCCTCACCGGGCGCACCAAGACCATTGGTGTCGCCTCCGCCGGCGAGATCTTCGACGCACTCGACTTCCTGCACGCACTTACCCCGCACATCGCACTCGACGTCCACCCGCACACCACCTGAAGGCGACGCGCCACGACGCCCGACCGTTCCCGGGCCTAGAGACAGACTCCCACTATGTCCACCGTAGATTCCCCGCTTGATCACCAAGAGCCACATTCAAACTGGCCGTACGCGGGGAATCTTTGATGGCCGCCCACAGCCGTGTGCGTCGGGGTCTGGTGACGGGCCCGTAGTCTCCTCAAGGACGGGCGAGGCAGCCTGCTCTTCACCGGAGGGATCGTCGCGGTCAATCCCTTGCCCGAGTACACATCCCTGTCGATCGGCAAGGCCGCGCTGCGCAACTACGTCCTGTCCCTCCACCAGTACCAGCAGGGCACCGGCGTGCACGTCGCTACCGTGACCATCGACGGCTACATCGGCAGCGGCGACCCGCGCTTCGCCCCGAGAATCTGGCCGCCACCTTCCTGGACCTGCGCCACCAGTCGCAGGACGAGTGGCAGGCCGAGCTCCTCTACTTCTGAGACGCGGGGGGCATGCTCCGCAGACGTAGGCCGCGTCAGCCGGGCCTTCAATCCGTCAATGGCGGTCCGCAGCGGGTACCGGGTTGAGCGTGTTGACCAGTTCGGCGAGGTGGGTGAGCTGGTCTTGGCCGAGCGGTACGAGCACGCGTCGACGTAGTGCGGCTGCCAATGCGAGGGCGGCTTGGTGGGCGACTTCGCGGCCTGACGGTGTGAGCGCGGCGAAGATGACCCTACGGTCGGCGGTTGACGGGTGACGTTCTATCAGGCCGGCGGCGGCGAGCCGGTCGGCGACCTTGGTGGTGCCGGCCGTACTGAACCCGAGCGTTTGGGAGAGCTTGCTCATTGGTGCCTGTCGATCCGGGCTGTTGAGTAGGAACCACAGCACCTGGAAGGACGAGGGCGCCAACCCGGTCTGCGTGTCGATGTCGCCCAGGAGTTGATCAGTGAGCCGGCGGATGCCGCCGGAGATCGCGTTCCACCGCTGCAGTATCGCCACGTCCTCCGGGGTGGGGCGTGCGCCCGGCCCCGGGGCACTGGCTGGTTCCTCCCTGGACATGATCTGTGCTCCTCATCACGGCGATTTCTTGGATCACTCTATCCCAACGTGCTATTGTCTCTCTAGCGAGCTAATTACTAGCGATCTAGCATCTAGCTAGGAACTGCTTCTGGCTAATAACACGAGAGGCGCAAAGATGACAGAAAACGACATTTCGCCCGACGTCACCTTCGGCAGCCCGGCGAGTGGGGCGCAGCTTGAGCAGGCCGCCAAGGCACTGCGGGAGAACGGGTTCGGCGTCGAGATCGTCGACACACTGCCGGAGGCCCGGCGGGTAGTGAATCAACTGCTCCCTATGGATAGGGACATCTTCACCGCGACCAGCGAGACGTTGCGGCTGACCGGTCTGGCCGAGGATATCGACAACTCTGGGCGTTACCGCAGTATTCGTGCACAGCAGCTGGAATGGGATTTCAGTAGCGAAGGTGACACGATGCGCCGTACCCGGTCGGCACCGGACGTCGTGGTGGGCAGCGTGCACGCGGTGACCGAGGACGGCCAACTCGTCACCGCTTCGGCCAGTGGTAGCCAACTCGCCCCCTACGCCGCCGGCGCTGCGCAGGCGATCTGGGTCGTCGGGGCGCAGAAGGTTGTCGCGGACCTCGACACCGCGCTGCGGCGGATCCGGACGTACTCGTACCCGAACGAAGACGTCCGCGCCCAGCAGGCATACGGGCAACCCAGCGTGATCGCCAAGATCCTGGTCATCAGCCGCGAGGTGTTCCCGGGCCGCGCCACGGTGGTTCTGGTCCGCGAGCCGGTCGGCTTCTGACTACTCCCCACGGATGAATGATTGGTGACCAGAAAACGTGGTACGTGCAGTCGCGGCCACCGCCTGGGGCGGAGTCGACAGCATCGACGTCATCGACGTGCCGTCCCGGCGGCCAGGGCCTGGTGAGGCCTCGGTCGCGGTGCGTGCGACAGTGATCAGTCCGTTCGACCTCAAACGCGCCGGGGGAGCGATCGGCGGCGATGGTGAGTCGTTGCCGCTGCGGCTTGGCAATGAGGCTGCCGGTGTCGTTAGCGCCATCGGCCCGGATCCGATGGGATTCGAGGGCGCGCCGCTTGCCGTGGGCGACGAGGTGTTCGGGCACTGGCTGCCGGGAGCGCAGGCCGACGAACTGACCGTTGCTGCCGGGATGCTGCTACGCAAACCGGCCGGGCTCGGTTTCGCCGAGGCCGCTTCGCTGCTCGGCAGCGGGACCACCGCAGTGCACATCCTGGAAGCGGCGGCCGTGGGCGACGGCGACGTCGTACTGGTGCACGGCGTGAGCGGGGCGGTCGGTGGCATGGTGGCGCAGCTTGCCCGGATGCGCGGCGCTCACGTGATCGGCACCGCCGCACCCGGCCGACATGAGCGGCTGCGCGTCATGGGCGTACACCCGGTCGCGTACGGCGCCGGTCTGGCCGACCGGGTGCGCGCGCTCGTCCCCGGCGGTGTGTCGGCGGCGATCGACACCGCCGGCACCGACGAAGCGCTCGCGGCCTCACTGGCGCTGGTGAACGACCCCGCCCGCGTCGTGACGATCGCCAATCACCGCGGGGCCGTCGCGGCCGGCGCCCGTGCACTGGGGCCGGGGCCGGAAACGGAACGCGTGCGTACCGCCGCCCGGCTCGACCTGGTCCGTCTCGCCGCCGCCGGGGACCTCGCCGTGGCGATCGCCCGCCAGTTCCCGCTCGAGCAGGCCCGCGACGCGTACGCCCTGCTTGCCACTGGTCACGCCGCCGGCAAGATCGTCCTGCGGCCCGCGTAACGGACAGACCGGGGCATCCCCGAAGCGATCACAGACGGCCGGTTCCGGCCGCCGGCGATCACCGGCGCCTCACCCAAACGTCGCCGCCCACCCCGGTGGTCGAGCGACCACGCGCATCGTGATGGAGGTACGACATGTCTGACCGCTGGGCCGACGCCAACGCCCAGGTGATCGACCAGTTCCGAGCCAACGTGGGCGTCGTTGGCGGCCCGTTCGAGGGCAAACAGATCCTGCTGGTGCACCACGTCGGACGGCGCACCGGCGAGGAACGCGTTACGCCGCTGGTCGCCGCCCGCGACGGGGACGCGTATCTCGTGTGCGGCACCGCCGGCGGCGCGCCGCGGGATCCGGTGTGGGTCGCGAACATCGAGGTCGGGCCGCGCGAAACCACCATCGAGATCGGCGCGCGGCCGCTACGGGTCGCCGCCCGCGTGGTCCGGTCCACCTCCCCGGAATGGGACCGGCTCTATCGGATCTGGTCGGCCTACTGGCCCGACGCCGCGCTGTACGAGACCCGCACCTCGCGGGCATTCCCCATCGTCCGCCTCGAACCACTCACCTGAGGCAACACCGGCTCCCGGACCGTCCTCGGTCCGTTCGCCGACACCTAATGCGCCAACACCTCCGAGAGGTTTGTTCCGTGACCGTTTTTCTGTGGGTGCTCGCCGCCGTCTTGGCCGCGCTGTTCCTTGGCAGCGGAGCCATGAAGCTGCTGCGCAGCAAGACGCAGCTGGCCAATTCCGGCCAGGGCTGGGTCGAGCCAGTCCCCGCCGGGTCGATCAAGCTCATCGGTGCCCTGGAAGTCGCCGCAGCCGTCGGCCTCGTCCTCCCGCCGGCGCTCGACATCGCCCCGGCGCTGGCGCCCGTCGCCGCCGTCGGCCTCGTCGTTCTGATGGTCGGCGCCGCGATCACCCACGCCCGCCGGCGCGAGATGCCGAACCTGCTGGTCAACATCGTGCTGGCCGTACTCGCCGCCGTCGTCGTCTGGGGACGATTCGGCCCCTACGCATTCTGACCCGCTCGACCGAACGCATCCGATTTCCCGCGAGGAGTTCCAGATGGAACTAAGCAACGACGCTGCCACCGTTGGTCCCACCTATCGAATCGGCCAGGTGCAGGCCCGCCGGATCGTCGAATGGAACGGGCACCTGTTTACCAGGGGCCAGGTGTTCGCCGACTCCGACCGTGGCGAGTGGATGGCCGAACGGTCGTGGCTCGAACCGCGGTACTGGAACGCGCAGACAGACCACGTCACCCTGACGATCCAATCGTTCCTGCTTGAGCACGGCGGCACACGCATTCTGGTCGACACCGGAATCGGCAACCACAAACAGCGGCCGACCGTCCCGCCCTTCCATCAGCTGAACACCCCCTTCCTCGATCGTCTTCACGAGGCGGGCGCCGCACCGGACGACATCGACATCGTCGTGCTGACACATCTGCATTCCGACCACGTCGGCTGGAACACCCGACTCGACGGCGAGAACTGGGTGCCTACGTTCCCCAACGCCCGCTACCTGATCTCGCAGGCCGAATTCGACTTCTGGAACCCGGCCGGTGGTCAAAGCCGGCATTCGGTCGACGAGGACCAAGCGCTGGTCTTCGCCGACAGCGTGGCCCCAATCGTCGCCAGCGGTCAGGCCGAACTCTGGTCCGGCACGCTGTCCCTCAGCAGCGGCGTCGACCTGCGGATCGGCCTGGATCAGATACCCGGGCACACTCCGGGCTCCGCCGTGCTCACCGTCTCTTCCGGCAGCGACACGGCGATGTTCGTGGGTGACCTGCTCTCGACTCCGATGATGATCGGCCACCCGGACCTGTGCGCGAGGTACGGCGACCACTGGATCGACCACAACCCCGACCAGGTCCGCGCCGGTCGCCGCGACATTCTGGCCCGCGCCGCCCGAAGTAAGGCGCGGCTCGTACCAGCGCACTTCAACGCCGACGCGGGTGTCTTCCTTTCCCGCGATGCCGCCGGCCTCAACGTGATCGACCACGTTCCAGCCTGAACGGCCGGGATCCTGCGAAGGACGGAACATGATGGAACACGAACTCGACTTCCACGGCAAGACAATGCTCGTCACCGGCTCGGGACGCAATATCGGACGCGCGATCGTCCTGGAATTCGCCGCACGCGGGGCGAACGTCGTCATCAACGCCCGCGACACCGACGCCGACCGCGTCGAAGCCGAAGCCGTCAGGACCGAAGCGGAAAAGTACGGTGTCGGTGCGCTCGTCGTCCTCGGCGACGCTGGCGATCGCGAAACGGTGCAGCGGTTGAAGACCGAGTCGGAGCAGCGGTTCGGCCGCGTCGACATGTACGTGAGCAACGCCATGCACCGCATGTACCGGGAATCGTTCTTCGACACCACCGACGAGGACTGGCACTACTACCTCAACCAGCAGCTCACCGCCTCCTGGTATCTCGCCAAGGCATTCGTCCCCGGGATGCAGACCGGGGGATGGGGCCGCATCATCCACATGAACGGCCCCAACGCCTGGACTGGCTCGTGGGCCGCCATCCCCATCGCTTCAAGCAAGGCCGGCCTACACACCCTGACCAAGTCCCTCGCATCGGGTCTCGGCCAATACGGAATCACCGTCAACGACATCAACCCCGGCTTCGTGGACGTTGTCCGCGACTCTGGCCTCGACGACAACACCGCCCTCCGCACGCGCGCCGCCGGCAGCATGGCGATCAAACGCGTCATCACCCCCGAGGAGGTCGCCTGGACCTGCGCCTATCTCTGCTCCGCCCGCTCCGGCGCGGTCACCGGAACCATCATCAACATCGACGGCGGCCCTCAGGCCGCCCACTGACGATCCAATTCCCGCCCGAACAGGGCAAGACGTGGGCCCGCCGAACTCGTCGATCTCCGATCGCGGGTCCGTCCTCATGCGGGATACCAAACGCACCAAAAGAGCTGTTTGACGTTGGAATGAGTGGTAATGGACCGAATCAATGGCGTCAGCTCGCCGCCGTTCAAGCATCGCCAAATCGTCATGGCCGAGCGCCCGTCCGGCGTCCTGACACCGCAGCACTTCCGGAGCGAGGTGGTGGCTGTGCCGCCGCGGTCCTCCGACGAGGTGCTACTGCGCAACATCTTCGTGTCCGTCGCCCCGCACGCCCGGGCCGTGATGCAAGGTCCGACCTACCGTCCCCAGCTGTCCCCGGGGGAGGTCATCCCAAGTTCGGTCATCGCCGAGGTGGTGGCCGCGCCGCCGGGCGGGCCAGAGCCGGGAAGCATCGTCGGCGGGGTGGCGGGCTGGCAGGAGTACTCGGTCGTACCCCTGTCCGACATCTGGCCGCTGGAACGGGTTGGAAAACTCTCACACCACCTGGGCCTGCTCGGCCGCAACGGCCTGACCGCGTACTTCGGCATTCGTCAGGTGGCACAGGTGCGCGCCGGAGAGACGGTCGTGGTCTCCGGCGCGGCCGGCGGCGTCGGCCACCTCGCCGGCCAGCTCGCCCGGATCGCCGGCGCCCGGGCGATCGGCATCAGCGGCGCGGAGGAAAAGAACGAGATCCTCCGACAACAACTGGGCTACAGCGCGACCGCGAGCCGCCGGTCGCCCTCATTCGCTGAAGGCCTGCGAGCGGCCTGCCCCGACGGAGTGGACGTCTACTTCGACAACGTCGGCGGGCCGGTGCTCGACGCCGTCCTGCCCCTGCTGAACAAGTACGGCCGGATCGTCTGCTGCGGCGTGACCGCCCAGTACGACGCGGACCGCCCCCCGCCCGGACCGTCCGGACTGGCCGTGCAACTCATCGCCAAGAGCCTGCTCATGCGGGGCTTCTTGGTCGCCGACTACCTCTCGCAATGGCCGACGGCCCAGCGCGACCTCTTCGCGCTACAGGAGAACGGCGACCTGACAGTTTTGGAAGACGTCCGCGACGGACTCGACACCGCACCCGACGCACTCATCGCGATGATGGCCGGTGGCAACGTCGGACAACTTGCCATCAGACTCGCACCCGACCCACCGGAATGGCTGACAGCCCGCTGAGCCGCGGTTCATTCCCTGATCCGGCCATCGCCGCTGTCGGACGTAACACTTTTCTTCTGTGGCGTAGGCGGTCTCGTCCGCTCGGATCCCCGTCCCGGGCGGTATGTCGGGGTGATCCGCGGCTGGCACGGCGTAGGACTCGGTGATCAGCCGCAGCGTTTGGCCGATCCGGTGGGAAGGTCTCCGAGCCACCGGCACTTGATTACGTTTAACGATTGGGTTGATTTGGTACGTGTCGTTCAGGCCTGGCCGCCGACGGTAATGCCGTCGGACCGGCGGCCCGAGCTCATGTTGCAGCGGACGAGTCCGGACGCGGTGTCAGACGGCGATACCTGGTCGACGTCAGCGTGCCCGGCGGTGTGCGCGACGCGTTCGATCTGCTTCGGCGTGGCTGGGACGACCAGGTGGGCGACGCGATCCCGATCCCTCCTTCCCGTCCGGTCTCCGACGCCCCGTACCGCATCCGTATCCGCCACTCGAAGGTGGCTGGTGCGGTGGTGGAGGAGATCTTCAGCGACTCGATTGTCGGCGGTACCGGCGGCAATTCCAACCACCTGAACGACCGGGTGGTGCTGCACCTGGTGCGTACGGGGACGTGGAACTTTGCCCGGTCGGGCGGCCGCGGCGCTTCGATGGTGGTGCCGGCTGGGCGGTTCATCGCACTCTACAACGATCCGTCGTGGCGCTTCGGCATCGGCGCCAGGACCAACTCGCGAGTGTTGATCTTGCCGCCAGGTGAGCTGCAGCAACTCGTCGCCGACAAGCCGGTCACGGGCCCGTTCGACGCCGCGCCGATGCGCGTGCTGATGGCTCACGTCGACACGGTCTCGTTGATGTTGGACGACCTGCCACCCACCGGTGTGCGGGCCGCCCAAGCCGCCACGACCGAACTGGTCACGGGCGTGGTCGCCGGCACCGTGGACGGCAACGAGCCGCTGCTGGGTCCGGCGCTGGCCGTTGCCGCTCAACGGCTCGTGGAGGGCCTGCTCACCGACGCCGAGCTCTCTCCGCAACTAGGGTCTGTTTCATAAGTGGATCAAGGTCTGTCATGATCCATTTGTGGGGCGTGGAGATCTGACGAGTGAGCAATGGGCCAGGCTGGAGCCGCTGTTGCCGGTAGGCAAGAAGCCAGAGCGGCCTCCGATTCGGTCGAAGCGACAGCTGATCAACGGCATACGCTGGCGGGCGCGGACCGGCGCGCCTTGGCGGGACGTTCCCGCCCGCTACGGTGAGTGGGAGACGTTTACGGGCTCTTTCGGCGCTGGCAGCGCGCCATCTGGAGTCGGATCCTCTCCCAGTTGCAGGCCGAGGCCGACGCGAAGGGCCTGATCACCTGGGACGTGAGCGTGGACTCCACGGTCGCGCGAGCGCATCAACATGCCGCGGGCGCTCGTAAAAGGGGGACCTGTAGCGGGACAAACCAGGCGGAGTCGCAGTCGAGTCCGCCGACCACGGGCTGGGACGCTCACGCGGTGGACTGACGACGAAGGTGCACCTGGCGGTCGAGCGCGGCCAGAAACCACTTTCCTTCCTGGCCACCGCCGGTCAGTGGCACGATAGCCCCCAGTTCCGGCCCGTCCTGGAGCGCATCCGGGTGCCCCGGGTAGGCGTTGGCAGGCCGCGCCGGCGACCGGGTCGGGTGCGGGCAGACAGGACACCCCATGCAGCTATCAGGTCAAGCAGCTGCGGCGAGCGGGGGCGGGTTGCGTCCTTGGAAGTGGTGTACGGGTTCCCACCTGATCCGGGTGTTTGTCCCGGCGTCGGAGTGAGTTCCCGGATATAGAGACGGTCACCGGCTGATCTTCGAAGTGTCGAAGCCTCGAAGGAGATCAGCACGATGACCGCACCAGACAGTCTGCCCTTGCACGTCCTCGCCGAGGAGAACCTCGCTGCGGCGAGTCCCGATCTGTTGCGCGCGATGGTCAAGACGTTTGCCGACGCGCTGATGTCCGCGGAGGCCGATGCGCTCTGCAATGCCGAATACGGGCAGGTCAGCGACGAACGCGTCAACCACCGCAACGGATATCGCCCGCGCGAGTGGGACACCAGGGCCGGAACCGAGCCTGTTGCGTTTTTGTTCGGGCTGCGCAGTATCAATGGGGCACCGCTTCCGACCTGAATGTCCCTGGTCGTCTCGAGTGCATGGCTGTCTGT
>NZ_JBEYWO010000069.1:0-14586 GCF_040644455.1 Streptomyces sp. NPDC046977
GTGACCTGTTCCAGGTGGTGCCGCAGTTGACCGAGGAGGTCACTGCCCGTAAGGGCTGATCTTCGTTTCCCCGCGGGTGGCTCCCTCACGGCCCCTGCGACCGGGCCCCGTGGCGCCACCCGGCACCACGGGGCTCCGCACGTATGACCGGGGTCACAAGAACGCGCGCGCGGTTCCGGACAGTACAGGGAGTGATATCGAGATCCCTTGCCGGCCGCACGCCGACCTCGCCACGCGCAGCCGGGCCGCTCGTGCCCGCGCCCCGCACCGCCGTCCCCGCGCCGCGCCCCGCCCGGGCGGGCAAGGGCCACGCGTGGCGTCCGGACATCCAGGGACTGCGCGCCGTCGCGGTCACGATGGTGGTGCTGGCGCACGCGGACGTGCCGCACCTGGCGGGCGGCTACGCCGGCGTGGACGTGTTCTTCGTGATCTCCGGCTTCCTCATCACCACGCTCCTCCTGCGGGAAGTACTGGCCACCGGCACCGTCTCCCTGCGCGCCTTCTACGCCCGGCGGGCGCTGCGCCTGCTGCCCGCGTCCACGATCGTCGTCCTCGCCACGGTCGCCGGCGCGTGGCTGTTCCTGTCGAAGATCCGCTTCGCCGAGTACGCCGGTGACGCGCTGGGCAGTTCGCTGTACGCCGTGAACTTCCGGCTGGCCGTCCACGGCACGGACTACTTCGCCCAGAGCGCCCCGCCCTCGCCCTTCCAGCACTTCTGGTCGCTCGCCGTGGAGGAGCAGTTCTACCTCCTGTGGCCACTGCTCCTGCCGGCCGCCGCGCGCCTCACCCGGCGCCGGCGCGGGCTGGCCCTGCCACTGGCCGTGCTCTGCCTGGTGTCGTTCGGGCTGAGCGTGTGGACGACACAGGGGTCGCCCTCCTGGGCGTACTTCGGCTTCCACACCCGGGCCTGGGAGCTCGGCGCGGGCGCCCTGACCGCCCTGGCCGCGGTCCGGCTGCGCAGGCTGCCCGCGCGCTGGGCGGCGCCGATGACGTGGGCGGGGCTGGGCGCTGTCCTGCTGTCCGCGGTGGTATTCGACACGAACACCCCCTTTCCCGGCTACCACGCCCTGTTGCCGGTGCTCGGGGCCGTACTCGTCCTGGCGGGCGGCTGCGCGCCGGCACCGAAGTGGGGTGCCCGCGCGCTGCTCGCCCGGCGGCCGATGACCTGGCTGGGCGGACTCTCGTACGGCTGGTACCTGTGGCACTGGCCGCTGCTGGTGATCGTCCCGGTGGCGCTGGGAGTGCCCGCGGACCCGCTCCTCGGAGTCGGCCTGGGCGCCCTCGCCCTGCTGCCCGCATGGCTGACGCTCCACCTGGTCGAGAACCGGGTGCGCTTCCACCCCGCGCTGCTCCGGCGCCCCGGCCGCGGGCTCGTGCTCGGCGCCGCGCTGACGACGGGCGCCGTGGCGACGGTCCTGGTCGCCTCGGCCTTCCCGCCCGCCGTCGGCTCGTCCGCGTCCGCGCCCGCCCTGAAGCCCGCGCTCACCGCTGCCCCCGACCCGGGCGAGCGGCTCGCCGAGCTGCTGGACGGCGCGGCGACGAGCCTGCCCGGCAACCTGAGCCCGGCGCTGGCGGACATCACGTCCGTGCGGTCGGCGGTCTACCAGGACGGCTGCCACGTCAACTACGGCAGTACCGCGGTGCCCCGGTGCGTGTACGGCGACACGTCCGCGGACCGCACCGTGGTCCTCTTCGGCGACTCCCACGCGGCGCAGTGGTTCCCCGCGCTGGACCGGCTCGCCAAGGCCCGCCACTGGAAGCTGGTCTCGCTGACCAAGGCCTCCTGCAAGGTGGCCGCGGTGACCACCGTCAACGGGGCCGGCCCGTACCGCGCCTGCGACCAGTGGCGGGCCAAGGCCCTCGACCGTATCCACGCGCTGCACCCGGCGCTGGTCGTCGCCTCCTCCTCCGACGCCGGTACCCCGAGCCGGCCGGCGGACGACCCGCTGCGGCAGTGGACCGCCGGTTTCGAGGCCACGTACCGCGCGCTCGCGCGGGACGGCACCCGTGTCGTCGCCCTCCTCGACACCCCGTGGCCCCGGGCCGACGCGGTCGACTGCGCGGCCGCTCACCCCTTCCACCTCGACGTCTGCACCAACCACCTGCCCGGCGCGGTCCACGACCCCGTCCGCGGGGCCGCGAACCGGGCGGCCGCCCGGACGACCGGCGCGACCGTCCTCGACCCCACCCGCTGGTTCTGCACGGACGCGGGCGCCTGCCCGGTCGTCGTGGGCGACGTCTTCGTCTACCGCGACGAGAGCCACATGGCCGACGCCTACGCCGAGGCCCTCGCCCCCGTACTCGGCGACCACCTGCCGCTACCTCCGAGGTAATCGACGCCTCCGCGCCGCCCCGGCAGGGTGGACGTACCGGCGGACGGGGCGGCGCACTCCACCCCGTCCGCTCGGCCCACCACCACGAGCGGGAGGAAGAGGAAACGGCATGGAGCAGAACCGGTACGAGACCGCGGTGGCCCGGTACTTCGAGGCGTGGAACGCCGGAAGCCCCGGGAACGCGGAAGCACGGGCCAAGGCCGTGGCCGCCGCGTGGACGGAGGACGGCCGCTACACCGACCCGCTGGCCGACGCCACCGGGCACGAGGCCATCGGCGCGCTGATCGACGGCGTGGCGGAGCAGTTCCCCGGCCTGGTGTTCACCCTCACCGGGAGCGTCGACGGCTACCACGACATCGCGCGGTTCTCCTGGGAACTGGGGCCGCAGGGCGCACCCGCGGGAACGGCACCGGTGGCCGGGTCGGACGTGATCACGCTGGCCGGGGACGGCCGGATCCGCTCGGTCAGTGGCTTCCTGGACCGGATTCCGCAGGGCTGACGGGTGGCGTTGCCGCCCTGAGGGCGGCGGCGGTCTCCGGGTCGGCGGGCAGGAACGTCTCGATCGCCAGCTCGGAGACCGTGATGTCCATGGGGGTGTTGAAGGTGGCGGCCGTCGACAGGAACGACAGCTCCCGGCCCTGATGGGCGACCCGCAGCGGCAGCGCGAAGGGGGCGTGCGGGCCGTCCGGCACGGGCGGATCCGGGTGCGCGCCGTCCACCGGATAGGCCGCCAGCTCCTCGTGCAGCCGGCGCAGCGGCGCGTAGCCGCTCATGGTGATCTGGCGCTCGACGCGCTCCAGCAGATGGCCGCGCCACGCGCGGAAGTTGAGGATGCGCGGGGCGAGGCCCTGCGGGTGCAGGGTGATCCGCAGGGCGTTCATCGGGGGCCGCAGCAGGTGCCCGGCGACGCCGTCGAGGAGCAGGGCGACCCCGCGATTGGCGGCCACGACGTCGTACATCCCGTCCAGGACCAGCGCCGGGTACGGGTCGTACGCGGCCAGCAGCCGGTCGAGGCTGTCCCGCAGTGGGCCCATGGCGGGGTCGCGCAGCGGCGTCTCGGGGAAGGAGGGAGCGTAACCGGCCGCCACCAGCAGGGCGTTGCGCTCCCGCACCGGTACGTCCAGGTGCTCCGCCAGCCGCAGCACCATGGCCTGGCTGGGACGCGAGCGGCCGGTCTCGATGAAGCTGATGTGCCGGGCCGAACTGTCGGCCCGCAGCGCGAGTTCCAGCTGGCTGATCCGGCGCCGTTCGCGCCAGCCGCGCAGCAGGGCGCCCACCCCCGCGACGGACGGGCCGGGGCCGGCCGTGGTCGTCGTCATGCGCCGACCGTAACGCAGGTGCGCGGCGCGGGTGGCCGTGCTGTGATGCGTTGATGGAGCGGGAACCGCGGATCGACATCGGGGAGCACGAGGGACCGACGCCCTGGGCGGACCGGGCGTGGCGGGACGACGCCCTCGCCTGGGCGGAGCAGGCCATCACCGGCCGCGGTCTGCGACCGCGGGCCCGGGAGCAGTGGCTGGCCCGGCTGCGTCCCTGGTCGGTGGTCGTGCGCATCCCCACCACCTCGGGGGAGACGGTGTGGTTCAAGGCGAACCCCCCGGGCTCCGCCTTCGAGCCCGCGCTGACCAGAGCCCTGCACGGGTGGGTGCCGGGCCGGGTGCTGGCTCCGCTGGCGGTGGACACCGGGCGCGCCTGGGCGCTGCTGCCGGACGGCGGGCCCCTGCTGGCCGGCACCGCGGACCGGCCGGGAGGCAGCCCCTACTACTGGGAGGCCCCGCTGCGTGCGTACGCTGCCCTGCAGCGGGCCACCGCGCACCGCGCGGAGGAGATGGCCGCGCTGGGGGTGCCCGACCTGCGGCCCGCGCGGCTGCCGGAGCTGCTGGACGAGCTGATCCACCGCACCGACGCGCCCGCCGACGTCCGTGCCGTCCGCCCGCGGTTCGCGGACTGGTGCGCGGAACTCGACGGGTCCGGCATCGGCGCGGCACTCGACCACGCCGATCTCCACGACGACCAGGTCTTCCACCGCGGCGACGCCTATGTCTTCTTCGACTGGGGCGACGCGGCCCTCGCCCACCCCTTCACCAGCCTGCTCGTGACCGCCCGGATGGCGCACCGGCGGCACGGCGAGGACGGCCCGGAGGTGGTGGCCCGGCTGCGCGACCGCTACCTGGACTCCTGGGGCGGCGAGGGCCACGACCTGCCCGCGCTGCGCCGGCTGGCGAGCCTGGCCTGCCGGGTCGGCGCGGTCGGCCGCGCCCACACCTGGGGCCGGGTCTTCCCCGCCACGGGCTCCGGCACCGCCGCCGGCACGGTGCCGGTCGAGCGGATGACGCTGTGGCTGAAGGAACTCCTCAACGAGCCGCCGCTGTAGCGGAATCCGGGCCCTTGGCGAGGGCGACCAGCCGGTAGACCGGATCGGGCCGCGGCCTGTCCTGGTCCGGCAGTGCCGCCAGCCGCCCGGCCAGCGAGGCGACGTCCCCCTCGCCCAGCACGAGCGCGGAGGCGAAGTGGCCCGCGGCGATCCGTGCGGCGAGCTCGCGCGGGGCCCGGCCCTGTCCGTGGCCGGTGAAGCGGGCCTCCCCGGCGGGACGCAGGCCGTGCGCCGCGGCGTGCCGCAGGACCGGCCCTTCGGCGTCGTACGGCTCGCGCCGCCGGAAGGGTCCGAGCAGCGCGTCGATGTCGCTGCCCACGTCGTGCCCGGCGTCCTTGTCGACGGTGGTGACCAGCACCCCGCCGGGCCGCAGGACCCGTGCGCACTCCGCGACCACGTCCGTCGCGAACGGCAGCAGGTGCAGCACCCACACCGTGGACACGGCGTCCAGCGACCCCGTCGCGAACGGCAGCCGGCGGACGTCGGCGACCATCACCCCCGGCCCTGTGCGGGCCCTGGCGATCCGTGCCATGGCGGTCGCGCCGTCCACCCCCAGCACCCGCAGCCCGGGACGTGCGTACCGTTGCGTGACCAGGCCCGTCCCGCACCCCGCGTCGAGCAGCGTGCGCGCCTCCCGTGGCACCAGCCCCAGCACGGCCTCGGCGGCGGCCCGCGCCCGTGGTACCCCGCCCCGGGTGGCGTCGTACCGGGCCGCCTCCCTCTCGTAGTCCAGCATGACCGCAGGCTAGACCGGCAGCTCAACCCCCCTCACAGCGCGGGGGGTTATCGAAGGCAGGGCTCGTGGGCGACTGCCGGAAACGGCAGAGGCGGCGGACCGGTCGCCGGTCCGCCGCCCTCGTGCCGTGCGAGGCGAGGCCAACGTCAGTTGAACGCCATCGGGTCGGGGCCCAGGCGGCCGCCGTTGTCGAGGGCGTCGATGGCCGCGAGGTCCCCGGCGTCCAGTTCGAAGCCGAAGACGTCGATGTTCTCCTTGATCCGCGCGGGGGTCACGGACTTGGGGATGACCACGTTGCCGAGCTGGAGGTGCCAGCGCAGCACGATCTGGGCCGGGCTCTTGCCGTGCTTGGCGGCCAGCGCGGCGAGCGCCGGCTCGTCGAGCAGGCCGCGGCCCTGGCCGAGCGGCGACCAGGCTTCGGTGGCGATGCCGTGGGCCGCGCCGAAGGCGCGCAGTTCGGCCTGCGGGAGGTTCGGGTGCAGCTCGATCTGGTTGACGGCCGGCACGACGGTGCCCTCGTCGAGCAGGTGCTGCAGCTGCGCGACGGGGAAGTTCGAGACGCCGATCGCCCGGGCCCGGCCATCGGCGTGGATCTTCTCCAGGGCGCGCCAGGTCTCCAGGTACAGGCCGCGCGCGGGGCTCGGCCAGTGGATCAGGTAGAGGTCGACGTAGTCGAGGCCGAGCTTGTCCAGGGAGGCGTCGAAGGCGCGCAGCGCGTTGTCGTGGCCCAGATCGGTCTTCCACACCTTGGTGGTGACGAACAGGTCCTCACGGGCGATGCCGGAGGCGGCGACGGCGCGGCCGGTGCCCCGCTCGTTGCGGTACAGCGCGGCGGTGTCGATGCTGCGGTAGCCGGCCTCCAGGGCCGCGGCGACCGCGACGGCCGCCTCGTCGTCCGGCACCTGCCAGACGCCGAAGCCGAGCTGGGGCATCGTGATGCCGTTGTTGAGGGTGATGTCGGGGACCGTGCTCACAGGCGGCTGATCCTTAGGTTCGCGTGTGGAATACATGTAACGCATAGGCCAACGATCACGTCCCGGCGCGCATTCCCGGCCCGTTCCCGGTCAGTGCCGGTACAGGGCGTCGATCTCCCTCGTGTACGCCTTCTCTATCGCCTTCCGCTTCAGCTTCAGCGACGGCGTGAGCAGCCCCTCCTCCTCGGAGAACTGGCCGGCCAGGATGCGGAAGGTACGGATCGACTCCGCCTGCGAGACGAGGGTGTTCGCGGCGACCACGGCCCGGCGGATCTCGGTCTCCAGGTCGGCGTCGTGGATCAGCCGGGCGATCGGCAGCTGCGGCTTGCCCCGCATCGTCAGCCAGTGCCCGACGCCCTCGGGGTCGAGGGTGAGGAGCGCGGCGATGAACGGCCGGTCGTTGCCGACCACGACGCACTGCGACACCAGCGGATGGGACCGCACCCGGTCCTCCAGCACCACCGGGGAGACGGACTTGCCGCCGCTGGTGACCAGGATCTCCTTCTTCCGCCCGGTGATGGTCAGATAGCCGTCCTCGTCCAGCGCGCCGAGGTCGCCGGTGGCCAGCCAGCCGTCGTGCAGGACCTCGGCCGTGGCCTTGGGGTTGTTGAGGTACTCGGTGAAGACCTGGCCGCCGTGCACCCACACCTCGCCGTCGTCGGCGATGTGCACGGAGGTGCCGGGGATGGGCAGCCCGACCGTGCCGAAACGTGTCTGCTCCGGGGGGTTGGCCACGGCGGCGGCCGTCGTCTCGGTCAGTCCGTACCCCTCGAAGATCCGCACGCCGGCGCCGTCGAAGAACAGCCCGAGCCGCCGGTCCATCGCCGACCCGCCGGAGAAGGCGTGCCGGACCTTGCCGCCGAGGGCCGCGCGCACCTTGCCGTAGACCAGCTTCTCGTACAGCTGGTGCTGCATCCGCAGTCCGGCACTGGGCCCGGGGCCGGTGCCGAAGGCGCGCGCCTCGGTGGCCTCCGCGTGCCGTACGGCGATCTCGACGGCCTTCTCGAACGGCCCCAGTTTCCCGTTCGCCTCGGCCTTGCGGCGCGCGCCCTGGAAGACCTTCTCGAAGACGTACGGGACCGCGAGCACGAAGGTCGGCTTGAAGGAGGCCATCGCCGGCAGCAGTTCGGCGGCGGCCAGGTTCGGCTGGTGGCCCAGCCGCACCCGGGCGCGCACCGCCGCGACCTCCACCATGCGGCCGAAGACGTGGGCGAGCGGGAGGAAGAGCAGCGTCGAGGCCTCGTCGCCGGGCCGGGAGTGGAAGACCGGCTCGTACTTGGCGATGACGTTGTCGGCCTCGGCCATGAAGTTGGCGTGGGTGATCACGCAGCCCTTGGGCCGGCCGGTGGTGCCCGAGGTGTAGATGACGGTGGCCGGGCCGTCCGGGGTGACGGCCATGCGGTGCCGGTGGACCAGGTCGTCGTCGATGTCGGCGCCGTCCCGGGCCAACTCGGTGAGCGCGTCGGAGTCCAGCTGCCACAGCCGGGCCAGCCGGGGGAGTTCGTCGACGACCGCGCCGATGGTCATCGCGTGGTCCTCGTGCTCCACGACGCAGGCCACCGCGCCCGAGTCCTGCAGCATCCAGCGCACCTGCTCGGAGGAGGACGTCGGGTAGATCGGCACCGGCTGGGCGCCGATCGTCCACAGCGCGTAGTCCAGCACGGTCCACTCGTAGCGGGTGCGGGACATCAGGCCGACCCGGTCGCCGAAGCGGATGCCGTGCGCCAGCAGGCCCTTGGCCACCGCGAGGACCTCGTCCCGGAAGCGGGCGGCGGTGACGTCCTCCCACTCGGCGCCCTCGGGACCGGTCCGGCGGCCGAGCACGACACGGTCCGGCTCCTCCGCGGCGGCGGCGAACACGGAGTCCGCCAGACCGCCGACCTGGGGTGCCGTCACCAGTGGGGGAATGGTGAACTCGCGCAACGTCGCTCCTCGGCCGCTCGGGCGGTTGCAGAAGCTACCCGATGGCGCGGCGGGGCGGGAGGGGTGCGAAAACCGTGTGTGAGGGTCTGCGGAGAGACCCTCACACCCCGGTGACGAGCGGATTCCCTGTTACCGCAAGGAACATGGGGCCGGGAGGGAACGTCCGGACGGATCGGGCGCCGTCCGGATCTGCACCAAATCCCCGCGCGGGGATCACCCTCGCTCTACAGCGCCCACCGGCTCCGGAACGGCCCGTTCCGGAGCCGCCGCCTGCGGCTTCGACCGTACGAGGACAAGCACGACCGCGCCCGCGACCAGCCCCGCGATGCCCGCCGTCACGGCGGCCGCGTCGAGCCCCGCGGCGAAGGCGGCGTGCAGCGCGTGGTCGGCCGCCGGGCGCTGCGCCTCGGGCACCCGGGCCAGCAGTTCCCGGGCCCCGCCGCCCGCGAGCACCCGTGCGGTGGCGTGCGGGTCGGGGACGCCGGAGTCGCGCAGCGAGTCCTCCATCCGCCCGGTGAGCAGCGTGCCGAAGACGGCGACCGCCAGGGCGTAGCCGAGCTGGCGGAAGGTGTTGACCGCGCCGCCCGCCATGCCCGCTCGCCGCGGTGGCACGGAGGCCAGCGCCGCGCCCGCGATCGCCGGGTTGACCAGGCCCACGCCGAGGCCGGCCACCACCAGGCCCACGGTCAGCGAGGCCCATCCGGAGCCCGCGTCCAGCACCGCCTGCGCCAGCGCACCGGCGCCGATCAGCACCAGTCCGCCGCCGATCACCAGCCGGTACGGCGCCCCGTGCAGGAGCCTGCCACCCACCGCCGAGGCCACGAACGCCGCCAGCGCCAGCGGTATCAGGACCAGTCCGCCGCGCACCGGGCTCAGCCCCAGCAGGGTCTGCAGCCACAGCGAGGTGTACGCCAGGACGCCGAACGCCGTGCCGGCGAGGGCGAACGCGCCGACCATGACGGCGGTGAACGAGCGGTCCCGGAAGAGCGCGAGGTCCAGCATCGGGTGCGCGGACCGCCGTTCCACGAGCACGAAGACCACCAGGGCCGCCGCGGCGCAGGCGAACGTCGTCGCCGTGCGCGCCGAGGCCCAGCCGGCCTCGTCCGCGCGGATCACCGCGAAGGTCGTGAGGCCCGCGAAGGCGGTGAAGGACGCCGTGCCCGGCCAGTCGATCCGCGCGCCGCCGTGGCCGCCCTTCGACTCGCCCACTACGCGCAGCGTGAGCGCGATGGTGACGACGCTCACCGGCAGGTTGACAAAGAAGATCCACCGCCAGTCCAGTCCCTGCGTCAGCAGGCCGCCCAGCACCGGGCCGAGCGCCGCCGCCGCGCCGCTGACCGCGCCCCACACACCGAGCGCCACCGAGCGGTCGCGTCCCTGGTAGGCCGCGCCGATCAGCGAGATCGTGGTGGCGAACATCGCCGTCGCGCCCACTCCCTGCACGGCCCGCATCGCCACCAGCCAGCCCGCGCCGGGTGCCAGGCCGCAGGCGAGCGACGCGGCGGCGAACAGCCCCGTCCCCACCACGTACATCCGGCGGCGCCCGATGACGTCCGCCGCCGAACCGGCGCCGAGCAGCAGGGCGGCCAGCGCCAGCGCGTATATGTCGATCATCCATTGGAGGTCGGACAGCGAGGCGTTCAGCGCGCCCGCGATGTCCGGGAGCGCGACGATCACGATCGTCACGTCGATCAGCAGCATGAAGGTGCCGAGACAGACCGCCACCAGCGGTCCCCACTTGCGCATGGATTTTCCCTCTTCCTTGACGTCCCCCGTGGTCCCTCGACGGGGACTCTCTTCCGTACCATCGCCAAGGACGGCCAGGTTCCTCCAGCCACAAGCCGTGATGCGCCGGATTCCGACACGAGGAGAGAAAAGGTGGGGGATTCCCACATGCTCGACGAGCTCGACCTGCGCCTGGTGCACGCCCTGCAACTGGACGGACGGGCCCCCTTCAGTCGCCTCGCGGACGTGCTGGGCGTCTCCGACCAGACCGTGGCGCGCCGCTACCGTCGCCTGCACGCCGACTTCGGGATGCGCGTGCTGGCCCTGCCGGAGCAGGAACTGCTCGGCAGGACCCGCTGGGCGCTGCGGCTGCGCAGCACGCCGGAGGCGGCCGATTCGCTCGCCAAGGCGCTGGCCCGGCGGGCGGACACGGCGTGGATCTCGCTGATGGCGGGCGGCACGGAGGTCATGTGCGTCACCCGCTCGCGCAGCCACGACGAGCACGACGCGCTGCTGCTGGGCCGGCTGCCGCGTACCCCGAGCATCGTGGAGATCGGCGCCCACAGCATCCTGCACACCTTCTACGGCGGGGCGCTGGGGTGGTTCGCCAAACGGGAGGCGCTCACCGCCCAGGAGGCCGACGCCCTGCGGCGGCCCCCGCCCGACCTGCCGGAGCCCGGCACCGTCGTCCTCGACGCCGCCGACGAAGCCCTGTTCGCGGCCTTGGCGCGTGACGGGCGCGCCACCTACCCCGAACTGCACCGGGCCACCGGGCTGTCGGAGACCGCCGTCAAGCGCCGGCTGGAGCAGCTGCGCGGCTCCGGCGTGCTCTACACCGACGTGCAGCTGGACACGGCGTGGATCGGCCACGACATCCGGGCGGTGTTCTGGATCACCGCGGCCCCGGCGGAGCTCCACTCCGTCGGCACGGCGCTGGCCGCCCACCGGCAGACCGCTTTCGTCGCGGCGACCACCGGCTCGTCCAACATCGTCGCCGTCGTCATCTGCCGGGACACCGCGGAGATGTACCGCTATCTGAGCGAGCAGGTCGGCGCGCTGGAGGGCGTCCGACATGTGGAGACCGTGCCCTACCTGCGCCTGGTGAAGCAGATCACGACGGAAGGGATCCACTGAGGGACCCGCTGAGGGATCCGTCGAGGATCGCCGCCGCCAGCGCGTCCGCCGCCTCCCTGGCCGCGGGCCGCCGCGATCCGTGCAGCAGGACGAAGTCCACCCCGCCGAGGTCCGGCAGCCCCGCGCGGGACGGCACCCGCACCAGACCGGGCGGGAGCAGTCCCTCGGCGTGCGCCATCACCCCGAGCCCCGCGCGGGCCGCGGCGACCAGCCCGCTCAGCGAGCCGCTGGTGCATGCGATCCGCCACGACCGGGCGTGCCGTTCCATGACCTCCAGCGCCCGGGCCCGGGTGATCGCCGGGGCGGGGTAGAGGATCAGCGGGACCGGCCGCCGCGCGTCGAGCCGGAACCGTTCGGCGGCCACCCACACCAGCCGGTCCCGCCACACCAGTTCGCCGTGCGTGTCGCCGGCCGCGCGCTTGCCGAGCACCAGGTCCAGCCGTCCCGCGGCCAGCCGCCGGTGCAAGGTGGCCGACAGCTCGACCGTCAGCTCCAGGTCGACCTCGGGATGCTCGCGCCGGAACGCCTCCAGGATCTCCGGCAGCCGGGTCAGCACGAAGTCCTCCGACGCGCCCAGCCGCAGCCGCCCGCGCAGCCGGGTGCCCGCGAACCAGCCCGCCGCCCGCTCGTTGGCCTCCAGGATCGTGCGCGCGAAGCCGAGCATGGCCTCGCCGTCCTCGGTCAGCTCCACGCTGTGCGTGTCGCGCGCGAAGAACTGCCGTCCCGCCTCCTCCTCCAGCTTCCGCACGTGCTGGCTCACGGTCGACTGGCGCAGGCCGAGCCGCCGGGCGGCCTGCGTGAAGCTCAGCGTCCCCGCGACCGTGACGAAGGTCCGCAGCTGCACCGGGTCGAACATGCTCCCAGCCTAGCGGTGGCCATCGTGAAACGTGATGACAGTCAGTGCGGTCAATGCCATTTACGATCGGCCGCGCCGCGGGCAAGCTGGACAGGTCACGTCCGTGCACCGATGAGGAAGTCCATGCACCGCCTGCGTTACCCGTCCTGGTTCCCCCTGGACCCCTACATCGCGGCGCTGCTCGGCACCGTCCTGCTCGCGGCCCTGCTGCCCGCCCGGGGTGCGGGCGCCCATGTGGCGGGAGGGGCCTCCACCGCGGCCGTGGCGCTGCTCTTCTTCCTGTACGGGGTGCGGCTGTCCACCCGCGAGGCGATGGACGGGCTGCGCCACTGGCGGCTCCACACCACCGTGCTGGCCTGCACGTTCGTCCTCTTCCCCGTCCTCGGTCTGGCGGCCCACGTCCTGGTGCCGTACCTGCTGACGCCGCAGCTGTGGACCGGGCTGCTCTTCCTGTGCCTGGTGCCCTCCACCATCCAGTCCTCGATCGCCTTCACCTCCCTCGCGCGCGGCAACGTCGCCGCCGCCATCTGCGCCGGCTCCTTCTCCAGCCTCGCCGGTCTCGTGCTCACCCCGCTGCTCGCGGCGGTGCTGCTGGGCGGCAGTGGGGCGGGCTTCTCGATGGACTCGTTCCTCGGGATCGTGGTCCAGCTGCTCGTGCCCTTCGCCGCGGGACAGGTACTGCGCCGCTGGATCGGCGGCTTCGTCCTGCGGCACAAGAAGGTGCTCGGCCTGGTCGACCGCGGGTCCATCCTGCTGGTCGTCTACGCCGCCTTCAGCGAGGGCGTGGTCGGCGGCATCTGGCACCTGGTGACGCCGCTGCGCCTGCTCGGGCTGCTGCTGTCGGAGGCCCTGCTGCTGGCCGCGATGCTCGCGCTGACCTCGTACGGGGCGCGGCGCCTCGGCTTCGGCCGGGCGGACCGGATCACCATCGTCTTCGCCGGGTCGAAGAAGAGCCTCGCCGCCGGCCTGCCCATGGCGACCGTGCTGTTCGGCGCGCAGGCCGGCCTCGCGGTGCTCCCGCTGATGCTCTTCCACCAGATGCAGCTCATGGTCTGCGCCGTCATCGCCAAGCGCTGGGGACGCCAGGCGGAGGCGGCCGCGCAGGCGGCGAACCCGGCGGACACGGCGGCAGGCACGGTGCCCGTACGCGGTGTCCTGGTGCGCAGTTCCGCGCCGGCGCGGGGGGACGAGACGCCCTAACGCGCGGCGTTCACCACCAGGACGGCCAGTGCCATCGAGAGGAAGAGCAGGTAGGCGCCGAGCGCCCGCCCCCGGTCGCCGGCCCGCAGCTGGCGGTACAGCGTCCACGCGAAGATCGCCGCCTCCAGCGCGGCCCCGGCCACGCCGAGCGGCGGCCGCCACAGGCCCGCGATCACAGCCGCGGCACCGAGCGCGTGCAGCGAGCCGAGCAGCACGGGTATCCGGGGATGCCGGCCCTGGAGCAGGCCGAGACGGGTCAGTTCGTCGAGGCGTTCCAGACCCGCGCGGGCCCGCGCGAGTTGGGCCACGGCCGAGGGGACGACCTCGAGCAGCAGCAGAACGGTCAGGGTCACGGCGGCGGCGTGCACGGCTCAGTCCTGCCGGCAGATCACGAAGCCGGGGTAGGGGTGGTTGCCCCGGCGCTCGCCGATCTCGTCGATCGCCCGCCGGATCTCGTGGAGTTGGCCGACCGTCATCTCCAGCGGCGGCTCGTCCGGCTGGTAGGTGGTGCGGATCGGGTAGTCCACACCGGGCTCGCGGCTCATCTCGATGTGGCAGCCCAGCACATGGCTGACCGGGCGGTCCGCGGCGAAGGCGATGAGCCGGTCGACGGTGCGGACGAAGGCTGCCCAGTCGGCGATGTACAGCCGGCCCGGGTAGACCGTGTCGCCGGTGAGCAGGAAGCCGGTGCGGGGGTCGTAGTAGGTGACCGAGGCCTCGTGGTGGCCGGGCGTCGCCAGGCACTCCAGCACCCGGCCGCCGAGGTCGACACGGGCCACCGCGTCCGGGTCCGCGTCGAAGCCGAAGAACGGCCACGCGCCCTCGCGCCCGGCCGGGACGACGACGGTGTCCGGGCGGCCGGTGAACTGCCCGTCGCCCGCGACGTGGTCGCCGTGCGCGTGCGTGTGCAGCACCAGCAGCCCGTACCCGTCCCGCGGATGGCGCTCCCGCCAGGCGTCGACCAGCTCGTCCACGACCCGGCGCAGCGGGAAGAACGCGGCGGACTCGGTGGCCCCGGTGTCGATCAGCACCGCCCGCTCCTCGCCGAAGAGCAGGAAGAGGAAGGGCGCTTCGTAGTGGACCGCCTTGTTCTGCCGCAGCACGACGGTGTCCTCGGAGTACGCGAACACCTGGATGTCGGGGTCGGTGTTGTGCTTCGCGGACGGGGACCCGTGGATCCATCGCACGTCCAGGGGCTGTGTCGCGGGGGTCATCCTGCTCCTCGTTCCTCGGCGGCGTCGCGGTCCCGCCGCGCCGCCGGGTGGTGACCGGCGGGGGCGGCGGCCCGGCGAGCGGCAGCGTACGCGCCCCGTCCGCGGCGGTCGCGATCC
>NZ_JBEYWO010000070.1:0-13846 GCF_040644455.1 Streptomyces sp. NPDC046977
TGCACAACCTCGCCCTCGTTGGATAGGCCGATGGAACGCACAGCGGCCAGCCCCACCCGAGGCGACTCGAAGATCATTTACGGGACAGCCCTTAGCGAGTAGTTGCGGCGGCCAAGGGCCGTATGCCGCTCCAGGCTGCTTTTCGAAAACTCGCCTGCAATGGATTCTATTTGTCTGTCAGTCCACGCCATCAGTAAGGAACGTTGGGAAATTCGCATTCCCTACGTGTCCCGCACCGTTTGTTCGGCCCACACGATCTTGTTTTGCGTGGTGTGGCGCGTTCCCCATCGGTGTGATGTCCGCGCGACAAGTAGGAGTCCACGGCCGTTCTCGTCAGTGGTGCGTGGGTGGTGCAGCCTGGGAACGCAGTTGCCGCTGTCCCATACTTCGCATGTAAGCTCCTGGTGTTTGATCAGGCGTAGATTGATCGGTCCCTCGCCGTGGCGGATGGCGTTGGTGACGAGTTCGCTGACGATCAGTTGGGTCGTGGGGGTCATGTGTTCAATTCCCCATTTGGTCAGCTGGTCAGAGACCAGTTTGCGCGCGGTGCTCACGACGGCTGGGTCGGTTGCCAGGTCCCAGGATGTGGATTGACCAGGCCCGAGCGAGCGAGTTCTGGTGAGCAGCAAGGTGACATCGTCGAAGGGGGCATGGGTCGGGACGGTGTCAATAATGTGCGTGCAGAGCTGATCCAGCGTGTACCCGCGGTGGGCCAGCGCACGGGCCAGCAGCCCCATGCCGACGTCGATGTCGTGGTCGCGGCTTTCGATCAGGCCATCGGTGTAGAAGGCGAGAAGACTCCCTTCGGGTATTTCCATCTCGACGGCATCGAAGAAATCCATCCCGAGGCCCAGGGGGACACCGGCAGGGAGATCAGGGAAGCTAACGTGGCCGTCTGGGGAAATGATCGCGGGCGGGGGATGACCGGCCCGAGCCATCTTGCACCTTCGGCTGAGCGGGTCGTAGATCGCGTACAGGCATGTTGCGCCGATTACCGTGGCGGAAAGCCCCTGGGGATCGGTGTCCTCTTCCGCGAGGCGCTGCACCATGTCGTCCAAGTGGGCCAGCAGTTCGTCGGGGGGCAGGTCCATATTGGCGAGCGTGTGGACCGCGGTGCGCAGTCTCCCCATAGTTGCAGCGGCCTTGATGCCGTGGCCGACCACGTCACCGACGACCAGTCCCACCCTGGCACCTGACAGGGGGATCACGTCGAACCAGTCGCCTCCGACGCCTTCGTCTGTGTCTGCGGGAAGGTAGCGTGAAGCCACTTCGAAGGCCGGCCCGCCTGTGATGTTCTGCGGGAGCAAGTTTTGCTGCAGATCGAGTCCTGCAGTGTGCTCACGTGCGGATCGGCGAGCGTTGTCGAGCGCGAGTGCTACCCGACTGACGAGTTCTTCAGCGAGAAGCAGATCGTCTTCCTCGAAGGGAAGGACGTCCTCACAACGCAGGAAAACTGCCAGACCAAGCAGGACTTGCCGTGTCTGAATCGGCACGATCATGAGCGAGCGAACCCTGCACCGGCATACTTTTCTCGCGTATACCGGAATCTTGGAGAGCCATGTCTCCAAAGCGGTGCCCACAGATGATGCCAGATAAGATCGACCAGAGGACATGACGTAACCGATGGGTGAGTATGACGTGACGGGCAGCGTTTCCCCGATTTCCCACCCCTCTTCGTAGCCATCCTTGTGGATCGAGGTCAGGCCAACCTGCCGCAAAGAGGAGTCGTAAAGAGAGGATGTAAAGTCCGGCCCGAGAGGGACCGGCCCTTGCTTCATGGAGTCCGAGACGTACGCTATGGCGCAGTCTGCAAGGTGCGGTACCGCGAGGTCGGTAAGCTCCTGTCCGGTTTTGGCGACGTCCAAGGTACTCCCGATATGTATGCTGGCTTCGCTGAGAATTGCCAGCCGTTCGCGAGCCCACTGGATTCTGGTCATATCCACGCTCATGCAGCAGATTCCCAGAATCTCACCCCTTGCGCCCTCGATGCGGCAGAATGTCACGAAAAACGTATGCTCAGTGTTCCTGCTGCCGGGTGGGGCGGCCTGAAGGGTGTGCACGACAGGCACTCCACCCTCCGTTACCTTACGCATGACTTCGTCGAGAATATCGCTCTCGAAGGCAGAATTCGGCCTTATCTGCTGATGCCTGAGCCTTTGGCTGGAGGAAACCCCATCCTGCCGCTCCATGGCATCGTTCACGAAGATGCAGCGCAATTCGGGGTCGCGAAGAATGATACCCATCGGTCCACGCGTGAGAAGTGACTCCCGCACCGATCCGCTCACGGCTTGCGAGGAAAGCGTATCGATGTCCGTCGCTGATACGAGCCACATAAACTCCCCATCCCGGCCCGCCAGCAGTGAGAACCGCAGACTCACGTCATGCTCACTCCCATCCCTGTGACGCACCACCGCTCGCCCGTACCAATTGTTCCTGGCGCGGTGCTGCTCAAGGAAGGCCGCGGCGTCTGAACCATCCTGGGGAAAAGCAAGGAACACGTCTGCGGCAGGGTGCCCCACCACCTCGGCGGCGGAGTAGCCGGCAAGACGCCGTGCAGCGCGTGTCCATCCGGCGACCGTTCCTGTCGCGTCGACCAGTGCGATAGCGACGCATCCCGATTCCGTATCGCTCAGCGTTTCGTAGTGCGGGTATTCCAACTCGATCATCGGTGTCCATCCCAGGCGGGGTTCTGGCAGTTGCTGTCGCAGACCGGCATCTCGCTGCTGGCCAAACGATTACGGACACCACAGTTCCGCGAGGTGGTCCTGTAACGCATCCGTCGAATACCCTGGGGTGCATGCCTGGGGTGCGTCTACCAGTGCCTGGGCTGGGCGCACGCGCTGCCGTATCTGTCGCAGCACGTCGATCGGTTGAAACGGTGGCTCAGTGTGACCGATCAAATGCACGTAGTGCATTACGGAAAGCGGTTGCGGCGGATTAACCAGTGCCGGCGATGCGACCACACGCTCGACCTTCTCGATTACTTTTCAGCGTTCAGCAGATAGTAGAGGGGGCAAGTTCCGATGTTGCTGGGTAGGAGCGACGAGTGCCGAAGGCTGGACGAACTAGTCAGCAGGACGCGATCGGGGAGCGGTGGCGCCCTCGTCATCAGTGGAGATCCCGGGATCGGAAAATCAGAGCTAATCGCATACCTCTCGCACCACTCATCCGGGTGTCGCGTCGAGCGAGCCTGGGGAGTCGAATCGGAGATGGAACTCGCGTTCGCCGGCCTACATCAGTTGTGCGCTCCAATTCTCGACAATCTTGCGGCGCTGCCCACTCCGCAACGGGAGGCGCTGGGTGTCGTTTTCGGCAGATGTCCTGGTACTGCGCCGGACCGTCTGATGGTCAGCATGGCGACACTGGGATTGCTCTCCGAGACGGCCCAGAAGCAGCCACTGATATGTCTGGTAGACGATGCTCAATGGCTGGATCGCGCCAGTTTGCAGGTAATGGCCTTTGTGGGTCGCCGACTGATTGCCGAGCCGGTTCTGCTGGTGTTCGCAGTGCGGGAGGCTGGGATGCGCGAGTTGCGGGGGCTGCCCGAACTTGGCGTCACTGGTCTCAGCGATCATGATGCGCGTGCCCTCCTGACCTCGGCCATTCGAGGCAGACTGGACCCGCAGATAAGGGATCAAATCGTTGCTGAAACCCGCGGAAACCCGCTTGCCATCCTGGAGTTGCCGAAGGGGTTGGCGCCGGCAGCGCTGGCTGGCGGATTCTGTCTGCCTGAAGCCTGGCCGCTGACCAGTCGCATCGAACAGAGTTTCCTCACACGCATCGAGGCCCTTCCTCCGGCAACACGACAACTCCTGCTGACTGCGGCCGCCGAGCCTGTCGGCGATGTCACCTTGTTGTGGCGTGCGGCCGAGCGGCTGGGAATCACCCCTGACGCGGCTTCGCCAGCCCAGGAATGCGGCCTGCTCGAGCTGGCGGCACGAGTGCGGTTTCGTCATCCGCTCGTGCGCTCGGCGGTCTACCGAGCGGCAACGGTGCCCGCCCGCCAGAGCGTTCATCGCGCGCTCGCCGAGGCAACAGACTCCACCGTCGACCCCGATCGGCGTGCATGGCATCGAGCTCGGTCTGTGGTGGGTCCCGACGAGGATGTGGCCTGCGAGCTGTTGCGGTCGGCGGACCGTGCCCGGGCCCGCGGCGGGGTTACAGCAGCGGCGGCATTCTTGGAGCGTGCCGCCAACTTGACGCCTGAAGCCACACGCAGAGCAACGCGAGCCCTTGCCGCTGCCCAGGCCATGCTGGACGCCGCGGACCCGGACGCGGCCTACGAATGCACAGCGACGGCAGAGATCGGCCCGCTAGACAATCTGCAGCACGCACGCCTTGACCGACTGCGAGCTGAAATTGCATGCGCACGACGCCGCGGCAATCACGCGCCTCCGCTGTTGCTCAAGGCTGCCAGACGCCTGGAACCACTCGATCCGTACTCGGCACGCGAAACATATCTCCAGGCTTACAGCGCGGCAATTTTCTCAGGGCGAATTGTCAGCGACGGCACCGGTGTACTACAGGTAGCCAAATGCGCTCGCGATGCACCCCACGCACCAGAGCCACCCAGGCCTATCGACCTTCTCCTGGACGGCCTGACGACGAGGTTCACAAAAGGCTACGCCCCTGCCGTGCCGCTCCTCAAGAAAGCCCTCCAGGCTTACCGCATCGAGGCGCGTACCAAACAGGAAGTCCGCTGGCTCTGGCTGCTGTGTCCCATCGCCCCCGAGCCTATCGCGCCCGATCTGTGGGACGACGAGACCTGGCACGAAATGGCCAGCTGCGCTGTTCACCTCGCTCGCGACACCGGCGCTCTCAGTGTCCTTCCACTGGCGCTTGCCTACCGTGCAAGCGCCCACGTAGCTGCTGGTGAATTCACTTCGGCGTCATCGCTGATTGACGAGGCCAACGCAATTACCGAGTCGACCGGTTTCCCGCTGCTCAATTACGCCGCGCTCTTTTTGGCGGCCTGGCGGGGCAGCGCCTCTGCGGCTCTGGCTCGCTTTCAGGCTGCCCGCCACGATGCGACAGCACGAAGCGAAGGAAGATCCATTGGTGTGGTCAACTACGCGACGGCGCTACTCTACAACGGCTGCGGTGAGTATGATCGCGCACTGGCAGCCGCCCAACGAGCTGCCGAGTACGAAGACATCGGAATCATTTCATGGACACTCGTTGAATTGGTTGAGGCAGCCGCCCGAAGCGGCAGCCCGGAGACGGCTGCCGCCGCCATGCAGAAGCTTGAGGAGCGAACCCGGGCGAGTGGCACCGAATGGGCTCTGGGAACCCTGGCCCGGGCACGTGCGCTGCTCGCCGACGACTCGGCAGCCGACGATCTGTATCGTGAGGCCATCGAGCGACTGGCCCACACTCGCGTCGCTGTTCACCTAGCGCGCGCACATCTCGTTTACGGCGAGTGGCTGCGCAGGCAACGTCGGCGTGCCGAAGCGCGCGAACAACTTCACGCAGCTCACGAAGCGTTCACCCGGTTCGGGGCGGAGGGATTCGCCGAGCGTGCCCGGCACGATCTTCTTGCCACCGGGGAAGCGGTGACGAGGCACGGGGCCGGGTCGCTTGAGGATCTCACGGCTCAAGAGGAGCAAGTCGCCCAGTTGGCGCGCGAGGGACACACGAATGTTGAGATCGGTACGCGACTCTTCATCAGTCCGCGGACCGCAGAGTGGCACCTGCGCCACGTGTACACCAAACTCGGAATTTCCTCACGCAAGGAACTGCAGGAAGCTCTGGATCCCGCACATAGAGCATCGAATCCGTAGAGTGAATCGACGTTTCGTCAGCATCGCCTCGCTATTGTGGTCCTTATGGCCTGCAACGGCTGCATCGGATGGGCCCGTCCACTGGGGCCCTGCGGAATTGGGCGGCATCCGGTACCCGTCGTCGCGGGCCCGTTGTGGAGGGGGCGATCCTCGGGGCCCGCCCTGGAGCAGCTGAGCACGGTGGGCTGGCGAGGGCTGACCATGGAGTGCGTCGTGGCCGGCGCCCAGACCGGCAAGGCCGTCTACCGCTGCTGGCCGTCCATGCAGGCGCTCGTCGCCGACGCCCTGCAGAGGGCCTTCCCCGAGGTCCCTGATGTCGCGGACCTGGGCGGCCTGCGGGAGGACCTGGTCTTCCTCGTGCTGCGGATGCGTGAGGCGATGTACTTGCGGGGCGGGCTCGCCCTGCGTTCGGTGGCAGCAGCGTGTCGTCGAGGATCGCGAACGCGCCCGTCTGCCCAAGGCCGAGCAGAGTGGCGCCTGGAGCGCGAGATCCTTGCTCCGAGTAGCCGCCCATTTCGCTTCGGATGTGAAGCGAGGCCGGGTTTCCGTCGCTGGGGCGTCATCTCCGGGACCCGCGCTGGCTTCGGCGGGAAGCGGTTTGTTCTGTCGGTTCGGTGCTCGGGGCGCGCTGGTCATTATCGCTCCCTGGGGACCGAGCAGTCCGTGCCGAGCGCCAGGCTGGGGGAGTAACGGACCGTGAGGGAGATCCGCGCCATCCATGGCAGTGCTTCAGGCATGATATTTCTTAGCTTTCCAGTGAGCCCTTTCCAACCTCATTTTGCGGTGTTGAGGTGCAGGGTGAGGACGGCCTGGACGAGTGCGGTGATGCGGGTGGTGTTGCATCGCAGCTTGCGCAGGAGCCGCCAGGTCTTGAGGGCGGCCATGGCTTGTTAGCCGAGGGCGCGGATCTTCGCGTGGGAGACGTTGACGGCACGCTGACCTGCGGAGAGCTTGTCCCAACGGCCGCGGTACGGAACGCGAACTGTGCCGCCGGCCCCCTGATAGGCCTTGTCGGCCCAACAGCGGACGCGGGCCTGGGTCAACGCCTCGATGACGCCGTGAGTGCGGGCCGCCTTGATGTCGTGGACCGAGCCCGGCAGGGCCGGTGAGGCCCACAGCAGGTTTCCGAAGGGATCGGCGATGACCTGCACGTTCATGCCGTGCTTCTTATGTTTCCCCGAGTAGTACGGCCGGTCCGCGGCGATCCGGTCGATGGGCAGGAGCGTCCCGTCGAGGATCACGAACGCCTTGCGTGACGCCGCCCGGGCCGCTGCGGCAAGGTCCGGCGCGCGGGCTGCCAGGAGCTCGACCGCCTCGGCGACGTACCGGTAGACCGTGGCAAGCCCGACATCAAAGCCTGCCGCGAGCTGGGCGTAGGTGTGTCCGCAGCGCAAATGCGCCAGCACCAGGAGAGCCTGCCGGTCTGGTGCAAGCCGTCGCCAGCGAGTGCCGCGCTCACGACGCCGGACACTGAGCAGACCGGACAGGTACCGAAGGGTCGAGCTGGACAGATCGATCCCCGATGGGTAGACAAGCACACGAAGCTCCGGGCGGACAGGTTGATCTTGGTCGACAACCCATCTACCAGGAGCTTCACCTCTTCCCGCAGCCAGCCCACCCCCAACTCACCCGAACGTCAACCAGGTTGGAAAGGGCTCAGTGTGTGGCCCGGCAGAATGCGATTGCATTCGGGCGGGCGGATTTTTGCACGCAGAGTATGGGCAGCCCAGTGGAAGAGGAGTGGATCCCTTGTGGATGCTGCCCTCGCCGGACTGGGGTGCCCCGGACATGCCGGGTTACTTCACCGCCGTCCTTTGGCGGTGCCGCCTTGTCCCGTCGGGCGAAGTGGCCGGCAGCCCGCTCGGTAGACGCAGGAGTCGCCGTCCAGGAAGAAACCGCCCCGTTCGTGGAGCGGGATGAGCAGCGTGGCGACGACGACGGTGGCCCAGGGAGAGTTCGACGTCGCCACGATTGGTGGCGAGGCGTCAGATTCCCGCGCGGCGCACTTGCATCCGCACGCATGTTCCCGCAGGCATGTCCCCGCATGCGTGTTCGCCGGCGTACCCGACCCACCCGGACCGTGGCCCGCATCCCGTCGCGCTGCCCCGCCCCGCCCCGCACGCCGGTACTCGCCGAGAGCGCGGCTCCGCCGGATCTGCGATCGGGGTCGTCCCTGCGGTTCTGACCGGTGATGCCATGTTCGATCACAAGGAGACCGTTGTCCATTGGACAACGGTCTCTTTGCGCGTTACTGTCCAATGGACAAGGAATATCGTCGGTGGAGGGTCTACCTCATGTTCATTCATCCGGAGTTCCGTCCGGTACTCGATTCGTTGCCCGTTCTGGACGTGTTCGCAGATCTGGAGGGAAGTCGCGTGGCCGTCGCTGCGGCCGCGGAAGCTGTTTCCCCGGTTCCGGGAGTACGTGTCGAGGAACGGAAGATCACCGCCGCGGACGGGCGAATTCAGACTGTGCGCATCTATTCGCCCACAGCGGCGTCCTCCAGTCCGCGGCCTGCCGCGCTGTGGTTCCACGGCGGCGCGTTCGCCATCGGCGCGCCCAACGCCGAGGAGGGCCACTGCCTGCGGCTCAGCGCGGGACTGGACATGGTTGTCGTCGCCCCCGACTACCGGCTGGCGCCGGAGAATCCGTACCCGGCCGGCTTCGACGATTGCCACGCCGCTCTGATCTGGACGGCCGAGCATGCCGACGAACTCGGCATCGACGTCTCACGCATAGCGCTCGGCGGGCACTCGGCGGGCGCCGCGCTCGCTACCTCCGTCGCCCTCGCAACCCGCGAACGGGGTGGGCCGGCGGTGGCCTTCCTTTACCTCGGCTATCCGGTCCTCGACGACCGCCAGGACACGCCGTCCTCCCGGACAGTCACGGACGACAGGCTCTGGAACCGGTCCGGAGCGCTGGACATGTGGTCCGCCTACCTCGCCGGGACGGACCCGGAGGCCGGTTACGCGGTGCCTGCGCGGGCTCGTGACCTCAGTGGTCTGCCGCCCACGTACATCATGGTGTGCGGCGCGGACCCCGGGCGCGACGAGGGTCTGGCGTTCGGTGCCGCGCTGACCGCGGCTGGTGTGCCGGTGGAGATGCACCTCGTTCCGGGTGCGCCGCACATGTTCGACGTCTACATTCCGCAGTCGGCGGTCGCCCGCCGGGCCGTCGCCGACTGGACTCGGGCCCTTGCCGAGGGTTTGGGTCAGGGGACCGCCACGCGTGCTTCCGACTGAACGCCGACGACTCCGTATGGCGGAAGCGGTTGCCGGCCCGGGTACTGACGTACCCGGGCGGGTCTCGCGTGCCCGGCCGGAGTGGCGTGCCAGGTGAGGCGTGCGTCCGCGGTGGGCCGGGACTGCTACCTTCGCACGGCCGGGCGCAACGCCCCGGCCAGGCCCGGTGGATACGCGTACGCGGAACAGACGGGGAAGAGTTGCTGAGGTCTGTGGGCGCAGCCGGTGGGCCGCCTTCACCTTGCCGTGGAGCCGCTCTGCCCGAAGTCCTCGACAGAGATCGTGGAACGAACCCCCGGCCGAAAGCCCCGGACCTGTGTGTACACGGCCAAGAGGGTCGCCGATGAGCAGGCGGCGCCGAGCAGCAGGAAGACCAGGCGGTAGCTGTGGCCGGACGGAGCGCCGGCGGCCGTGTGACCGCCGCCGACGAGCACCAGGGAGGTGACGGCTCCGGAAACGCTGCCCCCCAGTGTCCGCATGAGGCCGTTGACACCGGTGACCACGCTGGTCTGATCCGCCGGGACCCGGTGGACTGCCAGTGCCGACAGCGCGGCGTATCCGATGCCCATGCCGGCCCCGAAGAGGACCGAGCTGGTCCACAGGGTCGGGGCGTCGCCGGGACGCGCGGCCAGCCACCAGAAGGCCGCGGCGACCAGGCCCGAACCCAGGGCGCAGGTGATGTCCGTGCCGACGGAAGCCGAAAGGCGGGCCGATAGGGGAGCCAGAGCTACCATCGCCACACCGCTCGGCAGCAGGAGCAGGCCTACCTGCAACGGCGAGGAGGCCACCCCGTACCCGCCGCTGGGCGCGGCCTGGGCGTAGGTGGAGATCACCGTGAAGTAAGCGAACATTCCGAAGCCGAGCAGTACGGCAATCACGTTGGCGTTTCTGGGTATGCCGTGGGCGACGATGCGCAGGTCGACCAGTGGGGCGGGCGTCCTCAGCTCCCAGCGCGTCCAGACGACGCCGGACATGAGCGCGGCACTCAGCAGCGTGATCGTCGCAGGATGTCCCCATCCCCAGTGACTGGCCTGGCTGATGCCCAGCAGCGCGGGCAGCACTGTCAGCACGAGCAGAAGTGCTCCAGGCATGTCCAGGCCACGCCGCGAGATCCGGGAGGGCTTGTCGGCGGGAACCGACCGCCGGAGAAGGAACCAGGCCACCGCCAGGGCCAAGGTGCCCGTTGCGAACGCGGCACGCGGGCCGGGCCGGATCAGGTCGATCAGCCCGGGCATGAGCATTCCCGCTCCGGCGCCGGCTCCCATCATGGCGCTGAGCATGCTGATTCCGGCTGGTGCGCGACGGTAGTCGAGGTGCTCGCGCACAAGACCCACGCACAGGGGGAACAGAGCAGTGCCGACTCCGCCCAGCGCTCTGCCCGTCAGGAAGAGGCCGAAGCCGGGTGCCACAGAGGTCAGTGCGCTCCCCAGCAACTGCACGGCCAGGGCCGCCAGTGCCGCTCTCCTGCGGCCCATCGCGTCGCCGATCTTGGCGAGGACCGGGGCGGCGACCGAGGCGGACAGCAGGAAGGCCGTCACCGACCACGTGGTGGCGGAAAGACCGGTGCCGAACGTTCGGCCGATCGCGGGAAGCAGCGGCACCACCAGGGTCTGCTGGGCGGCCATGACCAGGATCGCCCCGTAGAGGGCCGCCGGCATGGAGCGAGGGCCGCCGACGGAGCGTGTACCCGACTGCAGGAGAAGACGACGAGACGACATACAAACCTCTTGTCCATTGGATAACGCCCAGGGTAATTGTCCGATGGACAAGAAGCAAAGGGTGTGGTCACGCCGGGTTCGGCGGTTCATAGATGACATATCCTTGTCCACTGGAAAACGCGGCTCGATCCGCGTCGGCCGGGCGGGGTCGCGACAGGAAGGTGGGCGACATGCAGGAGAGGGACAGGATCGTCGCAGCGGCACTGGCCGCGCTCGGCGAGAAGGGCATCGAGGGGGTGACCCTGCGGTCCGTGGCCGACCGGCTGGGCGTGCGGCACAACACCGTGCGATGGCACATCGAGAGCAAGGCGCGCTTGTTCGAGCTGATGTCGGACGAGATCATTGCCGGATGCACTGCCGCACCGCTGCCGGATGACTGGGCCGAGCGCGTCTTCGAACTCTCCTCCCGTTACCGGGCGCGCCTGCTGCACTACCGGGACGGGGCTCGCCTGGTCGCAGGTGTGGGCACCTACGAGCCCGCTACGCTCGACTACGCGGAAGTGATGATCTCCGCTCTGCGCGGCAGCGGCGCGACCGCGCAGGTGGCGGCCTGGGCGCACTTCACCATCTTGTACTTCCTCCTCGGCATCAGCCAGGAGGAGCAGGCGGTAGACACCGTGGATCCCGCAACCAAGATCGACCGGGCCCGTTACCCCACCTTGTGGGAATCGAGTCGGTACCTCGGCCCCAGTGAGTTCGACGCGCGCTTCCGGTTCGGGCTGCAGAGTATCCTCGCGCGCCTGCGGACCGACCCCGCTGGTGGGCTGATGGCTGCTCCGCGGGGGGGCATCCGCACGTGAGGAAACTCTGCGCGTGGGATCGCGTTGGACGGAGTCGAGGCGGACTGAGTTCCACGAACCGGTCGATGTGACACCGGCGAGCAGGTGGAATCCCTCGGGTCGGGCAATCGAACCGGACCGGCAATGCAGGGCCTTGGGACTTGACCCGCCGGCAGGCGCTGCAATGGCACCCGGGTGTCGGTCATGGACCGGTACCCGGGTTCGCCTTGCGGAAGGATCAGAAGCCGGTAAGGGTGATCTTGCCGATGGCGGTTCCGGCCTCCAGGATGCGGTGGCCTTCGCGGAGGTTCGCCGCGTTGATAGGGCCGAGGTCCTGGTTGGCGGTGGTGGTGAGGATTCCGGCGTCCACCAGGCGGGCGATCTGGGTCAGGATGTGGTGTTGCTCGGCCTGGTCCGGGGTCTGGAACAGAGACCGGGTGTACATGAACTCCCAGTGGTAGGAGATGCTCTTGGCCTTCAACACGCCGATGGGCAGGGAGTCGAAGTCGTCGATGGCGACGATCTGACCGAAGGGCTTGAGTGCCTCGGCGTAGGCGGCAAGATTGCGGTCGGTGTTGGTGGTGCTGAACACATGGGTGATGCCGTTGGGTGCCACCTCGGCGAGTTGCGGGACCAGCGGCTTGTGATGGTCGACGATGTGCTGGACGCCCATCCGTTGGGCGAAGTCGATTGTGTCGGGGCGGGACGCGGTGCCGATGACGGTGAGACTGGTCAGGGCCCGGGCGAGCTGTGCGGCGATGGCGCCGACGCCGCCGGCTGCGGCAGTGATCAGCAGGGAACCGTTGCGCTGCAGGCCGTTGTTGTGCAGCCCGAGCCTTTCAAAGAGTCCTTCCCAGGCTGTCAGGGAGGTCAGTGGCAGAGCAGCGGCTTGGGTGAAGGTGACGGTGGCGGGCTTGTGGGCCGTAATGCGTTCGTCAACAACGTGGTACTCGGAGTTCGCTCCGGCGCGGTCGATGGCGCCGGCGTAGTAGACATCGTCGCCGGGCTTGAACATGGTGACCTTTTCGCCGACGCCTACAACAGTGCCCGCCGCGTCCCAGCCCAGCACCTTGAGCTCGCCGCCCGGGTCGTTGCCCTGGCGGACCTTGTAGTCGACGGGGTTGAGCGCGACGGCCTTCACCTGTACCAGCAAGTCGTGCGGTCCGGGCTGGGGGACGGCGATCTCCAGGTCGATCAGGCTCTCGGGGTCAGTGATCGGCAGGCTCTTGCGATAGCCGACGGCACGCATCGTGGTGTTGTCCATGGAATGAACTCCGTTTGCGCTGGTGATGAGTGATTGAATGCGAAAAGGTGAGATGCCCGCTAGCCGGACCGTCCCGTTGCCGCGGTCCCGCTCAGGTGAGCAGCCGGACGTCGTGTTCGGTGAGGTAGCGGTCGGCGGCCTGCAGGGGGGACAGGCCCCCCACGTTGATCAAGGCGTCGATCTCCTCGACACCTTCGTTGCCCAGGAACAAGGCGTCCAGCCGGGCTACCGCCTCCGGTTGGACGCGGTCCAGCGCCTGCAAACTGATGACGGGGCTGGCGTCGTCCACGGTACCCAGTAGGCCCTTTGGCTCCCTCAGTGTCCGCAGGCTGTAGTGGCGGTTGAGGTACTGCGGCCGCCACAGGGGGATCACAAACCACTCCCGCGCGGTGATGCCACGCTCCACTCGGGAGATGAAGCCGGATTCGGTTCCGGGAGTGAAGGCGTAGCCGTAACGGTCCAGGCCGTACTCGTTCACCATCCGGGCCGAGAACCGGCTGATGCCCGCTCCGGGGTTGATGCCGTCGATGGCCCTCGTCATCCGCTCCGCTACGTCGGTGCGGGTGAGATCGGCCACCTCTCGCACCTGCTCGGCGGGAACGTACGGTGGCACGGCCCATACGCAGTAGGGCTGGTAATGAGGTGACAGCACACGTACACGATCGCGATAGCGAGCGAGATAGGCGCCGTGGCTCGACGGCAGCCACGCAGAGACGAGGACGTCTACGCTCCCCTCCTCCTGGAGTCGGAACAACTGCTCGTGCGGGGCCTCGACACTGTTCACCCGGTGGCCGTGCGCCTCCAGCACCCGGCGGGTTACCGCGGCGGCCGCACGGTGGAACGACAGGGCGATATTGCCCACAGTAACCGTCGGCGCTGAAGAGGTGAGAGACATGGTGACTCCTTTTGGGGGGAGACAAACCGTTCCGGAACCCGGGACCGGTCGGCCAGGCTGGTCGTACGGCCCGCATCTAGACCCGTACTTCGCGGGTGACCGTTTCAGGTCTGTGGCCAGCGAGTTTGTCCGATGTCGGTGTCGAGGAGGTCGAGGAGGTGGAGTTGG
>NZ_JBEYWO010000071.1:0-12481 GCF_040644455.1 Streptomyces sp. NPDC046977
CGTCCCTCGTTGGGTCTGTGTTTGTTATCTACCCACCTAAGTTTTTGCTTCTGCTCCAGCGCTACAACCCGGCCGGGCGGGTGCCCTCCGGGACCCCGCGGCCGCCGCCTCCCCCCCCCGGAGTCCCCCGATGCCGGACCCCGGGCCGCCGGGGCCCCATTGGATCCCCCCGAATCCGGGGGCGCTGCGCGCCCGGACTGACGGGACGGCAGGTCCGCTTCGCTCCCCTGCCTTGAGCCCTCCGGCTTCGCCTGCGGGCCTGGTGCCCGCTGGCGCGGGCACGGCTGGCTACGGGGTGGGGGCTGCTGACTGGCAGTCGCCTGGTGGCCGGTCAGCAGCAGTAGCACTTGCGGGTGAAGTTGTCAAAATTCCGGGACGGTGACTTCCGCGGCTGGGATGGTGGGAACGGTGCCCTCGAGCGCTAGGACCGCTGGCCCTCCGCTCGGTGATCGGGAGGTCTCTGTGCATCAAAGGGTCCGGGATAAACTCTACAGCTAGAGCCCACTGCCTCTGTTGGGGCCCGGGTCTGCGGGAGGAGTGGATCTTATGTCCAGTCAGTACCGGCTTCGTCCCCACCAGATCGAGGCGGTGGATGCGGTGGTACGTGCGCTGCAGGCGCCTGCGGAAAGGCCGGTATCTGAGGGCGGGTTGCGCGCTCAGATCGTTGCGGCCACGGGGACGGGCAAGAGCTTGATCGCGGTGCACGCCGCGTACGAGCTCCGCGCCGAGCGGGTGCTGGTTCTGGTGCCCACTCTCGATCTGCTCGCTCAGATGGCCACCGTGTGGCGGGAAGGCGGGCGCACCGGTCGGTTGTTCGGGGCGTGTTCGCTGTCTGAGGGTGAGGCGCTGGGGGTGCCGTGCACCACGGACCCTGTCGAGCTGGTGCGGTGGCTCGGGGGTGGGGGGCGGGTCACCCTGTTCGCCACGTACGCGGCAGTGGGGCTCGGGGTCCTGGAGCGCGCGCACGCGGCGGGGCTGGGTGCGTGGGATCTGGTGGTGGTCGATGAGGCGCACCGCACGTCGGGGGCGTTGGGCAAGCCGTGGGCGGGGGTTCATGACAACGGGCGGCTGCCGGCCGTGCGCCGGTTGTATATGACGGCGACTCCGCGGTTGTGGGAGGTCGCTGCTGCGGAGGTGGCGGGCTCGTCCGGAGGAGGTTTGGGGGAAGTCGGCCGTGCGGCGGGTGGGCCGGGGCAGGTGGTGGCGTCGATGGATGACGAGGCTGTGTTCGGGCCCGTGGTGTACCGGCTGACGCTGTCGGACGCGATCGAGCGGGGCTTGATCGCGCAGTACCAGGTCGTGTGCGTGGACATCGCCGACCCGCAGCTCCAGGCAGCTCAGTTGATCGGCCAGGATGCTCGGACCGATACCGTCCGCGGGGCCCGCCTGGCCGCGCTGCAGACCGCCGTGCTGAAGACAGGTGCCGAGCGGAAGCTGCGCCGGCTGCTGACTTTTCACTACCGCACAAGCGAAGCGGAAGCGTTCGCCAGCGGCCTGCCGGCCGTGGCCAAAGCCCTGTGGGACAGCGCCCCCGAGGCGTACCCGGAGCCAGGCGCGGTCTGGGCGCAGTGGCTGTACGGGGAGCACAAGCCCGCCCACCGGCGCCGCGTGCTGGGCGAGTTCACCGCAGGCACCACCGCCGAGGGGACGGTGATGGAGCGGTGCGTGCTGGCCTCAGTGCGGGTACTCGGGGAGGGCGTGGACACCAAGAACTGCGATGCGGTGGTCTTCGCGGACGTCCTAGGGTCCACGGTCGACATCGTCCAGGCCGTCGGCCGGGCCCTGCGCATGCAGCCCGGCGAAGGCAAGGTGGCCAGCCTGGTCGTCCCGGTCTTCCTCAGCCCGGGCGAGGAGCCCGACGACATGCTCTCCTCCCGCTCCTACGAAGGCCTGATCAAAGTCCTCACCGCGCTGCGCGCGCACGACACCGAGGCCGTCGAACAACTGGCCACCCCCCAGGCAGCATCCCGGCGGGCCGCCACCACTGCGGCGGCGGGCGGAGGGCAGGGCGCGGTCGGAGGCGTCAGTTCGCCGGCGGGCGGGCTGCTGGCGTTCTCTGCGCCACGGGACCCCGCACAGCTGGCAGCGTTCATCAGCCTGCGGGTACTACAGCCGGAGACCGAGTTCTGGCGGCGCGGCCTGCAAGCCGCCCTCACCTACCACGGCGACCACCAAGACCTCCACGTCCCCTACGGACACCGCACCTCCGACGGCTTCCCCCTCGGCGTGTGGATCACCCGCCAGCGCCAGGCTCACACCCGCGGCCACCTCAACACCGAACGCGTGAAGCAGCTCGACGAGCTCGGCATGATCTGGAACCACGCCGACATCGCCTTCACCGAAGGCCTGGCCGCCGCCCGCGGCTGGGCCGCCGAACACGGCCACCTCCTCGCCCCCACCGACGCCACCTGGCAGGGCCACCCCATCGGCCAATGGCTCAAGAACCAACGCGCAGCAGCCCGCCGCAGCACCGCAGGGCACGACCGGAAAGGCCCGGGTCTGGACCGGGAGCGGCGCGAGGCGCTCGAGGAGATTGACCCCGCCTGGTGCCCCGCCTGGCCCGTGGTCTGGCAGAGGTGTTTCCACCTCGCCCGCACTTACTACACCGCCGGCGGTACACTGCCTGACCGCGATGGCCAGCTCATCATCCAGGGCGAGGACATCGGCCGCTGGATCCGAGCCCAGCAAACCCAGTGGGACACCCTCACCACCGTCCAGCAATGGCTCCTGACTGAGATCCTCGGCATCACCGCCACTGCAGGGGAGCGCACACTGGCGCTGGGGGCTGCGAAGCCGAAACGCAGCCGGGCGCAGATCTGGGCCGCCAGCCTCACCGCCGCCCGCCAATACGCCGAACGTGAGGGCCACCTCAACGTCCCCCGATCCCACGTCGAGGACGTCGCCGGCACCGGCCACGCTCTTGGCGTCTTCATCGCCAATCAGCGGGCCCGACGTACCGGCCTCGCCCCCGAACGCATCGCAGAACTCGACGCCCTCGGCATCCGCTGGTAGCGACCGGATACGCAGGCCGGGCGAGGACCCCTGCCCGGCCCTATGGCAAGCCGGTCACCAGCGAGGATGATTTGCCCGGTACTCGATGAGTGCCTGGAGCGCCTTCTTGCCACGCTCGAGGTCGCCGCCGAATGCCCCGCTCTGGACGAGCGGCCAGGCGGGTGTCATCTCGCGCTCCGCATCTGCGGCCAAGCTGTTGTCGGCGTAGCCCCAGTTTGGGTCGAGGAGGAATTCTCCTGGCCAGGGGTCGGCCAGCCAGTCGTCCTCCTGGTCCATGGCGATCAGGGATGTCAGAAACTCGAACCGGTTGAAGGCGTTCCCATATGCGTGGTCGTCAGGTTCAACAAGTCGGAAGGGATCGCGCAGCACCTGGCGGATGAAGTGGCTTTGGGGATAGTGCCATCTGCCGCCACTCGGCGGAGCATCGATCTTGTTGATCCCGTTACCGTCGACGACCCGGTAGGGGTTGAGGTAGACATCCGGGGTCTGTCTCTGCCCGTTGCCGAATAGAGGCGTCCAGCGGGGCTGGGTCAACAAACGTGCCAGGAGCTGCTCTCGGCGGCCGAGGATGGCGGCAATTCCCATCGTCCAGATGGCCAGCAATGCGGGATACAGCCGTAGCTGGTCTAGGTCCTCGCGGAAGTGGTTCAGGTTGCTGTCGCGCAGTCGGCTGAGGCGTTCGATGGTGCGCTGCCACAGGTGGTCGTAGGTGCCGTCGTCGTGAAAGACCCCGTTGGCAAGCAGGTGCAGAAGAGTGTCAGCGTCGGCCCTGTAGCCGCGGAGATTATTGGCGAAGACGGTGTCGTCCCCGCTGACCGGGCGCTTGTCCTGAGTGGAGTTGTCCAGGAGTTGGGTGACGGCATGGTCGATCGTGTCGTGGACGTCGATGCGGTGAAGCGGGTTGGGCAGGTACCGCTTGAGTTGAGCGACTGCGGTGTCGCGGGTGATCGGTGTGGCTGTCATGCGGTCCAGAGCTTCGACACGGCGCTGGAGGTCGGTGAAGAGTTCGTCGGCGGTGACGCCGTCGAGGACGGCGGCGGAGTGCTGTTCGGTCAGACGGGTAGCCGGGTCGCTCATCTTGCCGACCTGGGACCAGAACATCGGGTAGCGACGGGAGCGGGTGCCCTCCAGGGTCCGGGCCAGGGCCTTGTCCCAATCTGCTGACCAGCCGCATACGATCAGCCCGTATTCGTCTGCCACGCGGTCCAGCAGGCGCTGCTGTGCGTCGGGATAGGTCCCTAGTTCGTCGATGGTGTTGCGCTGCTCCAGGTCCGCGTAGTCACCGTGCAGTTTGATGATCGTGACCGGGCTGTGGGGCAAGGGCTTCATCGCGTCGATCTGGTGCTCGCGGATCACCTGCGGAGAGATGCCGACTTCCTCCAAGGCCCGCTCCATGAGCCGGTCGAAGTTCGTGGTCAGAATGACTCGAATGCTGCCGCGCTTCACCAGCGCGGCGAGCGCGCGGTGCGCGGCGGTGGGCTGCTTGCCTGTGTCTTCGCCGTCCTCGGGCTCGAAGTAGCCGGCCAGCAATGCCTGGCGGGCCGCTGGGGTTGGGGCCACCTCCGCCAGCAGGCGGGAGTATCCCAGCGGCTCCCCGAACCGGTTCTCCCACCACGTCTCCGGGTCTGCGGCAGCCGTGGCGGCGGCGTCCGGGTCGTCCGGGGCGTGGACGGTGGCGACCTTGCCAACGAGGTCCTGGACGATGGCCCAGCCGGTTTTCACACCCGATGCCATCGAGATGCCGGCTCCCAGCAGCACTGCGTACACGCCCGGGCAGGTGTGCACGTTCAGCGCCAGCGCCATCCTGGGATCCATGACCGCGCTCGTACCCGGCACGGCCGCACCACCCGAGCTTCCAGCCACGGCGGCACACCTCACTCCCCTACCCGGCGCTCCACCCCTGACAGCGAAACCACCACCGGGCTACAGGAGTCGACACTACCAGCAATCTCGTCAGAATGACGATAATCGCCATCGGGGCTGGCCCCGCTGGCAGGGCAGGCTCCGTGCATGAAAGCCCACTCCCCCTTTACGCCCACGGATCCGGCACCTCGCTGTCGAGGAGATGCTGCCCGACAGACCCGCTTCCCGAATCGGGCTGGCTGCGCCGCGCCAGCGGCTCAGGTTGATCAGACGGCCGGGTTGTGGGCTGCCCCGGAGCGGGGTGTGGGAACGGCTGCGGGCTGGCGCAGCTGGTCGGGGATGAGGTCGCCGTGACGGTGGCGGAGGTAGTCGAGGGCCTGTTCCAGGGAGGGGTTGTGGTCGATGCCGTTCTTGACGAACTCCAGTCGTTGCTTGGCTTCGTGCAGGATTTCGGACCAGGTTCGTACCCAGACCCTCACGCGTGCGTGTTCGTAGTTCGTGGGCTCGCTGTACAGGCCTTCCGGCTGGCCGGCCTGACGGAGCTGCGGAAGCAGTCTGCCCTTGATCGAACGGACGACGAGGTAGAAGTCCCACGTGGTCTCGACGCTGGCGAAGCGGGGGTCCTTGAGGACGGCCTGCATGTAGTCGTCGACCTGGTTGGCCTGATCGCGGTCGGCCTCCACGGATGGCGCCTTGAGTTCGATGACCAGGTGTCGCACGCGGTCGTGCTCCTGGCTCTTGGCCGAGAGCATGAGGTCCACTCGCCGAGCGCCGCCGTCGACTGCGCGGACCGACCCGTCGGGGGTGGGGTCCCAGCCGACGGCGCGCCGGTGGTGTTCCAGCAGCCGTGTCAGTCCGATCTCACTGCTGCGCATCATGTTGAACTCTTCGCCGAACACCCAGAGCTCGCGTTCGAGGATCTTGTGGAGGTGGTCGCGTTCCTTGACCAGGCCGTAGATCTCTTCGTCGAAGACCAGGTGTTCCAGGGCCGTGAGGAACTGCAGCCGTGAGGTGACGATGGAGGAGGCGCGGATGATGTTGGACAGGCTGGTCTGCTGGAGGAGGCCGTGCAGGTGGCTGGCGTCGTCCTCGCCCAGGCGCAGCACGCTCTCCAGGATCTCCACCATCTCGTCGGGGTTGTGGCGGAGGGAGTTCTGCAGCAGGGACAGCGTGAGCCGCTTCTTGGTCTTGTCTGCTGGGATGTGGCGGTTGATGGATGTGGCGACCAGGTCGAACGTGGCCTGCTCGGCTCGGGCTTGAGCGCCCTCGGGGCGGCGCGGGTAGGGGTAGACGCCTTCCTCGATCCACCGGTCGACGAGTTGTCGGCGCTGGCGTCGGCGGCGTTCTTCGAGCCGGGCGCTGATCCACTCGCGGGTGATGCGCAGGAGCGGCGTCAGGGGTGTGTCGCCGCCCAGCATGACCAGAGGGATCTCGTTGCGGTGCCGCGGCATGGGTTCCCACAGCACGTAGGCGGTGTAGGGGAAGTCGGGGTGCTCGGCGGAGACGTCGATGCTCTCCACGGGCGCGCTCGCGGCGTCGCACAGGGCGATGGTGCGCTCGCTGCCCGTGCGCCAGTGGATCAAACGGACGGTGAAACGTTGCGTCTGCCCGTCGTAGTCGAACGACAGGTCCTCGGTTTCCTCGTCCTGGATCTGGGTGCGCGGGTCGATGCGCTGACCGTCGTAGGTGACCCGGACATCGGTCCAGGTCAGCAGATATGGCGCGAGAGCTGCCGTGATCTGAGTGCCGGCCTTGGGTTCCAACAGCCGCAGGAGGTGGCTGGACTGTTTGCCCCACAGTTCGACCGTCGTACCGGGACGATCCGTGGCAGGTGCCGGCTGCGTGTCGATGCGCCACGTCGTCCGCCGGCTGATTTCGGACTCAATCGTGGTCCGCAGCAGGCGGCCGTCCACGGCACGGGCCGTGCTCGTCCACCGGGTGGAATCGCCCAGAGCGAAGGCGCGCAGCCGCCCGCGACCGGCTTTCCCGTGCAGAGGACGCTTCAGCCTCTCGGTCGTGCCGCCCTCTCGCTTGTCGGAGTTCCCGACCTGCTTGAATGCGGTTCGCGCCTTCTCGGGGGTGATGCCGTCACCGTCGTCGGAGACGACGACCTTGTCCACGCCCTGCATGGCCGATCGCACGATGGCAACGTCGACCTTGGTGGCGTCGGCGTCCAGTGAGTTCCACACCAGTTCCAGGACGGCCTTGACCGCCTCTCGCTCGTGCGAGAGCTGCCGCACCAGGTCGTCCCCGGCTTCGAGAAGTACGTGATCCGCCATAACAGCGCATCCTTCAGCAGTCCGGAACAGATTGTCCATCCCTCCTCAACCGCCTGTAACGGCTCGTCGAATCAGGTAGTCCTGGTACAACCGTTCACCTTCGACGGCAGTCCGACCCTCTGCACTGCTCCCCCAACATCGCTGAAAGACCTGACATGACTCTCCAGCCACCCGCCGACGCCCAGCCCGAGGTGCAGCAGATTCCTCCCAGCACAGCCGAGCTGCTCGCTGGAATGGACGAGGAGCAGGCTGCCCTGGCTCTTGGCCTCGGAGTGCTCGTGCAGCGCGCTGCAGCAGTCGAGTACACCCTGCACGGCCTGTATGCCCATCTCGGCGATGTCGAGCGGCCGTACACCGACAACCCCCACGAGTCGGTCACGCACTTCATCAAAAAGGCCAAGAGCCGGCTCGCTGCCATCCCAGAAGAGCGGATTCCCACCCGCGACCGCACAGCGCTACTGCACGACCTGGACCGATGCACGGCTGGCTTCGAACAGCGCAATCGGTACATCCACGGCTACTGGGCCTACGACGAGGAAACCTACGCCTGGCGGATCGTCAAAGGAACGAAAGGATTGAACCGTCCCGAGATCACCGTTGCGTACAGCGAAGACGTCTGGGAACTGGCCGATGAATTCAACCGCCTGCACGCCAAGCTGATCGCCTGGGACGCCCACTTCTTCGGCACGCCCGGCAACCCCGCCCTGGGCGAGCCTCCCGCATCCTCCAAGCGCCTATAACGCACCATTCGACGGGCAACCCGACGCCCCGGCCCGTCTATCCCGGCGCTCTGGCACTCCTGGAGCCACCCTCGGCGGCAACGAACGATCCCACTGGTGCCGCCAAGCCCGCCCGGTGCTGCTCCGGATCCGGAGAAGCCCAGCCAGAAAGACTGCGCGGGCCCGGAACTGTCCCCCACGCAGCCGAGGTCACCAGGAAGGCAGCGCCCGCACAGCGGCGTCGGCCGTGGCCAGTCCGCGGGCAGCTGACGCGGATAGCACACGGCTGCACAGCCACGCGCGGCGGCAAACCCGCGCTGGCACGGCCAACCAGCACCCCGCCGCCGAGCACCACCCAGTGCTGGCCGACCTCGAGCGCAACTGGGCGGCGTTGAGAAACTGGCTCGCTAGCGCCGCCGGCCCATCGGCCTTCTCCGCCAGGGCGGGCGATACACCGTGGGCGTGACGCCGCCTGCGGCCTGTCGTTGAACCCCAGGAGACGCACACACCCCTCCGGTGCGGGGCTCCGGCCGCTGTCAGCCGAGGCTCCGTGCTGTATGGGGCGCGTTGTCCGACTACGCGTCCTGGGCTACCCCCGGCCACCGCGGTTGCCTGACCTGAACCGCCCCGGTTTCAGCAGGCGACATCACGATCTGCAACATAGAGTTACCGTTCGTGTTCACCTGGAGTCCTTTGCATCTGGCATGTGCCAATGGACCGAAGGGTCGGCCTCCACCCTCTGGAAGGAAGATCAGTGAACGTTCGATTCGGTATGCGCCGCGGCAAGGCGCTGGCGGCCATAGCCCTGGCCGCGATAGCGGCGTCGATACTCCCGGGATCGACGACTGCTCTCGCAGACGAGAAAAATATCTTTGCGGACAACTGGGGCGTGATCACCCGGAACACGATCGGTTCGCCCGTTGCCATGCTGCGCAATGGGCCGGTCGGTTCCTTCGGTGTACCGGCCGCCGCCGCTCGGCCGCCCTACGGCAACGGCAGCCTGGGCATCGAGGTCGCGAACAACTCCACCACGCTCGCTCCCCCCAGTGAGAAGGTCGACTTCGGCAACGAGCGCGCGCGAGAACATCGGCTACGGCGGCCCGGCCAACATGCCGAACATCAGGTTCGAGATCGACCCGAACATGACCACCGGCGACAACTACTCCACCATGGTGTGGACCCCGCCCGCCCTTTCCGTGGTGGACCGCTGGAGCCCCTACCTCGACGCCACCACCACCGGCACCTGGTTCCTCACCGGCAACGAGACCTCCTGCACCCAGGCCACCCCCTGCAACTTCACCCAGCTGAAGGCCTCCTTCACCGGCGGCATCGCACCCCCGACCATCCTCACCGTCGCCGTCGGCAAGGGCCGCGACCACATGTGGATCGGCGCCGTCGACGGCCTCCGCATCAACCGCAACATCTACGATTTCGAAGCCGACGGCGTCAAAACCCGCCTCCAGCCCTTCTGAGGCACCAGGCTGCCGCCGACCAGGCAGCACACCGAACAGGCCCGCCCCAGCCACACGACACGCCATAGGGACAGACAGCCGGACGGGTCATCCGACCGTCAACGGCGGTGCTCCGGCGGCTGGGGCGGTGCCGGGTGGACTCTGCGAGCCCGTTCGTACCATCCGCGATGGCGGCGGCGGCCGCGGTGGGTCACGGTGAGGAACACCGGAAGACCGCCGCCGCAGTCCAAGGAGCCGGAAGCATGTCCGAACGTCACACCGTCCTGCGGAGCTTGCACGATATGGGGCTGGCCGCGTGGTTCGGCGGTTCCCTGATGGGCGCGGTCGGCCTGAACGGCGCCGCCCGGGCCGAGGGCAGCGGCGAGCGGGGAACCGCCCGGATCGCCGCCCGCGGCTGGGAGAAGTGGAGCCCGGTCAATGCTGCGGCGATCGGCTGCCACCTGGTCGGCGCCAGCGGCCTGCTCGCGGTCAACGCCCCCCGTGTCGCCGTCCAACAGGGCGTGGCAACCTCCACCCTGGTCAAGACCGTGCTCACCGGGGCCGCTCTGGCTGCCACCGCCTACAGCGGCGTACTCGGAAGGAAGATCAAGCTCGCGTCCTCCGACCGGCCGGAAGACGCACAGAAGGCAACCGAGCACCCCGTCGACATCACCACCGCGCAGCGTCACCTCGCCTGCCTGCAATGGCTCGTTCCGGCACTCACCGGCGGGCTCGTGATCGTCAACGCCCTGCACGGAGAACAACAACGCCCCGTCCAGCAGGTCCACGGCATGTGGCAACGCGCCCGATCCCTCACCCAGCACACCCCCGCCCTGCCCACCCACATGCCCGCCACCCCCAACTGGCACCTGACGCACTGACACGCGACGACACCCCAAGGCCCACGGACCGCGGCCCGAAACCGGCTCCGGCCTGTTCACGCGTAGTGGCCGACTCGCGGGGCAGACGCGAAGTCAGGAGGTTGACGACATGGTTCCTTTGCTGCTTGTCCTGCTGCTCGCCCTGGTCCTGTTCGGCGCCGGCTTCGCCCTCAAGGCACTGTGGTGGATCGCCATCATCGTGCTCGTGGTGTGGGCCCTCGGCTTCGTCTTCCGGGCCGCCGAAGGCGGCGGACGCCGCCGCTGGTACCGATGGTGACCTGACACCACCCCAGGCCAAGGGTGGGGTTCGTGCCGCCGACCGGGCCGCGAACCCCACCCTTTGCACTGCCCCGCCACGACCGGGGTAGGCGACGGGCAAGCGGCTCGCCGGCCGCGACCTGGAACCGGCGCGGGACCTCCCCGGCGAGCCGCGCCCGCACAACTGGCAAACGGCACCAGATCGCCCGCCTGGGCACGTTTGCAGAATTGTCCGGCGGTCAGACGACACAACAAAGTTCCAATATCAACGGCAGGGAAGGTGCACGGTATGACTGCCAACGAGAAGGCCAAGGCGAAGACCGAGCAGGCTGTCGGCAAGGCCAAGGAGGCCGCCGGCAAGGCTGTGGGCAACGAGCGCTTGACCGCCAAGGGCCGCGCCGAGCAGGCCAAGGGCGACGCCCGCGAGGCCAAGGAGAAGCTCAAGGACGTCGGCGAGGACATCACCCGGCCCTGAACCAGCAGCGAACCGCATGCGTGTGGGGCCGCCCCTGAGGGGCGGCCCCACACGCATGTCCGCGGCTGATCCACGTATGTGCCGGTTCAGAGCCGGCTGGCGCCGCGGATCCGCTACCCCGCCGTCGGCACGCCAGACCGGTCGGCCCGTCCTACGCTGAACACGTCCGTCCGGCCGGTGCAGAACACGTCGCCGCGTGCGCCACCGGCCGGACGGACGCCTGCCAGGCCGCCGTACGAACGCCCCGCCTCATACCTTCGCGCGCACCGGGGTCCCGCCGGTACGTCCGAGCGTGCAACTCGTTGCGCGGCCTCGCCCATGTGCGACGGCCTGGGGCCTATGGTGTGCCGTGTCGGCCCCGGCCGGGATACGGCGGTACAAGACCGCCGGTGGGTCCCCGGCCGGGCCGCCATCTCGGCAAGGGGCTATGGCAGCGCCAGCGCCTGAGTGCGTAGCCGGTTCAGGATCCTGGTCAGAAGCCGGGAAACCTGCATCTGGGACACCCCGAGTTGCTCGCCGATCTGCACCTGGGTCATCTCGTGGCCGAAGCGCAGGGACAGGATGAGCCGGTCCCGCTCCGGCAGCTGCGCGATCAGCGGCTTGACCGCCTCCAGGTCCTCAATCTTGGCAAAGGCGTTGTCGTCGTAGCCCAGCCGGTCCGCCCACCCGGTTCCGCCGTCGCTCTCGTCGGTGGGCGGTGCGTCCAAGGACGCCGCGGAGTAGGCATTGGCGGCCGTCATAGCCTCCACGACTTCCTCCTCGCCGATCTCCAGCCGGACCGCGAGCTCTGCCACCGTCGGCGCCCGGCCCACATCCGCGGCCAGTGCATCGGTGGCCTTGGCCAGGTCCACCCGCAGCTCCTGCAGACGCCGCGGCACATGGACGGACCAGCTGGTGTCGCGGAAGAACCGCTTCATCTCGCCCACGATCGTCGGGAGCGCGAAGGTCACGAACTCCACCCCGTAGTCGGGGTCGAACCGGTCAACGGCCTTGATCAGGCCGATCGTGCCGACCTGGAGGATGTCCTCCATCTGCTCCGCGCGCTGGGAGAAACGGCGGGCCGCAAAATGCACCAGCGCCGTGTTCACCTCGATCAGCGTGTTCCGCACGTACTGGTAGTCCGCCGTGCCCTCTTCCAGCGTCTGCAGCCGCGCGAACATCACCTTGGAGACCTGCCGCACCTCGAGGGCCGTCATCGCACCGGAAATCTCCGGCAACGTCACCGCGGTGTCGGTCTCCCGCGCCGCGCCGACCACGCCATCGGTCACCATCTGCATCTCAGCGACCCCTCCTCACCTTGCAGTGCTGCTGTGCCTCCATCGCATCACCCGCCTACCCGCGATCACGCAGCCCATGTGAATCCCAAAAGGAAGCTCACCGCTGCCGTCCCGGGGCGGGGGCGGCGCAGTGCCGGCTACTGCCGGGGAAACTTGGTGACCGTGTCGAGATAGAACGCGTCGATGCTCTGCACGGCACGCTCAAAGTCGTCCAGATTGACCGGCTTGGTGACGTAGGCGTTCGCGTGCCGCTGGTAGGCGCTGCT
>NZ_JBEYWO010000072.1:0-12478 GCF_040644455.1 Streptomyces sp. NPDC046977
GGTGCTGTGCCGGGCGCGGGGTCCCCCGGCCCCCCGCGGGGGGGCCCGGCGGCTTGGGCGGCCGGGCCCCTCGGGCGTTGCTTCAGCGGGAGGCGCCGAAGTCCTGGGTCCAGTAGCTGCCCGGCTGCGCCAGGCCGACTCCTATTTCCTTGAAGGAGCAGTCCAGTATGTTCCGCTTGTGGCCGGGGCTGTTCATCCAGCCCTTCATCACGGCGGAGGGGGAGGAGTAGCCGTACGCCACGTTCTCGCCGTAGGACCGCCAGTTGTAGCCGGCGGCGCTGATCCGGTCCGAGGGGGTGGAGCCGTCCGAGCCGGTGTGCGACATGGTGCCGGTGTCGGCCATGTCGGCGCTGTGCTCCTGGGCGGCGTCGGTGAGTCTGGCGTTGACCGTCAGCGCGGAGCATCCGGCCTTGGCGCGCTCCTGGTTCACGAGCTTCACCAGCGAGGTGAGGTTGGCGTTCAGGGTGCCGGACGGTGCGGAGCCGGGTGCCTGCGCGGGGGCGGAGGCCGGGGGCGCGGGAGCGTGGGGGGCGGAGGAGGGGGAGCCGGCCCAGTTGCCGTGCGACCACTGGCCGGCCCAGTGCCCGTTCTGCCAGTGCCCGCGGGACCAGGCGCCGTGGCGGACGTCGTGCTGGGGGCTGTCGATGGACGCCATGGCGACCGAGGGCACTCCCACGGCGGCGACGGCGAGAGCGGCGACGACGATCTTGCGATGGCGCGTCGTCCGGCGGTGGTTCGTCATTGCGTGACCTCACTCGGTGGTTCGGCGTCCGTGTTCACATCCCGCCTGAGCTGCTGTGACGCCGTGCGGGCTCGGCCATTGTGCGGACCGTCCCGAGAGCGGGGCAATGGAAGATCGTTACTACGCCGAGTCGTAGCGAAGTCGATCCTTGCGCCGCGGAGCAGGGCATGCGTGTGCCCGTTCGGCGCCTTGTTGTGAAAATCTGACGTTCCTTCAGGATGCCGCCCGCGTCGGGCGCAGAGCCGGAAGCGACACGCGGATCACGCGCAGTCCGTCCGCCTGTGCGCCAAATGTCCGATACGGCAGATATCGCGGGCAAATGCCGTTCGGGGTCCGCCTACTATGCGGTGCCGTAAGCGCTCGTCGCCGGGTGACGGAGTTCACAGCGGGCACGGGAACAGGCCGGGCGGGGCGACGCCCCAGTGTCAACAGGCGGCACAATCACCCCATGCGACACATACACGTGATCGGCATCGGCGCCGGCGACCCCGACCACCTCACCCTCCAGGCGGTCAAGGCCATCGCCGGGACCGACGTCTTCCTCGTCCTGGGCAAGACCGGCGAACGCCAGGAACTGGTCCGGCTGCGCCACGGCATGCTGGAGGAGCACGCCCGCCCGGGCCACCGTGTTGTCGAGGTCCCCGACGCCGAACGCGACCGCACCGCCCCCGGCTACCCGGCCGCCGTCGAGGACTGGCGCCGCCGCCGGGCCGACGTGGTCGAGCGACTCGTCGCCGAGCAGGTCGGCCCGGAGGAGACGGCCGCCTTCCTCGTGTGGGGCGACCCGAGTCTGTACGACAGCGTCATCGCCGTCCTCGACGACGTCCGCGCCCGCCCGGACGCCACCCCCTTCACCTACGAGGTGATCCCCGGCATCAGCAGCGTCTCCGTCCTGGCCGCCCGTCACCGCACGACGCTCACCCGCGTCGGCCGCCCCCTCCAGATCACCACCGGCCGCCGGCTCGCCGAGGGCGGCCTCCCCGAGGGCGTCGACGACGTCGTCGTCATGCTCGACGGCGAAGCGGCCTTCGCCGGGATCGACCCCGAGGGCGTCGCCATCCACTACGGCGCCTACCTCGGCACCGACGACGAGATCCTCGTCTCCGGCCCGCTGGCGGAGACCGCCGAACGCATCCGCGAGCTGCGCACCGAGGCACGGGCGCGCAAGGGCTGGATCATGGACACCTACCTGCTGCGCCGCTGACCGGTTCGCCTCGGCCGGGATCACGTGGTGTCCGGGCGGCACGGACCGCCGGCTGCGCCGGGGGCGCCTGCCGGGGGTGGCTTGTGCGTTGACGGGCCTTGGCCTCGGGGCGGGCCTCGCGGGGTCCACCGTCCTGCGTGTGCCCGGTCGCCGGTGACCGCCGGACGCCCCGGACCGGTTTCGTGCCACCCGGCGTGTGCGGGGCGGCCGTGGAGCGCCGGCCCGCCGGGCCTGTGCCCTCGCGGCGTCCACTGCCGGCGCCGGACGGCAACGTGGCCGAGGGGCCCGGGAGTTCGGCCCCCGCAAGCCGCGCGGACGGGCATTGCCGCAGGTGACGGGCGCGTGGGCGTGGTCACACTCGCCGATGCCGCCTTGAAGCGGCACGGTCCCGGGACGTAGCCTTCCCTGCGCCTCTGGTGGGGGAAGCCGGTCGAATTCCGGCGCTGGCCCGCAACGGTGGGCCGCGCGGCATCCGTGATGCCGTCCGCGGCGAGCCCGATGACCCGCCGGCGGCACCGGTTCTCATCCGTCGCGGTCACGGGACGAGGCCCACGGGCACGGCCGCCCGCGCACCGCGCGGCCGCTCTCCTGGGTGCGTCCCGAGGGCCACCGTTCAGGAGGCTTCGTTGCGCATATCCGGCCGCACGGTCGCTCCCGCGCTCATCACCGCCACCCTTGTCGCGCTCACCGTGGCGCCCGCTTGGGCAGCCCCGGCCGCTCCGGCCGTGCCGTCGGACGCCGCGGCCGCGGCCGGCTGGGCGGGCCGCCAGCTGAAGGACGGCGACCACGTCGAGGGCGACTTCGGCGCCGACCCCGGTCTGACGGCCGACGTCGTCCTGGCCCTGTCGGCCACGCGCACGGGCCGGGCCGAGACGGCCGCCGCGACCGACTGGCTGGCCGCGCACGCCGATTCCTACCTCACCGGCGACACGCCCGGCGACATCTACGCGGGGTCCCTCGCCAAGCTCGCGCTGGTGGCCGAGGCGGGCCACCGCGATCCGGGCGCGTTCGCGGGCCGCGACCTGATCGCACAGCTCAACTCCCGTATGCAGCCCAGCGGCCGGTTCACCGACCACGCCACCTTCGGCGGCCCCGAGGTCAACGACTACTCCAACACGCTGACCCAGTCGCTGGCCCTGATCGCGCTGAAGCGGGACGGCGACTCCGTCCCCGCCCTGGGCGTGGACTTCCTCCTCGCCAACCAGTGCGCCGACGGCGGCTTCCCGGTCTTCTTCCCGGACGCCGGCGCGGAGTGCGCGTCCGACGCGGACGGCACCGGCATGGTCGTGCAGGCGCTGCTCGCCGCGGGCCACGAGGAGGACGCCGCGGGCAAGGCACTGGACTGGCTGGAGAGCAAGCAGGGCACGGACGGCGGATTCGCCGGCACGGGTCCCACCGCTGTGGTGAACGCCAACTCGACCGCCCTGGCCACCCAGGCCCTGCGGGCCGGCGGGCGCGGGGCCGCCGCCGACAAGGGCGCGGACTGGCTGCGCGCACGCCAGGTCGGCTGCGCCGGCGCGGCCGCGGACCGCGGCGCGGTGGGCTACCAGGAGGCCGCGGTGGACGGCAGCGCGTTGCGCGCCACCGTGCAGGCGGTGACGGCGCTGTCCGGGATCTCGTACGCGACGGTGGACGGCGCCGGCGCGACGGACGGACTGGCCACCGTGGACTGCTCGTCGCCGAGCCCCACCGGCAGCGGTTCCGCGACCGCCTCGCCCAGCCCGACCGGTGAGCCCACGGAACCCGGTGGTTCCGCGAGCCCCACCGACTCGGCGACCCCGTCCGCGTCCGACTCCGCACCGGTCACCCCGAGCGCGACGGCACCGGCTCCCGGCGGCTCCGCGGCCGCGGGCGGCACGGGTGGCACCGGTGGTGCGCTGGCCAGCACCGGCACCTCCGTGCTGGCACCGGCGGCGGGCTCCGCGGCGCTCGTGGCGGCGGGTGCCGCGGTCGTGCTCGCCGCGCGGCGGCGCCGCTCCGCGGGAACCGGGGCGTGATCCGGCGGGTCGCGGCGGCGCTGGCGGTCTGCGCCGGCGCGGCCGCGGGGCTGCTGTGGCCCGCGGCCGCACCGGCCGCCGCGGCGGGGGGCTGCTCCGGTGTGCTGGTCGTCGTGGAGGACCGCGGTGTCCCGGACGCCCCCTACGCGAGCCGGACCGGGTGCGCGCCCTCGCCGCGGAGCGGTATCCAGGCGCTCCAGCAGGCGGGTTTCTCGGTACGGCTGGGCTCCGGTCCGTACGGCGGCGGCTTCGTCTGCGCGCTGGACGGGGCCCCCGGCACGGGTTGCGGGGCGGTGGACAAGGACACGTACTGGTCGTACTGGTACATGCTCCCCGGCACCAGCACCTGGGTGTACGGAGCGGCCGGTCCGGCCGGCCGCACTCCCGCGAAGGGCGGCATCGACGCGTGGGTGTGGCAGGACTCCGGCGCCAACGAACCGCCGTCGCCGCGCAGCGCCGTCACGCCGACGCCGACACCGGCGCCCCGTCCGACGCGGACCACCGCGAAGCCGGGCGGCACGACGCACACACCGTCAGCCGGAGGCGCGGGCGGACCGGGCACCGGCGCTCCGGGCACCGGTGGCACCGCCTCGCACCCGGCCACCGGCGCGAGCCCGAGCGGCAAGGGCGCCACGCCGCAGCCCTCCGCGACACTCGGCAGCGCAGCCCCGACGACCCCGGGTCCGAGCGCGAGCCCGCGGGCCGGCTCCCGCACCGAGGCGGCGGCCGCCATCACGAGCAGCCCCGGCGCGGCCGCGACCGTCCGTGGGGTGCCGTCGGCCGGCGCCGCCTCCGGCGAACAGCGCTGGAACGGCTGGCCGCTGGTGGCCGGCACCGTCGCGGTCGCGGCCCTGGCCGGCGCCGCCGTCGTGCGGTCCCGGCGGCGCGACCGCAGGCCGCCGGAGGTGTCGGGCTGATGCCGCGCCCCGGCGCGCGGCTGCTGCTGCCCCGCCAACTCCATCCGTTCGCGTGGTGGGCATGGGCTCTCGGGCTCGCCACCGCGGCGAGCCGCACCACCAACCTCCTGCTGCTGGCCCTCCTGGGCGCGGCGGCCGGCTACGTGGTGGCCGCCCGCCGCACCAGCGCGCCCTGGGCGGCGGCCTACGGCGTGTTCCTGAAGCTGGCGGTCGCGGTGGTGGTGGTGCGGCTGGTGCTGCAGTCGCTGCTCGTCGGCTACGGCGGCACCACCGTGCTGCTCGATCTGCCCGCGGTCCCGCTGCCGTCCTGGATGAGCGGGGTCAGGCTCGGCGGCCCGGTGACCGCCGAAGCGGTGTACTCGGCGCTGTGCGACGGTGTGCGCCTGGGCGTCATGCTGCTGTGCTTCGGTGCCGCCAACGCGCTGGCCAGTCCGGCCCGGCTGCTGCGGGCGCTGCCGCGCGCCCTGCACGAACTCGGCGTCGCCGTCACCGTGGCGCTCAGCGCGGCGCCGCAACTGGTCGCCGCCGTCGGGCGGGTGCGGCGGGCCCGGCGGCTGCGGGCGCTGCCGGTCCGGGGTCTGCGCGGCACGCTCTCGATCGCCGCCCCCGTGCTCGAAGAGGCCTTGGACCGCGCCCTGGCCACCGCCGCCGCCCTCGACGCCCGCGGGTACGGGCGGCGCGCCGCGGTGCCCGCCGGGCGCCGGGCCACCGTCCACGCGCTGCTGCTCGGCGGCCTCGCCTCCGTCGTCGTCGGCGTCTACGGTCTCCTGGACTCCTCGACCACGATTCCCGTCGGCCCGCTGGGCGCGGTGACCACGGGCCACGCCGGTCCGGTGCTGCTGGCGATCGGAGTGCTGGGATGCGTCGCCGGGATGCGGCTCGGTGGCGCCGCCGTGCAGCGGACCCGCTACCGCCCCGATCCGTGGACGCTGCCCGAGTGGGCGGCTGTTGCGAGCGGCGCCCTGGCCGCGCTCTGCTTCGTGCTCACCTCACCCGCGAGCGCGCTCGCCCCCGACCCCTGGTCGCTGCAGGCGCCGGGCCTGCCGCTGCTCGCCGCCGCCGGAGTGCTCTGCGCCCTGCTGCCCGCCCACCTGACCCCGCCGCCGCCGGGCGACCACGACCGCACCCCCGTCCCCGACGGGCCGCAGCGGCCCACCGACCAGCCGAGGAAACAGCCGTGAACGCCGTCCACTGGGAGCAGGTCTCCTTCCGCTACCCGCGCGCGACCGCGCCGGTGCTCGCCGGGGTCGACCTGGCCGTGCCCGACGGGGAACTCGTGCTGGTCGTGGGCGCCACGGGCAGCGGCAAGTCCACGCTCCTGCGCACCGTCAACGGGGCCGTCCCGCACGCGACCGGCGGCACGCTGTACGGCACGGTGACCACCGCGGGCCGCGACACGGCCGCGCACGCCCCGCGCGATCTCGCCGACGCCGTCGGTGTCGTGCCGCAGCGTCCCGCGGACGCCTTCGTGGCCGACACCGTCGAGGAGGAGATCGCCTACGGGCTGGAGTGCCTGGCGCTGCGCCCCGAGGCGATGCGCCGCCGGGTGGAGGAGACGCTGGACCTGCTGGGGCTGGCCGGCCTGCGGTCCCGGGCACTGGGGGCGCTCTCGGCCGGGCAGCAGCAACGGGTGGCGCTGGCCGCGGCGTTCGCGGCGCAGCCCGGGCTGCTGGTGCTGGACGAGCCGACCAGCGCCCTCGACCCGCCGGCCGCCGAGGAGGTGCTCGCCGCCCTGACCCGGCTGGTGCACGACCTCGGCACGACGGTGCTGCTCGCCGAGCACCGGCTGGAGCGGGTGGCGCAGTACGCGGACGCCGCCCTGCTGGTGCCCGGCGGCGGCGAGCCGGTGCGCTACGGCCCGACGGCGGACGTCCTGGCCGACGCGCCCGTGGCACCGCCCGTCGTCGAGCTGTCCCGGCTGCTGGGCTGGCGGCCGGTCGCGCTGAGCGTGCGCGACGCGCGCCGCAAGGCCGCCGGCCACGCGCTGCTCGCGGCGGCGCCCGTGCCGCGCGAGATGCCGGCGCAGGGCGAGCCGGTCGCCTCACTGCGCGGGCTGGTGGCGCACCACGGACCGGTGCCCGCGCTGCGCGGGGTCGACCTCACCCTCCACGAGGGCCGGGTCACCGCGCTCATGGGCCGCAACGGGGCCGGCAAGTCGACCCTCCTGTCGTGCCTGGCCGGACTGCACCGCCCCACCGCGGGCGAGGTGCGGGTGGGCGGCGAGAACCCCCTGAGGCTGAAACGCCGTCAGATCGCGGCGGCCGTCGGCATGGTGCCCTCGGACCCCGGCGACCTGCTGCTCACCGACCGCGTCGACCGCGAGTGCGCGAGCGCCGACCGCGAGGCCGACGCCGTGCCCGGCACCACGGCCGCGCTGCTGGAGCGCCTGGTGCCGGGCATCGACCCGCAGTCCCACCCGCGCGCCCTCTCCAGCGGCCAGCGGCTCGCCCTCGCGCTGGCCGTGCTCCTCGCCCGCCGCCCGAAACTGCTGCTGCTCGACGAGCCGACCCGCGGCCTGGACTACCCCGCCAAGGCCCGTGCCACCGCGATCCTGCGCCAACTGGCCGCCGAGGGGCACGCGGTGCTGCTGGTCACCCACGACGTGGAACTCGCTGCCGCGGCGGCCGACCGCGTCGCGGTCCTCGCCGACGGCGAGATCGTCGCCGACGAGGACGCCGTCGCGGCACTGGCCGCCTCGCCCGCCTTCGCCCCGCAGACCGCCAAGATCCTGGCGCCGGCGCCGCTGCTCACCGTCGACGAGGCCCGCGCGGCGCTCCAGGCGCTCGGCACGACGCAGGGGAGCCCGGCATGACCGGCGCACCGACGCCCTCCGACGGCGGGCACGTCCTGCACCTGGCCGCCCGCACCCCCGGGCTGCCGCGCATCGGCCCGCGCTCCGCGGCCGCGCTCGTCCTGGTCTCCCTCGTCGGACTCGCCGGCTTCGGCTGGCCGTTCCTCGCCGACGCGTCCTCCCCGGTCGCCCACGGCCAGGACGCCCCCTGGATGTTCGCCGCGCTCACCGCGCTGATCCTCGGCGTGGTCGTCAGCGCCCTGCTGGACGGCACCGCCGACGCGAAGTCCGTGGCCCTGCTGGGTGTGCTGTCCGCCGTGGGCGCCGCGCTGCGCCCGCTCGGCGCGGGCGCCGCGGGCCTGGAGCCGATGTTCGTCGTCTTCCTGCTCGGCGGCCGCGTGCTGGGCCCCGCCTTCGGCTTCGCCCTCGGCAGCACGGCCATGTTCGCCTCCGCCCTGCTCACCGCGGGCATCGGGCCCTGGCTGCCGTTCCAGATGCTCGCCGCCTCCTGGGTGGGACTGGGCGCCGGGCTGCTGCCGCGCCGCGTCACCGGCCGCCCGGAGATCGCCCTGCTGGTCGGCTACGCGCTGGTCGGCGGCATCCTGTACGGCGTTGTGATGAACCTGTGGTTCTGGCCGGCCGGCCTCGTCGACCCGGCCGCCGCCACCGCGTACGACCCGCACGCCGGGGCCCTGGACAACCTGCGCCACTACACGGGCTTCTACCTGACCACCTCGCTCGGCTGGGACCTGCCGCGCGGCGTCCTCAATGCCCTGCTGGTGCTGCTGGCCGGGCCCCGGCTGCTGGCGGCGCTGCGCTCCGCCACGGACCGGGCCGCGTTCGGGGCGCCCATCCGCGTGCTGCGGCCCCGCGAGGACGAGCGCCCCGCCGCCCGGACGGACGGCGGGGCCACGGAGCGGACCTGACGTACCGTCAGTGCTTCACGTCCACGAAGACCGGGTTGGTGTAGCACCAGGTGTCGACCCACGGGTCGCCGTCGCCGGGAGTGTGCGCCAGCGGGCCGTGCGGATCGACCGCCGCGCCCAGCAGGCCAGGCCCGTTGCGGCGGCCGTCGCTGCCGCGCAGCCGTACGTAGAAGGACGTCTCGGCGCGGCCCAGCGGGACGCGCAGCGTGAACGTGCCCTTGCGGCCGCCGACGTCCGAGGTGTGGATGACGCGCGTGTCGGGCGCCCGCCACGCGTCCGGGTCGGCCGGGGCGCCGTGCACGGCGCCCCGGATCACGTCGACATGGGCCAGCTGCGGCAGGTCGCCGTGCGCGTTGCGGCGCGAGGTGGCCGTGATCGTCACCGTGAGGGTGACCTCCTCGCCACGCCGGACGGCCAGCCGGCCGCCGAGGGTCGCGCCGGGGCCGCGGCGGCCGTGCTCGCGGTGCACCCGCACCTCGACGCCGTCCACGAGCTGGCCGTGGTCCACCCACACACGGCCGGCCCGCAGGCCCTGCATCACCTGGCGGTAGCCGTGCCGGGCGACACCCACATGCGTACGGCTGAACTGGCCGGGCCACAGGTCGCTGCCGGGCTGCGGGGTGCCGGTGTCGACCGGGTCGGGCAGCCTGCCGGTGTTGTCGAAGTTCCGCCCCTCGGGCCAGGGGCCGTTGGCCCAGGTGTCGAAGACCGTGCGGTGGTTGTCGGAGTTCGTCGTGACCGAGAACAGCCGGCCCTCGGAGAGCATCGCGTCCCACAGCCCGCCGACGGTCGCGGTCATCCAGTCGAACCCGCCGTACGTGACGTAGGCCTCGGCCGGGTAACCGGGCCAGGACGCCGCCGACGGCTTGTTCTCGTACTCGCCGCGGATGCTGTTGGCACCCCGCCGGCCGGGCAGCGCCGCGCCCTGGGCACCGGGGGCGCCCTCCATGCCGATCACGATGCCGGGGGCCGCGTCGCGCCAGGCGCGGATCTCGTGCGGCGAGTCGATGCCCAGCCGCGACGGGTGGTTGGCGAGCACGAGCACATCGTCGACGTAGCCCGAGCGGCGCTGCGCGGCGAGCCAGCGCAGCGCCTCGACGGCGCGCGCCTCGTTCGCGGGCGTGGGGTCCGTCAGGCCCAGCAGCTTGCCGTCGTGGGCGAGTTCGAAGCGGCGCAGCAGCTCGACCTCGTTCCGTCCGGGCGCGGCGAAGACCGTGGCGTGCTCGGCGCCGGGGATGTACCACTCCAGGCCCTGGAAGATCAGCAGCCGGGGGTTCTCCCGGCGTGCCTTCAGCACCTCGGCGTGCTCCATGTCGGCGCCGCCCGCGTTGGCGTGGCCGAAGTTGCTGTGCTCCGTGAACGCCATCCAGTCCAGGCCGAACTGCTCGGCGCGGCCCGCCAGTTGCGAGAAGGTGTACTTCGCGTCGTGGCTGTAGACCGAGTGCACGTGGTGGTCGCCCACGAGGTAGCCGAACCTCGGGTCGTCCTCGCCGCAGTCCTCGTCGCGGCGGCCGCGCGCCGCGGCGGGGGTGGCCCCCGCGAGCGCCCCCGCGGCGAACGCCGCGCCGAGCAGACCCGCCCCGCGCAGCAGCCCCCGCCGGGACACTCCCTGCGCGTCGAGCACCGTCTCGGGCACATCGGGATCCGCCCATGTCGGCAGCGGATGGGGCACGTGGGACTCCTGGAATTCCTGGGGCACGGCGCACTCCTCGTCGGTCGGACGGCGTCCGGGAGCCTAGGGTCCGCGCCGGGCGGGTGAACGAGCACCCGGTGGACGCGAGATGAAGTCGCACGCGCCACCGGAGCGCGGTGGTGCCACGATGGCGCCACCGGATGTGCCAGAACGGCCGGGAGCCTCGTTGATGCCGCGTTGGCGCACCCCAATGCCACGTCATTTGCGCAGGTGGAGGGCATGGCAACCCGCCTCCCGCATGATGACGCCCCCTGTGGCCTTGCGCATGGCGCCACGATGGTGCCATGATGGCGTCATGGACCTCACGCCCTATGTCGACAACCTCCGCCGGGAACTCGCGGTGGCCGCCGAGGCCGGCGGCGAAGAAGCCCGCGAGCTGGCCGAACGGCTCACCGCCCCGCTGGAGTCGGCGACCCGCCTGACCATGCTCAACGTGCTCTCCGCCGCGATGGACGAGATCACCCGTGAACTCGCCCCCGGCTCGGTCGACGTACGGCTGCGGGGACTCGACCCCGACTTCGTGGTGACGCCCCCGCCGCGCGACGAGGTCTACGAGGACAGGAGCGGCCCCGCCGAGCCGCTCATGGCACCACCCCCGGCACCGGGCGACGCCGACGAGGGCGCCACCGCCCGCGTCAACCTGCGTCTGCCGGCCCACCTCAAGGTGCGCGCCGAGGAGGCCGCGAACCGCGAGGGCCTGTCGGTCAACGCCTGGCTGGTCCGCGCGGTGTCGGCCGCGGTCGACGGCGGACCGCGGCAGCGTCCGGCGGAGAAGACCCGGACCGTCGGTCAGAGCTTCACGGGCTGGGTGCGCTAGCCGCACCGCGCCCGCGCCACGTCACCCACACCCCGTCCCACCGGCGGGGATACCCCGAGGACCCAAGAGGACGGTACAGCCATGCCTGCTTTCGACACTCCCGAACCGATCTCGGTGACCGCCCATGTCGGCGCCGGCGCCATCCTGTTCACCGCGGGCGACCGCGCCGAGACCGTGGTCGAGGTGCGGCCCCTCGACCCGAAGCGGGACAAGGACGTGCGGGCCGCCGAGCAGACCGAGGTCGGCTACGCGAGCGGCGTCCTGACCCTCAGGACGAAGGAGCGGCGCCTCATCGGGCCCAGCGGCGCCGTCGACGTGACGGTGGAGCTGCCCGCCGGCTCCCGCCTGGACGTGACCGGCTCCTGGACCCAGGTGCTGGGCGAGGGCCGGCTCGGCGAGGTCCGGGTCAAGTCCTCCTCCGGGGACGTCCGCTTCGACACGACCGGGCCGCTCCAGCTGACCGTCTCCCACGGCTCGATCACCGTCGACCGGGTCGAGGGCACGGCCGAGATCACCACCAGCTCCGGCAATCTGCGCGTCGGCACCGTCGACGGTCCCGCCGTCCTGAAGAACTCCCACGGCAGCACGACCGTCGGCGCCGCGATCGGCGACCTGCGGGTGAGCGGCGCCAACGGCAACATCGACATCACGCGCGTCGAGGGCTCGGTCACCGCCACCACCGCCCACGGCACGCTGCGCGTCGCCGAAGCCGCCCGCGGGACCGTCCAGTTGGAGACCTCCTACGGTGCCATCGAGATCGGCATCCGGGAGGGCACCGCCGCCTGGCTCGACGCCAGCTCCGAGCGCGGGCGGGTGCGCAACCAGCTCGCCGACGCCGAACCCCCGCAGCAGACCGAGGACACCGTCGAGGTCCGCGCCAGGACCCGCTGGGGCAACATCGACGTCCGCCGCGCCCGGGCCTGAGCCCCGAACCCGCCGACCACACCCGCCACTTCACTCCTCGAAAGGGAGGACTCCATGCCTTCATCTGTCATGCCCACGCCCACGAGTGGGGCACCCGCGGCCGTCTCCGTCGTCGGACTGCGCAAGTCCTACGGTGACAAGACCGTCCTGGACGGCATCGACCTGCGGATCCCCGCGGGGACCGTGTTCGCATTGCTCGGCCCGAACGGCGCCGGCAAGACGACCACCGTGCAGATCCTGTCCACGCTCATCTCGGCGGACGGCGGACAGGCCCAGGTCGCGGGCCACGACCTGGCCGCCGATCCGCAGGGCGTGCGTGCCGCGATCGGCGTCACCGGGCAGTTCTCCGCCGTCGACGGCCTGATCACCGGAGAGGAGAACATGCTCCTCATGGCCGACCTGCACCACCTGCCCAAGCAGGAAGGACGGCGCACCGCCGCCGAGTTGCTGGAGCGGTTCGACCTCAC
>NZ_JBEYWO010000073.1:0-12024 GCF_040644455.1 Streptomyces sp. NPDC046977
GCGGGTCTTGCCTTCCACGCCGTCTCCGTAGGGGCTCGGCTCGGCCCGGCGGCCTGTCGTTGTCCTGCTCGGGCCCGCACGGGCCGGACGTCCGCCCCGTGCGGGTCGTCCGGGCCGGGGCCCGGGAGGCACGGAGGGGGTCAGATACCGGGACCCGCGACGTAGCTGAACCCGCCCGTCGCGGTCGCGCTGCCCCCGTCGGCGGTCAGCACGACGTCGACGGCGCCGGCGGTCCCGGGCGGAGCGACCGCCGAGACCACACTGCCGTTGATCACGCTGAAGGGTGCCGGGACACCGCCGAAGGTGACCGCGGTGGTGCTGGTCAGCGCCGTGCCGACCAGGGTCACCGAGGTGCCGCCCGAGGCCGGCCCCTGCGTCGGCGTGAGGGTCGTGAGCGTGGGGGCGTCGAAGTAGGTGTACGAGAATCCGTTGTTGGTGCCGCCGACGGTGGTGACGCTGACGCTCACCGACCCGGTCGAACCGGCTGGTGCGGTGACCGTGATCTGCCCGTCGGACACCACGGTCGGCACGGCGGAGTTCGCGCCGAAGGCGACGCTGCTCGCGGTGTACAGGCCGGTGCCGTTGATGGTGACCGTCTCCCCGCCCGCCGTCGATCCACCGGTCGGGCTGATGCTCTGCTTGAAGGGCGCCCCGATGTAGTAGAAGGGCAGCGGGTTGCTCGTTCCACCTGGAGTGGTGACGGTGACACTGACCGCCCCGTTGCCGGACGGCGCGATGACGGTGACGCTGGTGGGCGTGACGCCGACGATCGTCGCGAGCCGCGTTCCGAAGTGCACGGCCGTGGTGCCCGCGAGGTTGACGCCGGTGATGGTGACCGTTGTGCCGCCACCGCTGGACCCTTGGTTCGGACTGATGGGCATGACGTGTTCCTCCTCGCTCGGAATGCGCCGCATAACCGAGCAGTGATGAGGGCTTTCGGTCCGCACACGTACCTGGCGGTGGAAATCAGCTCTCGTCTCCACTGGCCAAGTGGTGAACCCGATCGGCCTCGTACGCGTCGCCCCGACCGGCAGTGCGCACCTGTCGGTCGAGCTGGAGGGCCTGTCGAGGGAGAACAGCCTGTCAGGTGTGAGCTGCCGCCTGATCAGGGGATTGCCCACGTCCGCCTGCAAAGTCGAAAGCCGTTGGCACGGACATCTGTAGTAACCCATCAGAGTGATTGCACGACAAGGCTCAAGCCAAAATGTCTACCTTTCAGGTGAGCGCCACGGCGTGAAGGGAGGCGCTTGTCAGGCGCATTTAGGATTGCCTTTTCATATGCCAATCAGTTGGACATGAAGTCGTCGGTCCTGACGCGATGTCAGTCGCGGCCGTAGGGTCCGCGGTCCGCCGCGGCGTCCGCAGCGCCCTCCGGATACCCCGCGACGGTGCACCGCGCACTGAAGGGGCAGGCCTGCCCGGAAGGTGGTCGGTGCATCAGTTCGGGACTTGACCGTTAAGGCCTTAACGATTAGCTTCGAGGTGTGGCTACAGTCGAGGACGCTGCCGGAAGCACACACGCCAGTCCGCTCGAACAGCTCAAGGTGATCAATTGGGCGCAGATGCGGGCGGGCCAGGAGTGGATCCGCTCCCGCGGGCTCAGCGTGCAGCAGGCATTCGTGCTCAACCACCTCGTTGCACACCCCGGGGCGATCCAGCGCGACATCGCCCGGGCGACACGGACGACCGCCGCGAACGTCTCCGGTGTCCTGCGCGGGCTGGAGGCGCGCGGACTGGTCGAGCGGCGCTTCGAGAACGGCGACGAACGCAGCAAACGCGTCTTCGCCTCCGACGCCGGGACCGAGCTCATCTCAGGACACGAGCAGGCGATGGTCGCTGTGGACGAGTCGATCCTCGCGCCCCTCACCACGGCCGAGCGCGCCACCCTGCAGGCTCTCCTCGACAAGATCACCGCTGACCTGCCGCACGTCGACACGCCCTGACCGACGCGCGGAAACCGCCAGGACCTCTGATCAAGCCACACGCCAACGGTGCGCCGCCGCCTGCCGGCCGGGGCGCGCACCCACGCGAACGGAGCATCCCCGTGACTACGCAAGCAGACAAGACCCTGACCATGATCCGTGAGGTGTGCGCTCTGGGACGTGTCGAGCTCGACCGCCCGCACACCCCCGACGGCGACCCCGTCCCCGGTCGAGCGCTGGTCAAGGGACTGCGGGCCATCGACCAGGACGGCGAGCCCAGCGACATCTCCCTGTCCGTGGGCCTGCTGGCGCCCCGCGCCCCCTACTTCGACCGGCTCGTCATCGAGGCCCTCGCGGCCGGTACCCGCCAGATCGTCAACCTCGGGGCCGGTTACGACGATCGAGCACTGCGGTTCAGGCACTCCGGCGTCCGGTTCTTCGACCTGGACCTGCCTCACACGACCGCCGACAAAGCGCGGCGCCTCGAAGCCCTCGACACCGACTCGGCCCACGCCACCCTCGTCCCAGTGGACTTCGCGACCGACGACGTCACCGATGTTCTGGCGCGCGCCGGGCACGACGCCCACCAACCGACCCTCTTCATCGCGGAGCACCTCGTCCTGTTCCTGAAGCCCGAAGACGTGGCTCGGCTCATGACCGGCATCTCCCACCGCGCCGCCCAGGGCAGCACCCTGGCTCTCACCGCCGAGACGCACCCGGCCGGCCTCGACTCCGCGCTCGTTGTCACGACCGTCGACGAGGTGATGTTCGCCGGCGACGGCCCGTTGCACACGATCATGACCCGCGAGGCCTGGCTCACCCTGTTCGACCAGCACGGTTGGCAGGTGGAGAACGCCGACGAAGCGACAGCCGTCGACCACTTCGAGCTGCCCGTGGCCGACCAGGCGGTCCGGATCCAGACGCAGTTCCTCACCGCGACGACCGCCTGACAGGCGATGGGCACCGGGCCGTCGCGACGGTTCGAGGTCGTCGTCGGCGTCAGCCCGCTGTTGCGTCGGCGGTGTGCTGGTGCAGTGCTGCCGCGGTGCTCCTCAGCCTCGCCAGCAGGGTGGTCAGGGCGTCGTTCCAGCGCGCGGTGCCCTGCTGCTCGGCGACGAAGGCGCGCAGGGCCAGGATCTCCTCGGCTGCGAACGATTCCTGACCGGGGTTGTAGGCGAACTGGAGCAGCGGGATCTCCAGTTCGTCGTACCTGGTGGGATCCGTGGTGAACAGCCACGATCCCAGGGCCAGGGCGGCCGTTCCTTCGTCCGTGGTGCATCGCAGACTGACCGCGGGCTCCACGGCGCACTCGACGGTGGAGACGCCGTGCGGCGTGAGCAGGACGATCCGTGCATATGCCGGAGCGGTCCGGACGGTTTCGAACGGGCCGGCCGACCGGGAGAGTTCTGTCTCGCAGACACCGCAACTGGCGGCGCAGCCAGGGCCCGAGGGGTCGGGACCGCCCTGCGCGGCACCGGCATGGGCGTGCACGGGGTGCTTGCATTCCCCGCAGACTGGCATGGCGTCTCCCGTTGCTGTGGTTCGGCCGGTGGGCGGGTTGTCCCACCGGGACGTGGTGTGAACGTTGCGTGTACGTCAACCAACGGGGGGTGCGTTGTCATGCCCGTTTGGCATGTGGGCGTGCCGGGAATTCGTTTCGCCGCCACTGGCGTTCTACGACGCCGGAGGTCGGATGGTCCGCGGGGCCGGATCCGTCAGCGTCTCCTGGAGCTTCGTGAGGGTCGCCGGGTGGCCGAAGAGACCGGCCATGCCGCCCGAGTGCAGGAAGACCGTGCGTTGTCCCGCGCGTACCTCGCCTTCCTCGACCGCCGCGACGAGGCCGGCCATCGCCCGCCCGGTGTAGACCGGATCCAGCACGATGCCCTCGGTGCGCGCGGTCATGGTGAGAGCCGCCAGCGTGGCCCCGGTCAGGGACCCGTAGCCCTCGCCGACCTGGTCGAGCCTGAGCCGCAACGTCTCGGGCGGACAGTTTCCCCCGGTCAGACCGGAGGCCAGGTCGGCGACCGCCCGCCCGGGATTCGCGACGGCTCCGCAGTGGACTCCCATGACCCGTGTTGTGCCCAGCGCGGCGAGCAGGCCCGCCATCGTGCCTCCGGAGCCGACCGCGACGACGACCGTCGCCAGATCGGGTGCCTGTACGAGCAGTTCCCGGCCGCACTCCTGGTAACCGCGCGCGCCGGTGACGTTCGAACCCCCGAAGGGGATCAGTGACGGCACAGCGCCCTGCCGCCGCAGACGTGCGACCGCGTCGTCGGCAACCGCGGCGAGTTCCCGATCGTCCACGTCACCGGCCCAGACGATCGTGGCACCGAGCAGACCGTCGAGCGCGAGGTTGCCCGACGTCGAGGAACCGGGTGTCCCCGAAAGGACGAGGACGACGTCGAGTCCCAGCCGGGCCCCGGCGGCAGCGGTCAGGCGCGCGTGGTTGCTCTGCGGCGCCCCGGTGGTGACGAGGACGTTCGCGCCTTCGGCGACGGCCTGACCACAGGTCCATTCGAGCTTGCGCACCTTGTTGCCACCGCCGCCCAGGCCGGTGAGGTCGTCCCGTTTCACCCACAGGTCATCGGCGCCGAGGCCGAGCGCACGGGCCAGCCGCGGCATCGGCTCCAGCGGAGTGGGCCACGTCCCGAGGACGACCCGACGCGTCGGCCGGCTTTCCGAGCTCATCGCAGTTCCTGTCTTCTCACGGCCGTCTGTGATCATCTCTGAGTCATCCTGCCATCGCGCCCGCACCAGGCCGTCAGCCGTGCGGACGGCCCGCCATTCTGTGCAGGGTGCCGGTCCGGTCAGTACAGCTCGGTCAGTACTGCCGCCATGTCGTCGTAGGTGCTCCGCACGCCGTCGGCATTCCCCAGACGGTGGTGCTCCAGGCGTACGGCTCCCAGGTGGCGTGCCTGATAGATGAGTGAGCGCCGGACTGCCGCCGGAGAGCGGTCCAGCGGGCCGTAGCCGTCGCTGTCCCAGAACGCGTCCCGTTCCGTGCCGGGCTTGGCCAGGGCCATCCGGATGGTCCAGTCGGCCGCGGGGTCGCCCCACAGCGTCCGGTCCAGGTCGAGGACCCCGCTGATCGTCGGCTCAGGGGCGCCTTCGGCGACCATGACGTTCACGATCCACAGGTCGCCGGCGAGAAGGCGCGGTTCGGTGATGTCGTCCAGGGCCGGCTCTTGCATGGCGACTGCCACCACCTGGCGCATGTCGGCCGCGTTCAGACCCTCGGCGTCCAGGTCGGTGGCGATGTCCTCCAGGGACGCGATCACCGCCTGACGCCACGTCGCGTATCCGGGCCCGGCAACCGGCCCGAAATGCGGGCCCCGTACGCCGTGCACCCTGCCGGCGATCGTGCCCATCTGGCGGAAGAACGTCCTCCACGCCGGACGTGGGTACGCGCTCAGACCCTGAGGACCGGCAGCGGGCGATCCGTCCAGCAGGGTCTGGATCATCCAGTCACGACCGATGACCTCGTGCGACCAGTCCGTCGCGATCACCCTGGGCATGAGGGGTGCGATGACCGACAGCCAGGGAATGCTGGCGTACTCGTTGCGCATCAGTTGACGCTCGGAGCGGAACTGAAGGCCCGGCTCGGGCGCGACGCGCACAACCACCGGTCGATCCTGCCCAGTCACCGCCACACGGAAGGTGTTGTTGTACATGCCGCCACCCAGCTCGACGGCCGATACCACCCGCGCCCGGCGTCCGAAGGCCCGATGGCAGATCGCCTGAAGGTCCGCCGCGCCGACCGGCTTCTGGAAGGCACCGGCAGAGCGCTCGATCGTTGTCAGTTCCATACATCGCTCCCGTCCTGCGTGTTCGTGCACATTCTGATGGCTCGGCTCCGGCGGAGTGGGATGTGACCCTTCCCGTCGGAAAGTTGAACGTGTTCAACTCTTCTGCCAAGGTACGTCTCCACGGCCCACATCTATCGGTTGGCCGAGACCGGCTGAGGGCGGGGAGGTCGAGGTGGGCGCTGGAAGCAGGCTGCATGCGTGGGGGGCGGCCATCGGGGGCTTGACGGTGGTTCTGGCTGTCCTGACGGCATGCGCCGGCCCGTATCAGTACTACGGGGGGACAGGGGTCCACGACACCACGGCGGCCGAGATCGCAGGGGCCTGGGAAAACGTCGAGGGTACCCGCATGGTGCTTCGCAAAGACGGGGTGGCTCGTGTTGAAAAGCTCGACGGGCAGGACTTCGACTTCGAGGAGGGCTGGCGTCTCTCCGGTACGGGAACCTGGCAACTGAAGGACAGGGACAGCGGACAGGTCGTCCGACTCGTGCTGACAGCCCGGACCCGGGTGGACAGCCGTTCCCCCTCGAGGTCCGCCGACTCCTCGGACCCCCAACCCCCGTCGACCTACACTTGGTCCTTCTTCGTGGGCCGCGATCAGCACGACGATGTGCAGTTGTTCTTCTTCTACGGCGATCCCGACATCGGGAACACGTACATGATGGCGCGCGAGACAAAGGCATAGCCATGCGTGTGGTCAGCAGGGCCACCGACGACGTGCCTCAACGCGGGTCAGGAGAGCGCCCACAAGGGGTTGCCGCTGAGGGCACCTACGATCGGCGATCGCGCTCCCCGAGGACGAATTCCGCGGGCCAGCGGTCGTTCAGCACCGCGGCCAGCAGCGGATGGGTGGAGTCGACCACCTCGCAGCGGGAGATCCTCCCCTCCTCCTTGGCCGGTGGGCTCTCAAGGACGACCGGCGCACGCAGCACTTCCTCGCCCCACGGCCCGACCGCGTTGCACAGCAGGCCCTCGAAGCGGCGCCCGGGCAGTGTGCCGTCGTGGACACGGGTGACGAATTCCTCGATCACCTCGGCCTGGAGGTGGATCCAGACCAGGTAGACCACCGTGCGGCCGTCCTGGAGCGGGATCGGGAGCCGTGCTTTGAGGAAGTTGCCGACGCCGTCCACGACCATCATGGCTTTGGTGGCGACGCGTACGCTCTTCGCCCGCTCCTCCTCGGGGAGTTCGGCGACAAGGTGGGGCAGAGCCAAGTCGAAGCCCGGGTGTTCCGGGTCCAGCGCCCCGCCGCAGCAGCACTGCGCACCGTGGGCGTGGTGGGGATCGGGGCCGGTCGTGGCGCCGCTCCGCGCGGGGTCCTCGGCCGAAGTCGGGAGCAGCAGCGCGTAGTAGCGGACCGCCGTGAACGTCGTCGGCTCGGGCAGGTTCAGTGCCGCCATAGCCGCGGAGGCGGCTTCGTGGCGTGTGCCGTTGACCCGGATCTCGGCCTCCATCGAGCCGGGTCGGCCGCCGTAGAAGACTTTGACGCCGTTGAAGAAGGGGGATTCCAGGTCCGCGGTGAACGTGTCCGCGACGCGGTGCAGGACGTTCGCTTCCAGCAGGGCGGCCTGCATGCGCCGGTTCTCGGTGGGGTCGAGACCGAAGGCCACGGCGCCGGAGGTGATCGAGTGCCAGTCGGTCACACCTCGCTCGTGCTCGGGGCCCTCCTGCGCCGCGAAGCGTCCGTGCTGGTCCAGGAGTTCAAGCAGGCACGCGCCGGCCGTCTGCACCCATGTGTCTGCGGCGTCACGGGCATCGGCTCCGACCGCCACGACGCAGTCCGTGAAGCAGGGCACGTCCGGCTGGAGACTCACGTCGGGCAGCGCGACCAGGTCGTAGTGGTGGCCGCCCCCGTGCTGGGGCGGAGTCACCGCTACCGCCCAACCGTGCGGGCTGAGCAGCGAGTTGCCCTTGAGTTCGGCGCCCTCGGTCACGCCGGGCGCGAGGGCCTCGAGGCCCGCCTTCACCAGGGCGAGGAACTCCAGGTCGGGCAGGCGGTTTCCGGCCTGCTCGGCTTTGCGCCCGCGGCGTCGTATCCAGGACATGCGCCGGATCATACTGAGACGGCCCTGTTGGCCTGCAGGAATTACGTGCGCCCGGTGCCGCCCCTTTGGGTCGCCTGGCAGTGCGTGGCAGGCCGACGGCCTCGGCACGGGCATCCAGGCTGTGCAGTGCTCGTCGTCGTGGGCGAGGCCGTGCGCGGCGGCGATGCGGACCCGGCAGTCGGTGTCGTCCGGGCGCGCGGCCAGGACGTGCGCGAGGACGGGACCGCGTGCGCTGCGGCCGATGGTGGGGCAGGCCGTCGAGCTGAATTGCGACGGGGCCCATGCTCCGCCCCCCCGGGTGCGATCGTGGCCGCACACGGGGATCGGGGTCGCCTTCGCGGGCCGCCGACCGGGGCCTGGACGTCGTACGGGACCGTCCTGGGCGACCGGTTTCGCGGGTACGCCATATACGACCTCGCCCGTGGCGCGGCGGGGGCGGTACCTCGTCTCGATCACCAAGTCAGGCGTCGATGCGGCGGCGCTGGAGCGGACGGCACGCTCCGCGGTGGCCCTCATCTTCAGGGGGCACCCCCTCCCACGAGGCGGGCTGACCCGTCCCGGGCGCCCCTGGGTGGGGCGGCAGGCAGGGCGAGGGCCCCCTGTCGGCGCTGGGACGACTCCATCGGGCGGCACCGAGGCGGTCCGACCCGCCGCGGTGCCGCCCGCCCGCCGTCCGCGTCGAGCGCCGAGTGGGCTGCGTCATAGTTTTTGACCGTTCCGTCCAGCATCGAGTTTTTTACCGTACAGTCCATAACGTGCCCCGCCGCGTCGGTGCGGGCCGTACGCCTACAGCAGTGGAGGTCGGACCTCCACCGGACAGGAGACGTGATCATGGGACAGCTCGACGGCAGGACAGCCATCGTCACTGGGGGTAACAGCGGGATCGGGCTGGCCACCGCCAAGCGGTTCGCGGCCGAGGGCGCGTACGTGTTCATCACCGGCCGGCGCCAGGAAGCGCTCGACGCCGCGCTGGCCGAGATCGGTCCGAACGCCACCGCCGTCCGGGGCGACGTCTCCGACCTCGACGACATCGACCGCCTCTACGCCGCCGTGTCCGAGCAGGGGCGCCGCATCGACGTGCTGTTCGCCAACGCCGGCGGCGGCGAGTTCTCGCCCTTGGAAGCCGTCACCGAGAAGCACTTCGACTCGACCTTCGGGATCAACGTGAGGGGTACGCTCTTCACGGTCCAAAAGGCCCTCCCTCTGCTGAACGAGGGCGCCTCGGTCATCCTCACCGGCTCCACCGCCGCGAGCTCCGGCGGAGAGGCGTTCGGCGTCTACGCGGCCTCCAAGGCCGCCATTCGTTCCTTCTCCCGCACGTGGGCCAACGAGCTCAAGGGCCGGAAGATCCGAGTGAACACCCTCGTTCCGGGTCCGATCCAGACCCCCGGCAACTCCGGGCTCGCTCCCAATGCGGCAGAGGCCGCAAAGCTCTGGGACTTCTTCGCCGACCAGATACCTCTGGGGCGGATGGGCCACCCGGAGGAAGCGGCGGCGGCGGCACTTTTCCTCGCCGGCGACCAGAGCAGCTTCATCACCGGAACCGAGCTCTTCGTCGACGGCGGTCTCAACCAGGTCTGATCCCGTCACCGCGGTGGCCGACCAGCGTCCGCCCCAGCTCGTCCGCCCGGCGTTGTGCGGACTGCTCGGAGGAGGCCCAAGCGATGTAGGCATCCGGTCTGACCAGTACGGACCTGCTGGTCGGACCGGACGTCGTGACGCACTCCACCGTGCCGGCCCACGCTTCGGTCACCGAAGCGGGAAGTGGCGCGTCCGCCGGTGTGACCAGCACGAACCGACGGCCGCGCAGTACCTCGTACAGGCGTCGGCCGTCGGTGAGCGGGATATCCGGAGCACGCCTCCCCGTGAGCGGGTCCGCGCCCGCCGGGGCGCCGTAGGCGATGTCGATGCCGGACATCGCCCGCGCCAGCCGCGAGGCCACCGGCGGGAGACGCAGGACGGTCCGGGCGGCGACGTCCCGTACGCCGCGCAGCGCGCGCGGGGTGGTCAGGACACCGCGCAGCAGCGCGCCGCTCATACGCAGCACTCTGCGCCCCACCGGGTGCCTTTCGGCCTCGTAGGTGTCGAGCAGGGTTTCGGGGGCGCCGTCGCGCAGGACGGCAGCGAGTTTCCAGCCCAGATTGGCCGCGTCCTGGATGCTGGTGTTCATGCCCATGCCGCCGGCGGGGGAGTGCACGTGTGCCGCGTCCCCGACGAGGAAGACCCTGCCGACGCGATAGCGCGGCGACTGCCGCTCGTCACTGTGGAACCGTGAGATCCAGCGCGGATCGTGCATGCCGAAGTCGCGGCCGAGCGCCCGCCGGGCGATGGCCCGGATCTCCTCCAGATCGACCGGCGCGCTGTCCGGCATCTCATGGTGGCGGTTCCATGCCATGATGCGGAACCACCCATCGCCGTACGGAACGAGGATGGCGAACGCGTCGCCCACTGCCCCGACCGTGGGGGGCTTCGTCGGGGGGTCGGCCAGCCGGACGTCGGCAAGCATCATGGACCTCACCGCGGAGCGGCCGGGGAACGGCAGGCCGAGCGATCGGCGCACCATGCTGTTTCTCCCGTCGGCGCCCACGACATAGGCCGCGCGCAGCGTTTGAGGGGAGCCGTCCGCGGCCCTTACCTGAACGTCGACGCCGGTCGCGTCCTGCTCGAGCGCGACAGCTTCCCAGCCCTCCCGTATGTCGACACCATGGGAAACGGCCCGTTCCCGGAGCACTCGCTCGGTGTGGTACTGCGGTGTGACCAGCACATGCGGGTACCGGGTCGGCAACCGCGACAGGTCGATCCCCAGGAACTGCAGAACCGGGTTGCGGACGCCGGTCGCAAGCAACTGGTCGGCGACACCGCGGGCGTCGAGTTGCTCCAACGTCCGCGCGTGGACGGCGAACGCCCGGGTGAGCTGTGAGTCCCGTACCCGCCGCTCGACGACGGTGCAGCTGACACCGGCCTCCGCCAGATCGCCCGCCAGTAACAGGCCCGAGGGGCCCGCTCCTACGATCAAAACCCGGTTGTCGGAGCTCATACGACCCCTCCAAGGTCGCCGGCGCCACCGCGACGAGCCCGAGGCGATGGGCCGGCCCTCTGGGAATTCCTTGCCCGTCCCTCCGGCAGCGTTGCCTACAAGCCGGGGCCCCGGCTCGTTGACAACCCCAGGGCGGCTTTACAAACCGTACCTCCGGGTCCAGCCCTGCGCGCGGCGTGCCGGCGGGCGCGTGTCCCGCCCCGATGACAGGCACCCGAGGTGGAGGCCATGCTCCGCGTTCGGAGTCACAGTGGGCGCGGTGAGCGCTCAGTCGGCGAGCCCGATCACCAGCCACATCAGCAGAGCACCTGTCACCGTGAACAACAAGGTGGCCTTGGAGGGATGGGGACTGTGCGCCTCCGGCAGGATGTCCGACGTCGCGAGGTACAGCAGGAAGCCGGCGAAGAAACCGAGATACAGGCCCAGCAGCCCCGTCGGGATCGTGAAGCCCAGCGTGATCGCTGCCCCGACGACCGGAGCCAGCGCGTCGGCCAGGAGCAGTAGTTGAGCCCGGCGCCGGGCATTGCCGTACAGCCTGGTGATCGTGTAGGTGTTGAAGCCGTCGGCGAAGTCATGGGAGATCACCGCGATCGCGACGACGATCCCCAGCGTATTGCCGGCCTGATATGCGGCGCCGATGGCGAACCCGTCGATCACACTGTGTCCCACGAGCGCTGACGCCGCCGCCAGACCGACTCCCTCCGCGGACTCGTGGGCATGCCCCAACGCGTGGGTGTGGGGCGCGTACTCGCTCTCGTGAGCGCGGTGAATGGCCACCCCCCGCTCCCCGTGGCTGAGCGGCCAGCGCATCGGGAAGCAGATCGAAACCGATGACGCCGAGCATGAGACCGGCGGCAAGACCGAGAACCAGGTGACGGCGGTCGCCGACCCGCTGCGCGACGAATCCACCGACAAGAGTCATGGCCATGGCGCATGCGGCGATCAGAACCGGCATGAGCCAATCTTGCGCGACGCCCTGACGGGTCGCTACTCAGCCCTCCGCACCCCCCGTACGAGACTCCCGGGGTTCCGCGGCCGCCGGAGTCCTGGCGCAGCCCGGTCCGTCACCCGGGGAGGTCCGGCGCGCGGCCGGCATGCTGCTGAGGGGTGTGCGGCACTCGGTCTAGACCCGTACTTCGCGGGTGACCGTTTCAGGTCTGTGGCCAGCGAGTTTGTCCGATGTCGGTGTCGAGGAGGTCGAGGAGGTGGAGTTGGAC
>NZ_JBEYWO010000074.1:0-10970 GCF_040644455.1 Streptomyces sp. NPDC046977
GTGGTCGGAGGCGTCGATGGTCCAGGTGAACTCACCGGCCTGCTCCGGCACCGTTGCCGTGATCGACTGATCCCCCTCCGACACCGGCGGATCCGTGGTTAGTGCCAGTGCGGACCAGGCGTCCAGGGATCGGTCGTCGAAGGTGTCCTTCCATGTCGTGGTGTCGGTGAGCCGCAGGAAGGCGCCGATGCCGTACGTGTGCCCGGGGAGGAGCTTCCCGGCCGGGACGGTCAGGGAGATCGTGAAGGCGCCGCCGCTTGTCTGCATGGAGTCGTAGTAGAGCTGCCCGCCGCTGGCGTCGGGGGACGTGGCGATCCAATTGCGGTTCCCGGGCTTTCCTGGCTGCCACACCTCGGTGTCGAAGAGGCCGACGTCGAGGGAGTAGGTGAGCGTGGGGCTGGGCCAGTCGGGGATGTCGAATCCTGCGCCGATGAGGGTCAGCCGGGTCGAGGCGTCTGGGTCCACGGCGGTGCCGGGCAGTGTCACGATCTGCGGCTTGCCCGTGGCCCGGAAGACCCGGACGGAGAAGGTGTCGGAGACCGTGCTCGCGCCCTCGGCATTCGCGGCGACGATGCGCGCGGAGACTCCGTTGGCGCCGAGTGGGATGGCGGGGATGGTGAACTGCTGGGTTCCGCCGACGATGGGTTGCGTGTACTCGGCGCCGGTCCAGGGCTTCCAGGTGGTGCCGTGGTCGTCGCTGCGCTCCAGGGTGATGGTGTCGGGGTCGACGGCGGGGTTGCCGGTGACATGGAACGTCACGATGGCGTTGGTCCCCTGGATGGCGGCCAGATCGCGTGGTGGCTGGGAGAAGGTGGGCGTGGAGTACGGCGCGGTGGTCAGCAGCAGGGCTGTGGAGGCGGCTTGGCCGTCGCTGTTGGTCGCGACGATGCGGACGTAGGTGTTGTTCCAGGAGGAGTCGATGGCCGGGATGGTCAGGGATTCCGCGGTCGCGCCGTCGATGGCCGACCAGGGCCCGCCTGCCGAGTTCGCGTGCTCCCACTGGATGTCGGCGTCTCCGTCGATGTCGGCGGTGACGGTGAGGTCGCGGCCCTCGATGTAGGGGGCGGCGGCGGTCGTGGTGGGGTTCGCGAGGATGACCGGGACGTCCTTGACGTCCGGGGCGGAGTCGAAGAGCACCGAGAGGTCGAAGGGCGGCTTGTCGGGGTCGTCGCTGAGACCGCTGGTGTGCCAGTAGCTGGACAGGCCGGTCTCGTACTGGAAGTCGACGAACGACTCGGGCCAGGAACCCCAGTCGGGCTTTGCCTCCTTGACGGAGCCGGTGATGGCCGAGGTGGTGGAGCGGACTCCGTCGTGCAGCGGGAAGTAGTCGACGCCGGAGAACTGCGGCGAGATCTGGACCCCGCCGTCCGGTCCCGTGGTGGTGTCGAGGCGTATCTGGTCGAAGGTCGCGACGGTGACCTGGCGCGGCGGGACGGGCTCGGTCTCGCCCGGGTTGTCCCGGCTGGAGCCCATGCCGCCGCTGGTGGCGGTGAGCGTGCCGGTGCCGTCCTCGGCGATCGTCAGGGTGGGGTCCTCGACGTACCAGGTGACCATGCCGGCGTACGCGTTGGCGGTGAAGGCGCCGTCCCAGTGGATCGTCGCCTTACCGGTGACGGGGTTGGCGGTTCCGGTGCCTTCGGTGAACAGGACGCGCTGGTTGAGCCGCGATCCGGCGCTGGGGATGCATTTGGTGGCGTCGGAGATGCCCTGGGCGGTGCCGTCGGGTACGCGGTGGATGATGCGTACGTCGCCCTGCCGGTCCTGGAATTTCTGCTGGGTTCCGGCGGAGAAGAAGTTGCAGCCGGCGTTGGCCGGGTTGCCGCCTTGGTAGATGTTGTTGACGCCCCACTCCAGGCTCGCGTGGCTCACCGGGGCGAGGCTTCCCCCGCCGGAGATGACGCTGAGCTCGGCCGACGGGGAGGTGGCCGCAGGGCCGTGGCCGTTGTCGACGATGACCCGGAACCGGACCCCGTCGTCGGCTGGGCGGGACTTGAAGGCGTAGTCGGCGCCGGTGGCCTTGGCGATGTCCGACCACGCCGTGCCGGTGGAGTCCTGGCGCTGCCACCGGTAGGTGAACGGGCCGGTGCCGCCGGCGCCGACGGTGAACCGTGCGGTCTGGTAGGCCTGTACAGAAGTGTCGTGGGGTGCTTCGACGACGCCGGCCGCGACGGGGGTGACCGTGAGCCGGGCTCCGTCGGAGGTGTGCTGGGTGAAGGCACTGTCGAAGACCTTGACCGAGTACGTGGCGCCGTTGTCGGCGTAGTTGGCGGTGAAGGTGTAGTTCGCGGTGTTGCTGCCCGGCAGCGGGACGCTGCCCTTGGCGTCCGTGCGGTACCAGGTGTACAGGCGGGCGCCGGGGAAGTCGACCGAGAAGGTCACGGAGCCGCCGTCGGGCACGGTCTGCGGCTGGGGCTGCGCTGCGAACGCCGGATCGGATGCCGCGGCTTTGCCGGTCCGGACGGCCTGGGCGGCCACGGTGCCGTCGGTGGCCGTCGATTGGACTGCTCTTGCCGAAGGTGGGCGGGCCGATGAAGGTGCGGCCACTGCCAGTGCTGTGGCGAGTGCTGCGAGCCCGACGGTGATCCGTACGGGAAGGGGTCTGGGACGCACTGTCAAGTCCGCTCGTCGAAGGGGAATTCGGCTGTTGGAGGGGCCGGCGTGCGGCCTGCCCCGGGCCCCCGTGGTGCGGCCCGCGAGCCGGTCATGGCCAATGCGGGCACTGCCTTCGCCGGACGTCGACAACATCGTCGCCCCGTGCTTCGGGGGCCGGTGGACCACGTGGAGCAGCCCAAGCCCCTTCGTGCGCGGCGGATCAAGGCCTTCCGGGGCCCGGTCCTGTCCTGCGAAGTTAGGATAGCCTCACCTATGTATCATGCCGACAGGTCGTCGGCAACATATTGACTTAGGGCGCCCTAAGTTGCAAGCATGGCTGCGAGCGCGACCAGGGAGGAACCTTGACAACATCCCTTTTCTCGACGGTCATTCGCACCGCGAGTCATGATCGACACACCGAGGCCGAGAACGCACCGTTCATCGAAAACCTCTTGAGCGGGCGCTTCGCCGTGGACGCCTACGCCCGCTACACCGAGCAGCTCTTCTTCGTGTACCAGGCACTGGAGGAGGCCGCCGGACCGCTGGCCCAGGACCCGGTCGCCGGCCCCTTCCTGAAGCCCGAACTGATGAGGGTCGCCGCTCTCGAACGCGACCTGACGCATCTGCTGGGCGACCAGTGGCGCGATGGCGTCACGCCGCTGCCCGCGACCCGGCGGTACGCGGAACGCATCGCCGAGGTGGCCATGACCTGGCCGGCCGGATACGTAGCGCACCACTACACCCGGTACCTCGGCGACCTCTCGGGCGGTCAAGTCATCCGGAGCATCGCGGAAAGGGTATGGGGCCTGGAGCGCAAGGGCGACGGCGTCCGCTTCTACGTCTTCGACGGCATCGACAACCCCGCCGCCTTCAAGCGCCAGTACCGCGCCCTCCTCGACGCCCTGCCCGTGGACGAACTGGAGAAGCAGCGCGTGGTGGAGGAATGCCGCACCGCCTTCGCCCTGAACAGTGCCGTCTTCGCCGACCTCGACGCGCTCTTTCCGCTCACCGCCTGAGCGGAGTCGGACCGCGGGGGGCCGGGGTCTCAACCCACCGTATGGATAGGTTAGCCTTACCTAAATTCAACGGGGGTTGATTCAGGACGGCCCGGACCTTGGCCCTGGCATGCCCAAAACGTCCATCACCATGTCCGCGCGCGCCGCGGACGTCATCGGACGGGTGCCCGATCCGCCCCCGTCGCCCCAATGGAGGCAAGTCCTGTGACGGGCAACAGACAGCCCCGGCCCCCGCGTCCGCCGTCATCCGCCACCGGCCACGGCGTGCCACCCGCACCGCGCACACCACTGCCCCGACGCGCTCTGCTCGGGCTGCTGTTGGTGGTGCCGGTACTCCTCACCGCCTGCAACTCACCGGCCCCCGCCACCCGTCCCGGCCGGACCGGCGCGAGCCACACCGTCCCGTGGAACCAGGTGCGCCCGCTGGCCGACCCCCGCTCCTACAGCGGTCCCACCACGGCCACCGTCGCGGACGCCGACATCACCCCGGTGACCCGGGCGGCCCGCCCCGTACTGCCGGCCACGGTCACCGACGTCCAGGGCACCAAGGTGACCGTCAAGAGCACCGACCGGATCCTGGCACTCGACCTGTACGGGAGCCTTGCCGCGACCGTGTACGGGCTCGGCCTGGGCGACCACCTGGTGGGCCGGGACCAGTCGACGGGCTTTCCGGCGGCCGCGAAGCTGCCGCTGGTCACCAGCGGCGGACATCAGCTGAACGCAGAGGCGATCCTCGCCCTGCACCCGACCGTGCTCATCACCGACACCACCCTGGGGCCCTGGAACGTCGTCCTCCAACTGCGTGACTCCGGCGTACCGGTGGTCGTGGTCGACGCCAAGCGCTCGCTGGACACCGTCGGCACCCTCGTCGACGAGGTCTCCGCCGCACTGGGAGTGAAGGCCGAAGGCGAGCGGCTCCGTGACCGGCTGCACGAGGAAATCACCGCCGAGCAGGCCCAGATCGCGAAGGTCGTCCCGGCCGACGCGGCGCGGCGACCGCGCGTGATGTTCCTCTACGCACGCGGTCAGGCCGGCGTGTACTACCTGTTCGGCAAGGGGTCCGGAGCGGACTCGCTCATCAAGGCGCTGCAAGCGGTCGACGTGGCGAGTGAGGCCGGTATCAACGGTTTCACCCCGCTGAATGCCGAGGCCATGGCGAAGGCGAAGCCCGACGTCATCTTGATGATGAGTGAAGGACTGCGCTCCGTCGGCGGCGTCCAGGGGGCGCTGAGCCTGCCGGGCGTCGCGCAGACCCCGGCCGGGCGGCATCGCCGGATCGTGGACATGAGCGACTACCAGGTGCTGTCCTTCGGGCCGTTGACCGCCCCGGTACTCGACTCGCTCGCCCGCGCTGTCTACGCACCCGACTCGCTGGCCCCGTCCCACGCGGGAGCGGCGTCATGACCGCACTCGACACCGGCGCCCACCCCAGGAGCGAACCCGCCCCAGCCGGGCCCCCCGGCGCGGCCGCCGAGGTGGTCACCCCCGCGGGACGGACCGCGCGCGTGACCCTGTTCGCCGCGCTCGGCGCAGCCCTGGTCCTGGTCGGTCTCGGTTCGGCCGCGCTCGGGCAGTACGGGATCGGATTCGGCGACGTGGCCACGTCGGTACTGCACCGCCTGTCCGGGCCGCTCGGTCTGGGCCACCCGATCGGCGACCCCTTCGCCGAGTCGGCTCTGTGGCAGATCCGTATGCCCCGCGTCGTGATGTCGCTCGTCGTCGGCGCCGTCCTGGCGACCGCCGGAGCCCTGATGCAGGGGGTCTTCGGCAATCCGCTGGCCGAGCCGGGTGTCGTGGGAGTGTCGGCGGGCTCGGCGGTCGGCGCCGCGTTCGTGATCGTCGCCGGTATCGACGTCGTCGGGCAGTTCACCGTTCCGGCTGCGGCCTTCCTGGCCGGGCTCGCCGCGGTGCTGGCGGTCTACCTGCTGTCGCGGTCCGGCGGGCGCACCGAGGTGGTCACCCTGGTGCTGACCGGGATCGCCATCAACGCCGTGGCCGGCGCCGGACTGGCGTTCTGCATGTTCTTCGGCAGCCAGACCGCCCGCGACCAGATCGTCTTCTGGCAGCTCGGCAGCCTCAACGGCAGCCGCTGGGCCTACGTCGGCAGCGTCGCGCCGTTCGCCGTGATCGGCCTGATCGGCGCCTGCCTGCTCGCACGCCGACTCGACCTGCTCGCCCTCGGCGACCGGTCCGCCCGGCACCTCGGAGTCAACGTCGAACGGCTCCGCGTGACCGCCATCGTGCTCATCGCCGTCATGGTTGCCGCGGCCGTCGCCTTCAGCGGCATCATCGGCTTCATCGGCCTGGTCGTCCCCCACTTGGTGCGCATGGCGGTCGGTCCCGGGCATCGGGTCCTGATCCCCGCCAGCATGCTCGGCGGCGCCGTGCTCCTGGCCACCGCCGACGTCGTCGCCAGAACCGTCATCGCCTACGCCGACCTTCCGATCGGCATGCTCACCGCCCTGGTGGGCGGCCCCTTCTTCTTCTGGCTGCTGCGCACCACCCGCGCACGGGCGGGGGGATGGATATGAACCCGCGCGCCACGCTGGGAAGGCTCACCGGCCGCAGAGCACCTCTGCCGCAGCCGCCGGAGCCGGGAACGGTGGCCTTGTCCGCCCGGGGACTGGGCCTGCGGATCGGCGGCACATGGCTGCTGAAGGACGTGGACCTCGACCTGGCCGCGGGCACCCTGCTCGCGGTCGTCGGCCCCAACGGCGCGGGCAAGTCGACCCTGTTGTCCCTGCTGGCCGGGGACCAGCCCCCCACGACCGGGACCGTCCGCTTCGGTGACCTGACCGTCGCCACGGCCCATCCGGCCGACCTCGCACGCCGGCGGGCGGTCCTGCCCCAACGCGCCACGCTCGCCTTCCCGTTCACCGTCGCCGACATCGTCGCAATGGGCCGGGCCCCCTGGGCCGGCACCGACGCCGAGGACCACGACGAGGACGCGATCGCCCGCGCCCTGACCGCCACCGGCATGACCGGCTTCACCCACCGTCGCTACCCCACGCTGTCCGGCGGGGAACAAGCACGCGCGTCCTTCGCCCGGGTCCTCGCCCAGGACACTTCGGTACTGCTGCTCGACGAGCCCACCGCGGCCCTCGACCTGCGCCACCAGGAGCAGCTGATGGAGACGGCCCGGGCCTGCGCCGACAGCGGGCAGGCGGTGCTGGCCGTCCTGCACGACCTGCAACTGGCCGCCGCCTACGCCGACGAGATCGCGGTCCTGCACGCCGGCCGGCTGGTGGAACGAGGCGCACCCGCGGCCGTACTGACCGAGCCACTGCTCGAAGAGGTCTATCAGCTTCCCATCGAGGTGTACCGGCACCCCGCCAGCGGCGCGGTGATGGTCGGACCTCGACGGCACAGCAAAGGAACGCCCACACCATGACCACACCCCTCCACCTCCGCACGGCACCACCCGCCCGGCCGATGAACAGACGCCCCCTGCTGCGGGCCCTGTTCATCGCCGCCCTGATGGCGGCCACCGCGGTCCTGGTGCCGGCGTCCCCCGCCACGGCGGCCGCCCGGGTCACCGTGTCCCCGACGACAGCCGATCCCGAGTACGCCAGTGAACTGCGCCTGCACGGCGCCGGCTTCCAGTCCGTCAAGAACGGCTTCGGCGGCATCTACGTCCTGTTCGGCACCGTCAGCGGCACCTGGCAGCCCAGCCAGGGAGGCACCAGCGGCGAGGACTACGTCTACGTCCAGGACTCCGAGACCAAGGACAACCACGGCTACCAGCGGTTCGTCGCCTTCCCCGGCGACCCGACCGCCTATGCAGCCAACGGCGGCACTCTCAAGGCCGACGGCACCTGGGACGCCACCCTGGTCGTACCGGGAGCGGTCTTCCCCGCCAAGGGCCGCGACGGCAGCATCCGGCAGATCGACTGCCGCAAGGTCCAGTGCGGAGTGATCACCATCGGCGCGCACGGTGTGGCCAACCCCGACAACGAGACCTTCACGCCCGTCCGCTTCACCACCCCGACGAAGCACGCGCCCACCACGAAGGCCCCCCGGCCAGACGCGACACCGACGCACACCACCGCCCCCACCGAACAGCCCTCGGCCGCGAGTTCCATTGCCGCGGAGCCTTCGCCCACGGCTCCGCAGGGGACCACCGGCCTACCCGCCGCATCCCCGCCGGTCACCGGTGACTCGACGACCACCGTCGTCAACGCCACCGCTACCACGGGCGGAGGCCGCTTGGCGGTGATCGGTGCCGCCGTGGCCGTAGCCGCACTGGCGACTTTCCTTCTGCTGCGCCGACGCAAGCGCACCGCGACGCCCACCGAAACGGGGGAGAAGTGACAACCCGGACAACCAGCAGACGCACGCCCATCGTCTCCGTACTCGGTGTGGTGGTGGGTGTGGTGTCGGCGGCGGGTGTGGTGGTCGTTGGGGCCGGTTCGGCTTCCGCGGCTTCGGTGTCCGTCTCCGATGCGTCGTTCGCGTGGGGGCTGAGCGGTGAGCAGGGAGGCGGCTCGTTCTTCGGCGGCTGCAACTTCCTGTCCGCGGGCACGGCGGGCAACACCGGATCGTCCCGGTTGTGGACCCAGGGCGACGGCTTCTACTCCACGCAGGACGGGAACGTCACCGTGGAAAAGCCCAACGCGGCCGGTGAGTACGCGCAGCCGTCGTGGGCGACGAAGTGCCAGGACCCCAACGGTGCCCCGGTGTCAGCAGGTTCGACGAGTTCTCTGACGCGTAACCGGGTGGTGTTCAGCCACGGTACGGGCACCATCGACACCACCGCACACACCGCCTCGATCCACTGGACGGGATCCTTCACGTCCATCTTCTACGGAGGGCTGACCTACTGGTCGGCCTCGGATCCGACACTGACGGTCGACGCCGACGGAACCGGCACCCTGACCGCCACGGCGACGGGTTACGGGGCGGACATGAACGACCCCGGCAAGTGGGTACCGCTCCCTGCCAAAACCGTGACACTGGCCAAGCTCAGCCACGTCGACGTGGGCCCGTCCGGGTTCACCGTGACGCCGGACTACCTCGGCACGTCGGTGACCGTGCCGGCCGGGGCCACGGGGCAGCCGGCCAAGACCGGATCCAACCAGGCGTACTGGGGTGCGTTCCCCCAGGACTTCGTGGACTACCAGCAGCTGACCGGACAGTCCTCGTACTGGTTCACCTCCGGCGGCGCCCGCGACGCAGCCAAGCCCGCCACCCCCCTCACCCTCACCTGGACCACCCGGACCGACAGCACGACCGGCAGCTCCACACCCAGCGTGCCCAGCAGCACACCCGCGGCCTCCACCACCCCGCCGTCCCCCGCCACCCCGGCCCACAGCCCATCGGCACAGAGCACGACCGGCACCACCGAAGGCTGCGCGGTCACCGACGCCGTCAAGGGTGGCAGCTTGACCTGGGGCTTCAAGAGGAGCTTCCGCTCCTACGTCGGCGGTCCCGCGGGCAACAGCATCACCGTGGACGACGGGCTGAAGATCCTCGCCCAGGACATGGCCGTCGTGGGGAAGAACACCACCGGCACCTACCAGTGGCCCTTCGAGTCCAGCCCCGCCTACACCTCGCCCGACGACTTCACCGCGCAGTACGCGGGCCGCGTCACCTACTCCTACCCGGCCCACTACTTCAAGATCGCGATCGCCGATCCCCGCCTCGTCGTCCGCGGCAGGACCGGCACCCTCTACGCCGACATCAGCCTGACCGTCAGCGCCCCGGACACCAAGCCCACCACCGACGCGCGCAACGACGTCGCACTGGCCTCCCTCGACCTGTCCGGCGACACCGCGGAACCCGGCACCTCGGGCATCACCCGCACCATGCACACCGCGATCCAGGACACCAATGCCTTCACCTTCAACGGGAGCAGCTTCTACCAGAAGGGCCAGGAACTTGACGACGCGACCGTGCACCTGACCGGCTGCACCGGGACTGCTGCCGCGCCCAACCTCGGCCCCGACGACACCGCCGGCGGATCGGACACCGTCGGCGCGGGCGACGACTCCGCACTCGTCCCCGACCTGCAGTTCCGGCCGAGCGAACTGGCCAGCACCGGCATCGGCGCCGTCTCCGCCGCAACCGCCGCGGCCTCCGCGGCCAGCACTACCGTCGGCGCGGCCCTGCTCGTCCTCGCCCGACGCCGCAGGCGCACCACCGGCGTTCACCGCTGACTGCCGGCCCCTACAGAGCCCGCCAGAGGCAAAGGGGGTGAAGCCGCCCGCCTGGGCCGGACACCCACGCAAGCCGAAGGGGCCAGGCACGCCCGCCCAGCCCCTTGACCAGCGGGACACCACGTGACCCGCCTGATTCTCTACAGGAGAGAAGAACCCAATGTACCGAATCAACACGCGCCGAACCGGCGCGAGAATCAGTCCCCGCACGGCCCGCCTCGTCACCCGCGCCCTCACCGGTGTGGTGGTGGGTGTGGTGTCGGCGGCGGGTGTGGTGGTCGTTGGGGCCGGTTCGGCTTCCGCGGCTTCGGTGTCCGTCTCCGATGCGTCGTTCGCGTGGGGGCTGAGTGGTGAGCAGGGGGGTGGCTCGTTTTTCGGCGGTTGCAACTTCCTGTCCGCGGGGAAGGCGGGGAACACCGGGTCGTCGCGTCTGTGGACGCAGGGTGACGGCTTCTACTCCACGCAGGACGGGAACGTCACCGTGGAGAAGCCGAACACGGCCGGTGATTACAGCGCGCCGACGTGGGCGACGAAGTGCCAGGACCCGAACGGGGCCCCGGTGTCGGCGGGTTCGACGAGTTCCCTGACGCGCAACCGGGTGGTGTTCAGCAAGGGCACCGGCAGCATCGACACGGCCGCGCACACCGCGTCGATCCACTGGACGGGCTCCTTCACCTCCGTCTTCTACGGCGGTCTGACGTACTGGTCGGCGACCGACCCGACGCTGACGGTCGACGCCGACGGGACCGGGACACTGACCGCCACCGCCAGCGGCTTCGGGGCGGACATGAACGACCCGGGCAAGTGGGTGCCGCTCCCGGCGACCACCGTGACGCTGGCCAAGCTCAGCGACGTGGAGCTGGGATCGTCCGGGTTCACCGTGACGCCGGACTACCTCGGCACGTCGGTGACCGTGCCGGCCGGGGCCACGGGGCAGCCGGCCAAGACCGGATCCAACCAGGCGTACTGGGGTGCGTTCCCCCAGGACTTCGTGGACTTCCAGCAGCTCACCGGGCAGTCCTCGTACTGGTTCACCTCCGGCGGAGCCCGCGACGCAGCCAAGCCCGCCACCCCCCTCACCCTCACCTGGACCACCGAGGACTCCGGGCCGTCGGATCCGCCGGTGTCGGAGGGGGATCAGTCGATCACGGCAACGGTGCCGGAGCAGGCCGGTGAGTTCACCTGGACCATCGACGCCTCCGACCAC
>NZ_JBEYWO010000075.1:0-10025 GCF_040644455.1 Streptomyces sp. NPDC046977
GTCGTCACGCTGACCTACGGCAGCGGCGGGACGACGCAGAAGAACAAGCTCTTCGTGCTGCTGGAGCGGTACGACCGCATCGTCGACATCGAGACGACGAGCAGCCGCTGACGGCGAAGCCGCGCGGGGGAAGCGGCGAAAGGGCTGCCCGGCATCCCGCCGGGCAGCCCCGGGCCGGAAGGCGGTCGCGTCGCGCGGGCGCGCTCGGCCACACTGCTGCGGTGGATACCCGCCGCCCCTGTCCGTGCTGCGGTCACCTCGTCCTCGACGCCGGGGACGGATGGCCGGGGACCTACGTCGTCTGCCCCGTGTACCACTGGGAGGACGACCCCGAGCGGCTGCGGTGGCCGTACCGGCGGGGCGCCGCGCACCGGGCCCCCTTGGCCGAGGCCCAGCGCAATGTCCGGGCCTACGGCGCCTGCGATCAGTACGGGCGGCGCTTCGCACGGCCGCCGGCGGACGACGAGCCGCCGGACCCCGGCTGGCGCCCGATCGATCCGGCCGTGGACCTCTTCGAGGAGTGGACGGGCGAGGCGCACCGCCCCTGGCCCGAGGACCGGACGGTGCTCTGCTGGTGGCTGCCCTCCTTCTGGGGGCGTCCCGAGGAGCCGGAGCCGCAGGCGCCCCCGCGGGTGGTGATCGACGTCGGCGCGGTCCGTGGCGATCGGGACCTTCACGCGGTCCTGAAGCGCGAGCTCGGCTTCCCGTCCTTCTACGGCATGAACCGGTCCGCCTTCTGGGACGCGATCACCGGACTGGTCCCGATGCCCGCAGAGCTGTGCTTCACCGGCTGGGTCGGTCTTGAACGCGAGGCTCCGGAGTTGGCGGCCGCGCTCCGCGGCGGCGGCGCCCGGCTTCACCGTCGTGTACGACGCGTAGCCGGTGCGGCTACGGGCGCACCGCCCGCGGCCCCGCCACCGCGGCGCCGTGCGCGGTCACGCGCTCGCGCAGTTCGCGGTCGGCGGTGACGACGAGGCAGGGCCGGTCCGGCGGGTCGCGGTCCGCGACGAGCTCCACGATCAGTTCGTCGCCGGGACCCGGGGCGGCCTCGACCCGGACCCCGGCGGCCGGGGCCACGCCGCGGGCCGCGCCCTCCACCACGAGCAGCAGCTCCAGCGGCGGTGTGCGGGCCCACTCCGGCACGTCGGCCCGCTCCGGGAGCCCTGTGCCCGCGAAGGGGGCGAGCGCGTCCCGCAGCCGCTCGGCCGCTCCGCGCCGGTCGCGCCACCAGCCGTCGGGCACGGAGCCCACGACGTTGGCGGCGTCGACGACGACCAGCGGGACGGTGATGCCGTTCACACCCACCAGCCTGGCACAGTGGCCGGGGAGGCGGCCCCCGGTTCCGCCGGGACGGCCCCCCGCCCTCATCCGGGCACCGGGCCCGGTGGTAGAAAGACCCGGTGAAGCAGACGAAGTCCAAGCGCTTGCGGTCGTACGCCGGGACCGTGGTCGTCCTGGCCGTGGTGTTCGGCGGGTCGGCCGTCATCGGCGCGCATGTGCGCTCCGAGAAGGAGCACACGGCCAAGGCGCCGACCGGTGCCGCCGGTCAGGACAGCCTCGCCGTTCCGGTGCGGCCCGATGTCCTGCCGGTGACGCTGACGGTGTACGAGGACCTGCGTGCCCCGGAGTCCAAGGCGTTCGCCGCCGAGTACGCGGACACGTTCACGCAGCTGCTGGCGGCGGGGCAGGTCCAGATCGACTACCGCCTGGTGACGCCCTCCGACGCCGCCAACGGCGGTGAGGGCGCCCTGGCCGCGGCCAACGCGGCCGCCTGCGCGCAGGACCAGGGGCACTTCACGCAGTTCGTGGACGCGCTGTGGGCCGTGCAGCCCGTCGACGTGGCGGACGACGGCCTCAACAGCGAGAAGCTGCTCAAGTCCGTCTCGCGGCAGGCCCACGGGATCGACGAGGCCAAGTTCGTGCCGTGCGTCGAGGAGCGCGACCACGACGGCTGGGTGAAGAAGTCCCAGCGGCAGTTCACCGAGGCCGGGTTCACCGCCGCGCCGGTCGTGCAGGTCAACGGTGAGACGGTCACCGCCCCGACGGGCGGCGCGGACGGGCTGACGCCGGCGCGGCTGCGCGCTCTGGTGCAGAAGGCCGTGGACCTGGCGGTCCGTCAGGCCGTGAGTCCCAGCCCGAGTTCGTCGGCGAGCGCCACGGACGGCAGTACGACGGCCGGCACCGGCACCCCGTCGGACACCGCCACGAGCGGCACGGACACGGCGGGCACCGGCGCCGATCCGTCCGCGACCACGAGCGAGAGCGTCACTCCGGTCGGCTGATCGCGCGCACTCTTACCCCATTTCGCAGCTTTTCCTATGAAATGGGGTAAGGGGGGCGTGTGGCATCCGATTCAGAGGAGTGGTGCGCATGTCCCCGCCGGTGTTCGTCGACGTCGAGCCGCGGCCCGGTTGCGGGTGCGAGGACTGCGCCCGCGCACGGTTGATCCGGTTGACGGCGCGCAGGTCAGGGCGGTTCTCCAGGCCCCATGCGGCACCCGCGGCAGTGGCGGTGGTAGCCGTGGCGGGCGCCGTCGCCGCGGTCCCCGGCGTGACCGTCGCGGCCCCGGCGCCGGCCCAGGCGGGCCCCGAACTCGTCGCCGCCCCGCTGCGTCTGTCGGGCAATGAGATCCTGGACCGGGCGCGCACCTGGGTGGACGCCGAGGTCCCGTACCGCATGAACGAGTACTGGAGCGACGGCTACCGGCAGGACTGTTCGGGCTTCGTCTCCATGGCCTGGGGACTGAACCGCAACGAGTGGACCGGCAGTCTGCCCCGCTTCGCCTACCGCATCGACGTCGACGACCTCGAGCCCGGCGACATCCTGCTCTACCAGAGCCGCAGGAGCCCTCACGGCGGCTCGCACGTGCGGATCTTCGTCGGCTGGGCGGACGAGGAGCACACCGCCTACAACGCCTACGAGCAGGCCCCGCCGCACACCCAGATGTCCGAGATCCCGCTGCCGCCGGACTCCGGCTACCGGCCCTACCGCTACAAGTACCTGAGCGAGGGCGGCGACTCCGGCGGCGACCTGTTCGACGACTTCCCCGGGAGCTGGTCGTTCGGCGCCGGCACGTCCAACGCCAACGTCACCCGCCTCGGCCGGATGCTGCGGACCCGCGGCGGCGGCCCGTACTACCAGGCCGGGCCCGGACCCCGCTGGGGCACGGCGGACCAGCGCGCCACCCGTGCCTTCCAGCGGGCGCAGGGCTGGAAGGGCCCGGCCGCCAACGGCATCCCCGGTCCGGCGACATGGCGCTACCTCGTCGACGGCCGCGGGGCCGACATCGGGCGGGGAGCACCGGGCCCCGCCTCCCCGGCACCCGCCGCGGCCCCCGCGTCGGCACGGGGTCCGGCCGGCGCCGCCCCGGCCTACCCCGGACCCGGCGCCTTCCGACCCGGCCGATCCGGCCCCCACGTCCTCGCGCTGGGCCGGCGGCTGGTCGCCAAGGGGTTCGGCACGTCCTACCGGTCCGGTCCCGGCCCCACCTGGGGCGAGGCCGACCGCCGCGCCGTCGAGGCGTTCCAGCGCGCACAGGGCTGGTCCGGCCGCGAGGCCGACGGCCACCCCGGACCCGAGACCTGGAGGCGACTGTTCTCGTGACCACCACCGACACGACGCCCATGCCCGGCGCCAAGCCCGGGGGCCCGCTCATCCCCGCGCCGTCCCCGACCCCCCAGCTCTCCCCGGCGGGCTTCCCGCAGCCGACCACCGACTCCGACTCCGACATCGCGGAGCGTCCGGCACGCGGCCTGCCCGGCATCCCGGTGCTGGCCCTCGCCGTCACCGCGGCGCTCGCGGCGGTCGTCGTCCCGCTGCGCTTCGGCGGCGACCCGCACTCGCTGGGCTACCTGTTCACCGTCATCCTGGCGGCGCTCGCGGCCTTCGCCGCGCTGGGCCTGGCCCGGGGCCGCCCCGGCGCCGTCTGGGTGCTCACCCGGCACGGCGCCTACCGCGGCACCGTACGGCGCACGGGGCTGCTGTGGCTCAACCCGCTGCTGCCGCGGCGGCGGGTGGACATCACCGTCCGGCACTGGCGCGGCAGCCCCGTCGAGGCCACCGACTCCGCCGGCACGCCGGTGCTCGTCACCGTCCTGCTGGTGTGGCGGGTCCGGGACACCGCGCGTGCCTGCTTCGCCGTCGAGGAGCACGAGCGCTTCCTGCGGGAGCAGACCGAGGCCGCCGTGACCCGCTGCGCGTCCCGGCTGCCCGCCGACGACTTCCGCGGCACCGGCCCCACCCTCCGCGACGTCGACATCCTCGCCGAGGAACTCACCCGCGTGCTCGCGCGCGACCTGCGCCCGGCGGGCGTCGAGGTCTTCTCCGCGCAGCCCGTGCGCGTCGCGTACGCGCCCTCTGTCGCGCCCGCCATGGAGCGGGCCCGGCTGGCGGCCCTGGACGCCCGGCACCGCCGTGCCGTCCTGGACGACGTGCTGACGGCCGTCGACGACACCGTGCGCGGCCTCACCGAGCGCGGCCTGGTCGAACTCGACGACTACGAACGCAGGGCGCTCGTACGGGACCTGACGGTCGCTTACGCGAAGTAGCGGCCGGCTGCCGTCACGACGAAGGGCCGCCCGGGGACGAAGCCCGGGCGGCCCTTCCCGCGTGCGGCGGTGTTACGCGGGGACGCTCGCGACGCCCGGGGCGAGGAACGGCTTGCCGTTCACCCGCTCGGAGACGCCCTCACGGTCCAGGTACGGCGTGATCCCGCCCAGGTGGAACGGCCAGCCGGCACCGGTGATCAGGCACAGGTCGATGTCCTGCGCCTCGGCGACGACGCCCTCCTCCAGCATGATGCCGATCTCCTGCGCGACGGCGTCCAGGACGCGGGCGCGTACCTGATCCTCCGTCAGCACGCTGTCGCCCTGCACCAGGAGCGCGGCGACCTCCGGGTCCAGCTCCGGCTTGAAGCCGTTCTCGGCGGTGTAGACGTAGAAGCCGCGCTTGCCCGCCTTGACGACGGCCGCGAGGTTCGCCGAGACCGTGAAGCGGTCCGGGAAGGCGCGGTGCAGCGTCTCGGAGACGTGCAGGCCGATCGCCGGGCCGACCAGCTCCAGCAGCACCAGCGGCGACATCGGCAGACCGAGCGGCTCGATGGCCTTCTCCGCGGTCGCGACCGGGGTGCCCTCGTCGATGACGTTCTGGATCTCGCCCATGAAGCGGGTGAGGATGCGGTTGACGACGAACGCCGGGGCGTCCTTCGTCAGGACCGCGGTCTTCTTCAGCTTCTTCGCCACGGCGAACGCGGTGGCCAGCGACGCGTCGTCGGTCTGCTCGCCGCGCACGATCTCCAGCAGCGGCAGCACCGCGACCGGGTTGAAGAAGTGGAAGCCGACGACCCGCTCGGGGTGCTCCAGCTTCGAGGCCATCTCGCTCACCGACAGCGAGGACGTGTTGGTGGCCAGGATCGCCCCCGGCTTCACCACCGCCTCGACCTCGGCGAACACCTGCTGCTTGACGCCGATCTCCTCGAAGACCGCCTCGATGACGAAGTCCGCGTCGCCGAAGGCCGCGGCCTTGTCGAGCGAGCCGGAGACCAGCCCCTTGAGGCGGTTCGCCTTGTCCTGGTTGACACGGCCCTTGAGCAGCAGCTTGTCGATCTCGCCGTGGACGTAGCCGACGCCCTTGTCCACGCGCTCCTGGTCGATGTCGGTGAGGACCACCGGCACCTCCAGGCGGCGCGCGAAGAGCAGCGCCAGCTGAGAGGCCATCAGACCGGCACCGACGACGCCCACCTTGGTGACCGGGCGGGCCAGGTTCTTGTCCGGGGCGCCGGCGGGACGCTTGGCACGCTTCTGCACCAGGTTGAAGGCGTAGATGCCGGAGCGCAGTTCGCCGCCCATGATGAGGTCCGCCAGGGCCTCGTCCTCGGCGTCGAAACCGGCCGACAGGTCACCGCTCTTGGCGGCGGCCATGATGTCCAGCGCGCGGTACGCGGCCGGGGCGGCGCCGTGCACCTTGGAGTCGGCGAAGGCACGGCCCTTGGCGACGGCCTCGTCCCAGGCCGCGCCGCGGTCCACCTCGGGGCGGATGATCTGGATCTCGCCCTTGAGGACGGCGGCGGTCCAGGCGAGCGACTGCTCCAGGAAGTCCGCGGCCTCGAACAGCGCGTCGGCGATGCCGAGGTCGTAGACCTGGCCGCCCTTCAGCTGCTTGTTCTGGTTCAGCGAGTTCTCGATGACGACGCTCACCGCGCGCTCCGCGCCGATGAGGTTCGGCAGCAGCGCGCAGCCGCCCCAGCCCGGGACCAGGCCCAGGAAGACCTCGGGGAGGGAGAACGCCGGGATCGCGTCGGAGACCGTGCGGTACGAGCAGTGCAGGCCGATCTCGACACCGCCGCCCATGGCCGCGCCGTTGTAGAACGCGAACGTCGGCACCGCGAGGCCCTGCAGGCGGCGGAAGACGTCGTGGCCGCCCTTGCCGATGGCCAGCGCGTCCTCGCGGCGGCGCAGCAGCTCGACGCCCTTGAGGTCGGCGCCCACCGCGAAGATGAACGGCTTGCCGGTGAGGCCGACACCGACGATCTCGCCGTCCGCGGCCTCCTTCTCCACCTGGTCGAGAGCGGCGCTCAGGTTGGCCAGCGACTGCGGGCCGAAGGTGGTCGGCTTGGTGTGGTCCAGGCCGTTGTCCAGGGTGATGAGCGCGAAACGCCCGGCGTCCTGGGGGAGGTCGAGGTGGCGCACGTGCGCCTGCGTCACGACCTCGTCCGGGAACAGCTCGGCCGCTGCCTTGAGGAGCTCGGCGGTGGTGGTCACTTGCTGCCTCCGTCGAAGTGCGGGTTCTCCCAGATCACGGTGCCGCCCATGCCGAAACCGACGCACATGGTGGTCAGGCCGTAGCGGACGTGCGGCTGCTCCTCGAACTGGCTTGCCAGCTGCGTCATCAGACGGACGCCGGAGGAGGCGAGCGGGTGGCCGAACGCGATGGCGCCGCCGTACTGGTTGACGCGCGCGTCGTCGTCGGCGATGCCGTAGTGGTCGAGGAACGACAGCACCTGCACGGCGAACGCCTCGTTGACCTCGAACAGGCCGATGTCGGAGATCGACAGGCCCGCCTTGGCGAGCGCCTTCTCCGTCGCCGGGACCGGGCCGATGCCCATGACCTCGGGCTCGACGCCCACGAAGGCGTACGACACCAGACGCATCTTGACCGGGAGGCCCAGCTCCTGGGCGACGTCCTCGGCGGCGATCAGCGAGGCGGTGGCACCGTCGTTCAGACCGGCCGAGTTGCCCGCGGTCACATTGCCGTGGGCGCGGAACGGGGTCTTCAGGCCCGCCAGGTTCTCCAGCGTGGTGCCCGGGCGCATCGGCTCGTCGGCCGTCGCCAGGCCCCAGCCGGTCTCCCCGCCCTCGGGGGAGGTGCGGCGCACCGAGACCGGCACCAGGTCCTGCTGGATCCTGCCGTTCGCGTACGCCTTCGCCGCCTTCTCCTGGCTGCGGACCGCGTACTCGTCGGCGCGCTGCCGGGTCAGGTGCGGGAAGCGGTCGTGCAGGTTCTCCGCCGTCATACCCATGAACAGGGCGGAGTCGTCGACCAGCTTCTCCGACACGAAGCGCGGGTTGGGGTCCACGCCCTCGCCCATCGGGTGCCGGCCCATGTGCTCCACACCGCCGGCCACCGCCACGTCGTACGCGCCGAAGGCGACACCGCCGGCGACGCTGGTCACCGCGGTCATCGCGCCCGCGCACATGCGGTCGATCGAGAAGCCGGGCACCGACTTGGGCAGCCCGGCCAGGATCGCGGCCGTACGGCCCAGGGTCAGGCCCTGGTCGCCGATCTGGGTGGTCGCGGCAATGGCGACCTCGTCGATCCGCTCCGGGGAGAGGGCGGGGTTGCGCCGCAGCAGCTCCCTGATGGACTTGATCACCAGGTCGTCGGCACGGGTCTCGTGATAGATGCCCTTCGGGCCCGCCTTGCCGAACGGGGTGCGGACGCCGTCGACGAAGACGACGTCCCTAGCGGTACGAGGCACGTTGGCTCTCCTCAGGATGCGGGTTCGCTTGCCGCGGGCAGAAGACGGCGGCTCCGGGCTCCATGCTACTCATCGGTAACCGATGTGCCCAGTGCGGGTGTGCGGGGTCACACGTTGTGTCTTCCCCGCTTTTTCCCCCGCCCTCCCGCCCTCCCCCAACCTTCGGCCGGGGGTGCCCCCAGCCCGGCAAGGTCTGGGCGCCCCGACGCGCGTTGTTGGGGGGCCGGGTTCGGGGCCTCCGGGGCTGCCATTCTGGACAGCACATTTAGGTGCCTCAGGGACTCTCGGCTGCGTGCCCCGGGTCACGCACCCAAATATGCTCCACAGTCCAGAACACCACCCTCCCCCAGCTACCGCTGGGAGGTGCCCCCAACTCCCCCGCCCCCTCCGTGAGCTCCCGCGCCTGATCCCCGGTGGGTGGTGTTGAACGGCACCGTGCTCGGGCACCCGTTAGCGCCGCGCCGACGACCTGCTCCGCCGTCACCGCCAACAGACACCCCACCGGCCGTAAGTCGCCCCAACCGGCCCGGGAGGGGGTGTGGCGGGGTGCGCCCGGAAGCGACGAGCGGAGACCGCGTGGTCGATGCCGAACAATGTGGGGCCGACCCGCGAGCGCTGAGGACGTACCCCGGCGCGGCACCGACCCCACGGCAAACGGAGCGGGGCCTGCACTTACCGCGCCGGGCACACGGGAGGGAGGGCGGGGGAAAAACCCAGGCTCAAGGAAGCGCAGCGCGGCCTCAGGGGTGGGCCGCGAGCGCCCCCGCGAGGATGGGCGTCGTGAGCTCGACCTGCCACCGCCTCGCCCCCGCATCCGCGAGAAACTCCGCGACAGCGTCCGGTGTACGCTCCCGCGGCGGCGCCCAGCACAGGCGCCGCACGGTGTCCGGGGTGATGAGGTTCTCCTGCGGCAGATTGAGCTGCTCCGCGAGTTCGGAGACGGCGGCCCGCGCCGCGGTGAGCCGGGCCGCGGCGACCGGGTCCTTGTCGGCCCAGGCGCGCGGCGGCGGGGGGCCGGTGAAGGCGGGGCCCGGCTGGGGGAGCTCGCGTTCGGGGATGAGGCGGGCGTGGTCGATCGCGGCCTGCCACTGCTCCAGTTGGCGCCGTCCCATGCGGTGCCCGAAGCCGGGCAGCGCGGCCAGCGCGTGCGCGTTCGCGGAGGGCTCCAGGGCCGCGGTGACGATGGCCGCGTCGGTGAGGACGCGGCCGGGGGAGACGTCGCGTTCGCGGGCGAGCCGGTCGCGGAGGTTCCACAGTTCGCGGACGACGGCCATCTGGCGGCGGCGGCGCACCTTGTGCATGCCGGAGGTGCGGCGCCAGGGGTCGATCCGCGGCGGGGGCGGCGGGGCCGCGGCGATGGCTTCGAACTCCTGCATCGCCCAGTCCAGCTTGCCCTGCTCGCGCAGTTCCGCCTCCAGCGCGTCGCGGAGGTCGACCAGGAGCTCGACGTCGAGCGCGGCGTAGCGCAGCCACGGCTCGGGGAGCGGGCGGGTGGACCAGTCGACGGCGGAGTGCCCCTTCTCCAGGGCGTAGCCGAGGACGTTCTCGACCATCGCGCCGAGTCCGACCCGTGCGAATCCGGCCAGGCGCCCCGCGAGCTCGGTGTCGAACAGCCGGGTGGGCCGCATGCCGGCCTCGTCGAGGCACGGCAGGTCCTGTGTCGCGGCGTGGAGCACCCATTCCGTGCCGTCCAGTGCCGCGCTCAGCGGCGACAGGTCGGGGCAGGCGACGGGGTCGATCAGCGCGGTCCCTGCTCCGGTGCGGCGCAGCTGGACCAGGTAGGCCCGCTGTCCGTAGCGGTAACCGGATGCGCGCTCGGCGTCGACGGCGACAGGTCCGGAGCCCGCGGCGAAGGCCGCCACGACGTCGGCGAAGGCCTCCGGGCTGGCGGTCACCGGCGGGATTCCCTCGCGCGGGTCCAGCAGCGGGACCGGCGCCGGTGGTGCTTCTGTTGCGGTCTCTCGGGCGTCGGTCACCAGTCAAGAGTATCCGTGTACGGCGGGGGCCGCCGCCCAGGCCGTTAGGTAGGGTGGCGGCGGGGGGGGCCGGC
>NZ_JBEYWO010000076.1:0-7936 GCF_040644455.1 Streptomyces sp. NPDC046977
TGCAGGGGGGACCCTGTGGGAGAGTAGGACGCCGCCGAACAATTCTTCAGCCTCAACCCCCGAGCTCACGCTCGGGGGTTGAGGCTTTTTTGCGTTGTGGCGGCAACCGCCTTTACAGGCGGCCGGCGGCCTTGAGCGCGAGGTAGGCGTCCGCCAGAGCAGGAGCGATGTCGGCCGGCGGGGCGTCGACGACGGTGATGGCGTGGCGGGAGAGGCGCTCGGCGACCCGGCGGCGTTCTCCGCGGGCCTGTTCTGCCGCGGCGGCCGCGTAGATCGCGTCGATGTTGCCGCGGCCCGTGGCCATGTCCTCGATGCGGGGGTCGGCGACGGAGGCGACGAGGACCTCGTGGCGGTGCGTGAGCTGGGGGAGGACCGGAAGGAGGCCCTCTTCCATGGGAGCGGCGTCCAAGCCCGTGAGGAGCACCACCAGGGAGCGGTGGGAGGCCCGTTGGAGGACCGTCGCGACCAGCCCTTTTGCATCTGTTTCGACGAGTTCGGCCTCCAGCGGGGCCATGGCGCCGACGAAGGCGGGAAGCATGTCCCGGGCGGCGCGGCCTTGTACCGCGGCCCGTACCCGGCGGTCGTAGGCGAGGAGGTCCACGCGATCCCCTGCGCGGCCGGCGAGCACCGTGAGGAGCAGAGCCGCGTCCATGGCGGCGTCCAGGCGTGGAGCGTCGCCCACGCGCCCTGCGGCGGTGCGTCCGGTGTCCAGGACGACGAGGATGTGCCGGTCACGCTCGGGGCGCCAGGTCCGGACGGCGACGGCCGAGCGGCGGGCGGTGGCCCGCCAGTCGATGGACCGCGTGTCGTCGCCGGGGATGTACTCGCGCAGCGAGTCGAACTCGGTTCCCTGTCCGCGGATGAGGACGGAGGTACGGCCGTCGAGTTCCCGCAGACGCGCGAGGCGGGACGGGAGGTGCTTGCGGCTGTGGAAGGGCGGCAGCACGCGAACTGTCCAGGGCACCCGGTGCGACCCCTGGCGGGCGGCCAGGCCGAGGGGGCCGAAGGAGCGGACGGTGACGCGTTCCGCGTGGCGGTCACCGCGGCGCGTGGGCTGGAGGACGGTGCTGAGGCGGCGACGCTCGCCTGCCGGGACGGTCAGCCTGTGGCGTGAGGACGTGACCTCGGTGCCGGGGCGCCAGCTGCTGGGCGGCCAGGCGTCGCGCAGGGCGGCACGCAGGGCCCGTCGACCCGGGTTCGTCACCGTGAGCATGATCTCCGCGCTCTCGCCGAGTCGAACTGATGTATCACCGGTTCGGGTGAAATGGAGCTTTCGCACTGGCGCGGCGAGCGCGAGGTCGCACAGAATTCCGAGAAGAAGGACGCCTTCGACGATCAGGATGCCGTGCCAGCCAGGGAGGAGCAGCCCGACGACGAGGGCGCCGAGCGCGGCGAGGAGGGCGGTTCGTCCGGTCAGTGACATCGGTAGGCCCGTCGTCTCAGCGGGGCACGGGGACGTGGGCGAGGACCGAGGTGATGACCGAGTCGGCGGTCGTGCCCTCCATCTCGGCCTCGGGTCGCAACTGGATCCGGTGCCGGAGTGTGGGCAGAGTCAGGGCCTTCACGTCGTCGGGCGTGACGTAGTCGCGACCGGTCAGCCAGGCCCAGGCCCTTGCGGTGGCGAGGAGGGCGGTGGCCCCGCGGGGGGAGACGCCGAGAGCGAGTGAGGGGGAATTACGGGTGGCACGGCAGATATCGACGATGTAGGCGGTGATGTCGGGGGAGACCGACGTCTTGGCGACCGCAGCGCGCGCGGCGTCGAGGTCGGCGGGACCCGCGACGGGGCGGATGCCGGCGGAGTCCAGGTCCCGAGGGTTGAAGCCGTCGGCGTGCCGGGTGAGGACGTCGATCTCGGTCTCGCGGGAGGGCAGGGGCAGCACCAGCTTGAGCAGGAAGCGGTCCAGCTGGGCTTCCGGGAGGGGATAAGTGCCCTCGTACTCGACCGGGTTCTGCGTTGCCGCGACCAGGAACGGTTCCGGCAGCGGGCGGGGGACACCGTCCACGGTGACCTGGCGTTCCTCCATCGCCTCCAGAAGCGAGGCCTGGGTCTTGGGCGGCGTGCGGTTGATCTCGTCGGCGAGAAGGAGGTTGGTGAAGACGGGTCCGGCCTGGAAGGAGAACTCGGCGGTCCGCGCGTCGTAGATGAGGGAACCGGTGATGTCGCCGGGCATCAGGTCGGGCGTGAACTGGACGCGCTTGGTCTCCAGTCGGAGCGACGCTGCCAGCGTCCGCACCAGCAGTGTCTTGGCGACACCGGGCACGCCTTCGAGCAGGACGTGCCCGCGGCAGAGAAGGGCCACCACCAGGCCGGTGACTGCCGGGTCCTGGCCGACGACGGCCTTGGCGATTTCGGTGCGCAGGGCCTCCAGGGAGGCGCGGGCACTGTCGGCGGTGGGAGCGGCGCTCACGGGGTTGCTTTCCTCTCGTTGCGCAGGATGCGGCGTTCGAGTGCGTCGAGGTCGTCGGCGAGGCGCAGCAGGGCGGCGTCGTCGGCCGGGGGAGGGCCGTGCAGCGTGACATGTGGTTGTGCGGCGGGATCGTCAAGGCGGGCGGCGACCGCGGAGGCGAGGACGCCCGGCTCGTGGGCCTGGGACGGAGGGATACCGAGAAGGGGGGCCAGCCGGTCCCGCGTCGCGGTCCGCAGTGCCTCGGCGGCGCGGGCGCGGGCGTTGCCCCGGCGGTAGAGGCGCGCCCGTCCCTCGGTGGCCTCCGCGGCGCGCACGGTCGCGGGCAGCCGTTCGGCGACGATCGGGCCGAGTCGGCGGGCGCGCCAGAGCGCAGCGAGTGCGGCGGCGATGAGGAGCTGGAGGAAAGCCCAGCTCCAGCCGTCGGGGATGAGGTCGAGGAAGCTCTGCCGGCCGCCGTCGAACGCGGCCGCGTCATCGAGAGAGGGGAGGTACCAGACGAGGTGCGGGTGTGCGCCGAGGAGCTGGAGAGCGAGGGAGGCGTTTCCCTGGTCGCCGAGGTTCTCGTTCTGCAGGAGAGTGTGGGTCCCCAGGACCACGATGTCGCCGCCGTCCGCCGCCAGGAGGCGCAGCAGGGTGGGGTTGCCGGCAGCGGTTCGGTAGCACCGGTCGGCCCCTTCGGCGGCGGTCGTGTAGGCGGTGCCGCCGAGATCGGCGTCGCCCGCGCGGACCGCGGCGGGCAGGTCGCATCCGGCCCGCCGGGTCTGCACGGAGGTCGGTCCCGCGTAGTGGACCCCGGAGGCCAGGACGCCGACGGACGCGTCGCTCGGGTCCACCAGGACGGTCCGGCCACCGCCGGATCGCGCCATGGCCTGGTGCAGACGCGACTGTTGACGAGTCGTCAGGAGGTCGGGGACGGTGACGAGGAGGGTGGTGTCGGGGCCGAAGGAGGAAGCGGCGGCGTCGGTGGTGGTGACGACCGTGGTCGTCACGCCGCGGTGGTCGAGGAGTTGTGCCAGGGCCCGGCTTCCCGCCGGGTCGGGAGAACGGGGGTCCAGGGCATGGTGGTTCTCACCGGACAGCAGGGCGGCATAGGCGACGCCGAAGAGTACGAGGAGGAGTCCCGCCGCCAGTACGGCACGCCATCGGCTCCAGAGCTGATGTGCCGTGGGGGATGCGGAGGTCGAGGCAGCGGCCGGTGTCGCAGCTTGAGCAGTGGTCACGGGCGGGCGCCCCCGGTCGCTCCTGCTGCGGCTTCGGCGAAGCGGGGTTTGGCGCGCTCCACTTGGGTGTCCAGGTGGCGCAGGGCCGCGTAGGCCTCGGGACTGCCGGGACGGTTGCCGTAGGTGACGTCGTCGAAGGTGCGGGCGGCGTCGCGGAGCGCCGCGGCGTGGTCGGGGAGGTGGCGGCCGGCGTCGACCACGGCCTCGTCGGCGGTGCGGCCGGGACGTGGGTCGATCACGGCGCGTTCCTCCAGGGCGCGCACGATCGCCCGCATGCGTTCCTGGACGGCCACTGTCCAGGCGCCGTTGCGGGCGTGCTCCTCGGCCGCGGTCCGGTGTTCCGCGGCGGTGCGTGGCGTCTCGGCGAACAGGCCGCTGTCCGCGGTGGGCTGGGCCCGCAGCTTGCCGAGCCGCAGGCGGAGGACGACGACCAGGACGACGACGAGCACGATCACCGTCACCAGGCCGACAGCGCCTCCGGGGGCGACCCCGGAAGCGCTGTCCATCAGGTCGGCGAAATTCCGCCACAGCCAACTAAGGGCGCGCTGGAGGAGGCCGGGGTCGTTCTGGTGGTAGACGGCCTTGGACAGTTCGTCCTCGGCCGCCTCGCGCGCCGGGACGCGCGGGATCGTGACCGGTACGCCCCCCGACACCGGCGTCAGGCCCCGGTGGCCGGACTCGCGCCGGGCGCGCCCGTCGGCTCCCCGTATTCGCCGACGCCGGCGGCGCGGGCGAGATCGATGTCCAGGGCCTCGCGGCGGATGCGCTGGTCCATGTAGAGCAGGGCGGTCACGCCCGCGCTGATCGGGAAGGTGATGGTGGACCCGATGACGGCGCCGATGCCGACGACGATCAGGTAGGACCAGCCGAGTCCGCCGGAGTTGGGCGAGGTGAAGGCGGACAGGCCGTCGCCGCTGACCGCCAGGCCCACGATCAGGAAGGGAATCTGGATGATCGAGGTGATGAGGTAGACGAGCAGCGAGGAGAGCAACTGGATACCCAGCACGCGCCACCACGAGCCGCGCACCAACTTGGACGACCGCGCCATCGACTTGACCACGCCCTGCTTCTCCAGCATCAGCGCGGGAGAGGCGAGGCTGAACCGGATCATCAGCCACACGACGACGACGAACGCCGCCAGACCGCCGAACAACGCGAGGCTGAGCCCGGCACCGACGGAGCCGCCGGCGGCCACTGCCACCCCGGGGCCGATGCCGACGGCCACGATGCCCACCCCTATGAGGGCGATCAGGAGGGTCAGACCGAGCAGCCGCGCCAGCTGGGGCCGGGCGTCGGACCAGGCCTCGCCCGTGGTGACCTGCCGGCCCAGCACGGCCCTGCTGATCACCATGGTGAGCATCGCGGTGGCGATCACCACGCCGAGCAGCGTGATGACCAGGGTGACCCCGGCGCCCGCGAGGCTGCCGCCGACGGCGTCCGCGACATCGCTGAGGCTGGGTTCGGGGTTGTCCTCCAGGGCGTTGATGCTGCTGTTGTCGCTGAGGGCCAGACCCTGCAGGAGCACCGACGCGCCCTGGGTGACCAGGGAGACCACCAGGGCGATGCCCAGGACGGTCCGCCAGTGCGCGCGCATGGTGGAGACCGCCCCGTCCAGGATCTCGCCCACACCCAGCGGCCGCAGCGGGATGACGCCGGGCTTGGGGGAGGGCGGAAGACCCCACTGGGGCTGCTGCCGGCCGCGCTGTCCGGCGCCGCCCCACGTCGGCGGCGGGGGCGGGCTGCCCCATCCTCCGCTCCCGGTCGCCTGCCACTGGCCGGCCGGAGGCTGCTGCTGGGTCCAGTTCGGGGGCGCAGAATCCTGCGGCGTGTCGGGCCCGTTCGGGTGGCCCGACTCGTCGGAGGGGGAGGATCCGGGCGAGGCCCAGCCCGGAGAGTCGTTCATCATCGCTCCTTCGTTACTGCGCTACCCGATCGTTCAACGCCGGGACGGTGGCAATCGTGCCATGGGGTAAGTGGGCTTGTACCCGGGGATGCGGTACGCCGCAACCGTTCAAAACGTGCTGCCGTTCACGGCAGACTGGGCAGATGGGTGATCAGTACGTGGTATCTCTGGCCAACGAAACCAAGGGGAACCCCGACGAACCGCTTCCGACGCTCCGCTGGGAGGAGCCGCCGGAAGGGCCCGTCCTCGTCCTGCTCGACCAGACCCGCCTCCCCGCGGAGGAAGTGGAACTGGTCTGCACCGATGTGCCCGCACTCGTCGAGGCGATCCGCACCCTCGCCGTGCGCGGGGCGCCGGTGCTCGGTGTCGCGGGCGCCTACGGTGTGGCGCTCGCCGCCGTGCGCGGTTACGACGTCGACGAGGCCGCCGAATCCCTCGCGCACGCCCGGCCCACCGCCGTCAACCTGGCCTACGGCGTCAAGCGCGCCGTGGCCGCCTACCGCGCCGCACTGACCGGGGACGCCCAGGGCGACCCCGGGCGCGCCGCTGCCGCCGCCCTCGCCGAGGCCCGCAGTCTCCACGCCGAGGACGCCGCGGCCGGCACCGCCATGGGCAGCAACGGCCTCCAGCTGCTCTCCGAGCTCCTGCCCGGCGGCGGCTACCAAATCCTGACGCACTGCAACACCGGTGCGCTCGTCTCCGGCGGCGAGGGCACCGCCTTCGCCGTCGCCCTCGCCGCCCACCGCCGCGGCCAGCTGCGCCGGCTGTGGGTCGACGAGACCCGGCCCCTGCTCCAGGGGGCCCGGCTCACCGCCTACGAGGCGGCCCGCACCGGCATGGCGTACACGCTGCTCACCGACAACGCCGCCGGTTCGCTCTTCGCCGCCGGCGAGGTGCACGCCGTCCTCGTCGGCGCCGACCGCATCGCCGCCGACGGTTCCGTCGCCAACAAGGTCGGCAGCTACCCGCTGGCCGTCCTCGCCCGCTACCACAATGTGCCCTTCGTCGTGGTGGCCCCCACCACCACCATCGACCTGGACACCCCGGACGGGGCCGCCGTGGAGATCGAGCAGCGCCCCGGTCACGAGGTCACCGATGTGGCGGGCCGCGCCGTGGCTCCGCTCGGCACGCAGGCGTACAACCCCGCGTTCGACATCACGCCGCCGAGCCTGATCACGGCGATCGTGACGGAGACGGGTGTGATCTCGCCGGTCACTGCGGATGCGCTGGCGGCATTGTGCGCTCCCCGTGTCCCGGGTTCGCGATCCGGCACCGGGGTGATCCCGGGCTGAGGCACCGCGACGGCCCCCGGCCCGCGCATGGACGCGGGGCCGGGGGCCGTCCCATGCCGGCCGTGGCGGGCTCGTCGCGCTTCCTGGTACTGGCAGTCCGCGGAAGACGGATGCACTGGCTGCTCCGGCTTCCGCCGCCTCCACTGGAGGTGCGTGAGGTCGCAGGCCACCGGAGCGATCTCCACCGTCGAGCACCCACGAAGGAGTCGCTGTGAGCACCGACCAGAAGATCGCCCTCATCACCGGGGCCAACCGCGGCCTGGGCCGCGCCGGCGCCCTGCGGCTGGCCGCGAGCGGCGTGGACGTCGTGATCACGTACCGGAACAACCGGGCCGAGGCGGAGGACGTCGTGGCAGCCGTGGAGGCTCTGGGCCGGACCGCGGTCGCCCTGCGCCTGGACACCGGCGCCGCGAGCTCCTTCGACGGCTTCGCCGCGCGACTGGCCGGCGAGCTGAAGTCCCGCTGGGACAGGACGACCTTCGACTACCTGGTCAACAACGCCGGTCACGACCTGACGGCGTCCTTCGCGGAGACCACCGAGAAGGACTTCGACGACCTGGTCTCCGTCCACCTCAAGGGCGCCTTTTTCCTCACCCGGTCCCTGCTGCCGCAGCTTGCCGACGGCGGCGCGGTCGTCAACGTCTCCACCGGCCTGACGCGCATCATCGCCCCCGGTCACGCCGCCTACGGCGCCGTCAAGGGCGCGGTCGAGGTCCTCACCCGCTACCAGGCCAAGGAGCTCGGCGCCCGCGGCATCCGCGTCAACACCATCGCCCCCGGCGCGACGGCGACCGACTTCGGCGGCGGTGGCATGATCCACAACGAGCAGGTGCGGGCCCGGATCGGCGCACAGGTCGCCCTCGGCCGCATGGGCCAGCCCGACGACATCGGCGCGGCGCTCGCCGCGCTGCTCTCGGACGCGAACCGGTGGGTCACCGCCCAGCGCATCGAGATCTCCGGCGGCCAGAGCCTGTGACCCGGCCGGGTCGTAGGGCCTTGTTCTCCGGCGAAGTGACCGCATCGCCTTCCACCTCGCCAACGACAACCTCACGGCGATGAACTGGGCCATCGACCCCAGCGGACTGCGCACCCTGCTGACCGACCTGGCGGCCT
>NZ_JBEYWO010000077.1:0-6651 GCF_040644455.1 Streptomyces sp. NPDC046977
TCCGAACGCGCCCACGGCACAGGCCAGTAGGACTGGCTGACGAAGCCGGGCGGAGCTTGCCGCCGTGGTGTCCGGGCCCTGCCCGGACACCACGGTGAGCCGAAACGGCCACGTCCCGAACCGGGCGGGATCTTTCAGTACAGCCGTGCCGCGTGCCCTGTTCACCTGATGGTGCGCTCCAGGAGGATCGCCGTCACGAAGGCGTCGGGAGCGTCGCGGTGCTGCGGTATCGACAACTGGCACGAAGCGGGGTCCTCGGCGCCGTAGAAGCCCAGGAAGCGCCGGCCGTCCTGGTGGACCACCACCGAGAGGTGCCGTCCCGCGCGGGTGGTGACGTCGTACTGCGTTCCAACGCCGGGAAGGGTCGTCCGCCGAGTTCCCACTCTTGCCTCCCAGAGGGTGTCCCATGGTGTCGATGCATGGCCAAGCGAGTGGCACAGCCGTCGACCGCCGCGGCCCCAGGACACGGGAAACACTGCGACAGGGCTGGCCACCAGCGCGTTTTACCCTATCATTGCGTTTTCAACAAGGTGGCTCCAATCCCCGACCCAAAAGATCCGGCGACCTTCCACCCCGGAAGCGCATCGGCATGGGTGTCATGGTCGTCTATTTGGACGGACAGGGTGCTGAGGATGCGACCCACCACAGCCGACCGTGTAGAACACACTGTCCGTCCATGGCCAGGCCACCAACCGGGCTGCCCCTAGGGGGTCCGAAGGACGACGGTGTAGGCGCGCAGGGCCTTCGCCTCGCGGGCGGGCAGCGCGTCTAACGGGCCCGTCCCAGGTCCGTGTGCGCGAGCGGACACCGGGGACGTTGTCCCGGGGTTTCCGGAAGGAGGTGATCTGCGGGAACGCCTCAAGGCCGGCCGTCACCTCGACGACACCCGATCGGCCGAAATGGAGGGGCGCCAGGCCTGAAGAGCGGGTAGGTGCGACGACGGCGGGTGCCGGGGGCACTGGCCCCCGGCACCCGCCGTGCTGGTCGGATGTGCGGTCTTAGGCGAGTTGGTAGGCGCGTTCCACGGTCTGCCGAACGGTGTTGCCTGCCTTGTCAGTGGCGGTGACGCGCAGGGTCACGAACGCGCCGCCCTTTCGCGGGTGGTCGGGCCGGTCGATGGTGGCGGTGAAACGGTTGTGGCCGTGGTCCTTGACGCGGACCTGCCCGTTCCAGCTCTTGCCGTCATCGAAGGAAACCTCGACGTTCAGCCTGACCCCCGTGGGGGCGACGAGCCCGTCCTGGTTCCTGATGGTCAGGTCGACGTCGTGCCGCTTTCCGCCGTCGACGGTGTTGTCCAGGTCGGCGCGGAGGCCGTAGTCGACCTGAAGGAGCGGTAGCAGCGTCTCCCGCGCAGCGGTACCGGAGCGGAACGTCCAGGACGTGGAGGTCCTTGTACCTGTCCGCCAGAACTCGGTCTCGCGCGCGGTCGTCAGATCCAGGCGGTAGTCGGCCGTCCCGGCGGGGACGGAGAAGTCCCTCCAGGCGTCCGCGGCCTCACTGACCCGCTTGCCGTTGCGGTAGAGGACTGCCGATACGGTGTCGCCGTGACTGTAGGACGGATCGTCCCCCGCCGCGGACGTCCCGGCCCTCGCGCCGATGCCACCGTCCGTCGGGGGAACCTCCTTGCGGCCCCAGTGGCCGGCCACTGCATCGGTGTACTCCGGGATGGACAGGCTGAGAACGTCACCGTTGCGGACGGCGGGACGGTTCCAGCCGCGCGGGATGGACGGCCGCACCACGGCCTTGTACCACTGCTCGGTGACCTTCTCACCTGTGGTGAAGGTGCGCGGAGCGTCCCACAGACCCGACACCAGGGGGCCGCTCCAGTACTGCTCGGGGCCGGTCATGAAGTCGACGACGTGCATCCACTGTGTGTCGCCGGAAGTGACGTACTCCGTGCGGGCCTTGCCTGTCGGCGCCCAGCGGGAGGTCTCCCAGCCGAACTCGGCGTAGGGGCGCCAGCTGAAGCGCTGCTCGCTGGTCCAGTGCAGTGGCCCGTTGTTGGCGTAGGACGCCTTGACCTGCGCGGCGTTGCGGTCCGTGACGGTGTACGTCACGTCCTTGGGGATGTACTGCTGCCAGATCGCCGCGATGTCGTACAGGTACGGGCTCTCCACTGTCCCCGTCACGTTGACGACGGTCGTGCGCTTCTTGATGTGGTTCAGCAGATTGGCGCCGTCGGCCGCGGTCATCCTGATCACAGGCACAGCGGTGCGGGTGTTCATCGGCTTCCAGCGGGTCCAGGCGAGGAGCCCCTCGGGCAGGACGATCGCAATGCCCTTGGCCCCCGCCTTCGCGGCGGTCTTCGCGAGGTCGTCCCCTTCCTTCGCGTAGTCGTCACGGATCACGGCGAGCTTGCCCCGCACAGTGCCGGGCCGCAGGTCCGGGTTGTCCCTGGTCCCCGCGTCCACGGCGACCAGTTGCTCACCCTGGGGCTTGAACGGAAGTGACTGCTTGGCGTAGAACGGCTCGATGCGGAAGTCCGCGCCGCGGACCTCGACCCTGAGCTCGGGAGCCGTCATGTCCCAGCGGGAAGTGAACTCGAACGCGCCCTCGCTGACCTTGGACGTGGGATTCACGTACAGGTCTACGTCCCCGCCGCCGTCCTCGTAGTAGATGCCCTGGGTCTGCTCGACGCCGTCGATCTTCCGGTACATCTGGTACGTCAGGTTGTTGCGCCGCTCGGCGGGTTTGGGCGTGCGCACGCGCAGCAGCCTGGTCTCGCGCGCGTCCAGGGTGACGGTTGTGTCCTTGGTGACCTTCACCTCGGGGTTGATGACCTGGATTACCCGGACGCCGTCAGCGCCTCCGCCTTCCAGAAGGGTGCCGGCGATCTGATAGGTGCCCTCCTCCACCTCGGCGACCCCCATGTCGGTGAACCGGACCTCGGTGTCCCCTCCGAAGACGTCCAGCAGACCCCACACGGTGGGCTCACCGTCGCGTCCGTAGGACGTGGTGGTGATCGTGTGCATCGGGGCCCGGACCCAGAGGCTGAGCGTGGTGTGCACCGAGACGCCGCCGGTGGACGTGGCGGTGACATAGCCGTAGAAGGAGCCGCGGCCCGCCTTCGCCGGGTCGATTCCGACCGGTACCTCGACGGTTGCGCCCGGGGCGAGGCGGACGGTGCTCGAACCCAGCGTCAGCGTCTGCGCCGGGAGTTCCGTACCGTTCTTGGTCGTCAGCGCCGCACGCAGGTTCAGCGACACCTCGTTGCCGGAGTTGTTGGAGTAGCGGACCACCCCTGCCCGCTGCACCGGGGACGCGTCACGGTCGAACGGGCCCAGGATGATCGTGCCGGTGGCTGTGACCGGGGAGGTGAGCGCCGCCTTGACGTCGACGCGGCCACCGCCCTGCTCGGTGGGCACCTGGCCCGACACCGTGTGGGAGGTGCTGATCAACGCGTCCTTGAGCTGCTCACCCGTCCAGTCGGGGTGCTGTCCGGCGAGCAGAGCCGCCGCCCCGGTGACGTGGGGCGTGGCCATGGAGGTGCCGCTCGCCGCGGTGTAGAGGTCGTCGACCGGGTCGCCCATGGCCGTACCGGCGGCGCGTGCGGCGACGATCCCGACGCCCGGAGCGGTGATGTCCGGCTTTGCCGCCTTGTCGCCGAAGCGCGGGCCACGACTGGAGAAGGAGGCCAGCGAGTCGTCGCGGTCGACGGCGCCGACGGTGAGGGCGGCATCGGCCGCGCCGGGTGAGCCCACCGTCATCGCGCCGAGCTCACCGGCGTTGCCCGCGGCCACGACGAAGAGCGCGCCGCTGCTGCGGGAGATCTCGTTCACCGCCTGGCTCATGGGGTCGGTGCCGTCGGTCTGCATGTCGGCGCCGAGGCTCATGTTGATGACCCTGGCGCCCTGCGCTGCGGCCCACTCCATGCCCGCGATGACCTGGGACTCGCTGCCGGATCCGTCGTCCCCGAGCACCTTGCCGATCAGCAGGTCGGCGCTGGGCGCGACGCCCTTGCGCAGGCCCGCCGAGGCGGCGCCGCTGCCGGCGGCCGTGGCGGCGACGTGCGTTCCGTGGCCGAAGTGGTCGTCGGTCGAACCGCTGTCGCTGAAGTCCTTCGCCTCGCTGACACGGCCCGCGAGGTCCGGATGCGTCCGGTCGGCACCGGTGTCGAGGACCGCGACCTTGACGCCCTCGCCGTGGAACCCGGCCGCCCAGGCGGCAGGCGCGTTGATCTGCGCGGTGCTGCGGTCCAACGTGGCACGCACCTTGTGGTCCAGCCAGACCTTCGGGGTCACCGCGGCGACGCTCGCCACGTCCGCACCCGTCGCCGGGGCGAGTTGCTTCCAGAACGCGGCCAGGTCCTCGTCGGCCACGCGCAACGCCTGGGCGCCGATGCTCGGCAGTCGCCGCGGCTCGGCCGAGTCGTCCTGGAACTGAGCGAGGGCGTCCACCCGCTCGGCCGCCAAACGGGCCGGGCCCTTGGGAGCCGCCACGATCAGGGGCAGGGCGCCGGTGTGCCCCTCGTCGTACCCCTGGGCCGCCAAGCCCGCGACGTCGAACAACCCCTCGTCCAACAGCCCTGTGCGGACCAGCGGCGCCGCGTCGGAGGGCAGCACCGTCAGCGTGCCATCCTTCTCGGTCATCTGGAACAGGACGTGCTCACGGCCCGGCGCGCGCTGTACCGACGCTGTCTTCTTGCCGTTCGGCGCGTCGCTGAGGGTGACCCGGTCACCGGTGATCAGCCGCACGGTGACCGTGCGATCCTGCGGCGCCTGTGTACGTGCCGCGGTCGGCGACGGAACCTGAGCCGTGGCGGGTGTGACCGCACCTGCCGCAACGACGACCGACGTCGACATCGCCGCCCAAAGGCGGATTCGTCTCATTGGTGTTTCTGTCCCTTCTGGCATCCCGGCATTCGGGTTTGGCGTCTGAAAGCGACCGTCGTGGCACGCCGCCGCGACGCCGACCGGATGATCGGCGTCGAGGTTTCGGGACGAGATCGCTCACAGCCATCCCCTCGCACAATGGCGACCGCGTCCGCATACCGTGCGGGAAAGGCGCCGCTCATCCTGCTGGCGTCGACGCTGCCGCCAGAGGTTCAGGCTGTAAAGAAGCCTCTTGCTCATCTGTGGTTCGCAGGATCATCCCTTGCGTGAAGCGGACCTGTCGCCGATTTGACCTGGCGCAATTCGGCCATGTCTCAACGGCGCCACCGGCCGCCTTGCGGAAGTCTGCGATGAGCTCGCGACAATGGTAAAAAAATGCCAGAAGATTGGCGCAGGGATTCTATATTTTCTGAGCGCGTGTGAATTTCGGGACGGGCGTACTGGAGTTGATCCCTGCGGCAACTTGCGTAAAAGGTACGCACGGTGCGGCGGGCCGACCGCCGAACGCGACGTGTTCCGGTGCGACGGCGGCGCGCGGCGGTCGGCCGGTCCGAGCAGAGGGCGAGGAAGGCGCGGCCTTCGTACATGACCTGCGGGCCAACGTGCGTGCGGTGCGGCGCCGGAGAAAAGCCCGGTCGACGGGTGAGCCCGGGCCCTGCCCGCGAAGGGCGTGCCTCGTTGCCGCTGCGGCGCCGCGAGCGCCTCGCGGTTCCGGAGAGGCACAACGCCGTCGGATACGGGCGCCCACGGTCCGTCAGTTCCGCTGTCCGAATGCCGCGGCCAGCAGATTCCGGAGCTCGGTGATGCTCCGGCCGGTCCCCTCGGCAACCCGCGCCACGCTCTCCCCCGCCCCCGCCGCGTTCAGCCCGCGACGCGCCACCACCACCGAGGCCCCGCGGCCTCCCCCACCCCAGCCGCCGCAGCCTCAAGACCACCCGGAGCGGCGTCCTCGCCCTCACTCGCCATCACCGCGCCATCCTGACCGAGCACCCAGCCACGACTGCCATCGCCGTGAACGGGCCGGGCGTCAGGCCCGGGAACGCGCCAGGCCAGGACCGGCCATCACCACTGTGCTCCGCCGGGCCGCCGACTGGTGCCCAGCGCCGGCCAGCGGGCGTCGTTCTGCCAGTCCCAGCGAGACGGGTCGTCCCTGCGCAGCGCGTACACCGCCCGCCCATCCAGTTCCTACCCGACCCGCATCCGTACGCAGCGCGAGGCGTTGGCCTGGGACCGCCGACTGCCCGACGCCAGGTACCAGGGGCGACTGGTAACGGCCCCCACCGTGTCGGGTCGGCGGGGGCCTCCTGCCGTCCAGCAGCGAGGACTCTGCCCGATGGGGATGAGCAGAGTCCTCTTCGTGCAACACTACCCCCCTGCCCCGAGGCGTCTGCCGCCGGTCTCTGCGGCCAGGCGTGATTGGCCCCCGGCCCGGCATGCGCGACCAGCGCCGGATAGGCGTCACACGCACCGCAGTTCGTCGTTAAGTAAACGACTGCATGTCCACAGCAAGAAATTCTCCCCGCGGTTCCTTCCCGGGCGCCTCGCGTCCTTCACCGAAGCCCCCGGCCCACCAACCCCCATCAAAACACGCCCGCTGCTTTCGGACCCGGTGGCAATACCGTCGCCCGCCGGTCCAGATCACTGGGAGCTTGGCGGGTCGTCCGAATGCCGGGTTGTCCCAGCCGCTGCCGTTGGTTCGCCGGGTTCGTGTGGCTGCTGTTCTGCATCGGCGGCCACGCTCACAAGTGAGCACGAAGCAGGGGGACGACACGGGGCGGTGATACGCCGCACGCGCTGCCCCCGTCTCGAGTGCACGGGG
>NZ_JBEYWO010000078.1:0-5698 GCF_040644455.1 Streptomyces sp. NPDC046977
CGCCCCGGCCCACGAATCCCTCGCCCGGCTCATGAAGACCGGGACGGGAGCGCATATCCAGCGGGAACTGCTGGCAGAAGCAGGGGACCTTCGGAGAATGGTCGCCGCATGCGCCCGCCGCACCCAGGACGGGTGAGCGCCGCACCCTGCCCTCATCGCGTTGAAAAAGTCGTGTCCGGCCTTCAGCGAGTGGTATTGCAAGGACACCAGGTCGTAGGCCACGTCCTTGAAGCTTGTCTCGCCTGTGCCGATGGGCGGGCGTGGTGCCGTCGTCGAGCTGTCCGTGCTCGGGCGCGCTCGTCGTCTGCGAAGCACACTCTTCGCAGGGCCCCAGGGGAGCACGGATTCGGCGCCCGTGTTGTGCGGCAGACCGGCCGCCACCCGTGCGTGGGCAGTGTTCAACGACCGGGCGCCGGCAACGGTGGCGTCCCATTGCGCGGTGTAAGGGGGCGAGGTGCGGGTAGCCGGTCCAGACGTGGCGTTGCCGTGTGTCCGTCGCGGTGGTGAATCCCCGGCGCCACGTGGACGCGGCCCCGTCCGCTGTGGAGGTGGCCGGAGCCGCGCCTGCTCACGCTTCCCGCCTGTGGCCGCCGCCACACCCCTGATGACCCTTCGGCGCAGCGCCGGCTCTCGTAGCCGACATTGGCGACGGGGGTCTTCAGGTTGCTTGGGATCGCGTCCGTGCGGACAGGACGGGTGACGGTCCGCGCATGAGTGCGATGCTGGCGGTGTCCATGGGGGCGGCTCGCCGGGGAGGTTCGCGCTGGTTCCAACGGCGCGACGCCGGCGAGCCGCCTGGGGTTCGTCTACCCCGACTCGTCCTAACCGTGCAGTGCAAAGGGCGGGGTTCGCGGCCCTGTCGGCAGCGCGAACCCCGCCCGTGGATGTGGGGCGGTGGTGTCAGGTCACCACCGGTACCACCGGCGGCGGCTGCCGCTCTCGGCGCCCCGGAAGACGAAGCCGAGCACCCAGACCACCAGCACGATGATGGCGATCCACCACAGCGCCTTGAGGGCGAACCCGGCGCCGAACAGGACCAGGGCGAGTAGCAGGACAAGCAGCAAAGGAACCATGTCGTCAACCTCCTGACGTTGCGTCTGCCCCGCGATCCGGTCACTACGCACCGGCCGCGGGGCCAGTATGCGAACAGGAGGACGAACCGGTCCGCTGAGGCCGGCCCGTCCGGCGGCGCGGGTGTCAGGGCAGGTTGCCTGAGGGGACTACGGGTGGCGGGGTGAGGTTGTCGGTGTGTTCGCCGGTGACGAGGTAGACGACGCGGTTGGCGACGGCGACGGCGTGGTCGGCGAAGCGTTCGTAGTAGCGGCCGGTGAGGGTGACGTCGACGGCGGTTTCCACGCCGTGCTTCCAGTGGTTGTCGAGCAGGTGCTGGAAGAGGGTGCGGTGCAGGGTGTCCATGTGGTCGTCGTCTTGTTCCATGGCCAGGGCGCGGTCGACGTCGCGGGTGATCAGGATGTCGGCGGCCTTGGTCATCAGGCGCTGTGCGAGGTCGCCCATCTCGGCGATGGTGTCGTTCAGGTCCTGGGGCACCGCTCGTTGTGGGGAGCGGAGCTGGGCGAGTTTGGCGACGTGTTTGGCCAGGTCGCCGGAGCGCTCGAGGTCGGCGCTCATGCGAAGGGAGGTGATGACGATCCGCAGGTCGGTGGCGACGGGCTGCTGCCGGGCGAGCAGGGTGATCGCCCGGTCCTCCAGCTCCTGCTGCAGGGTATCGACCTGCTCGTCGCCTGTGATAACGGTTTTGTCCAGCGCCAAGTCGCCGGTCAGCACAGCAGTGGTGGCTCGTCCCATGGCGGATCCGACCTGGTGGGCCATGTCGACCAGGCGCGCACCAATGGCTTCCAGTTCATCGTGATGGGCCTCGCGCATCGCGTCCTCTCCCGTGCTGGTGGTCCGTCGTCTTCCCCCGCGGGCGGTCAGCCTTCTACACGCCCGGGAAACTGGTAGGCGCGCCGCCCTGGGCCTGCCGGGCATCTTGGCTTCCCGGGAGCCCTGGCCGAGTGCCGCAGTCGAGGCCGGCTCCCCCTCTTTCCGCCCGTCACCGAGAGACGCCGGCGGTCCTTGCTCGTGACGGCGATCGGCACCTCGGGGCCGTAGTCCTTGGGTGGTGCTGTGCGCCGGTTGGCGGCTGATGCGCACAGTGGCTGCTGGTGGGGCAGGCTGGGGTGATGGAGGAGGCGCGGTTTGTGGTGCACGGCCTGTCGGTGAGTGGCGGCAGGCTGGTGACGATACATCGCCAGGGCCGGGCGGACGCGTATCTGGGGGTGGCGTTCTCTGAGCGTGATTTGGTGCTGATCCTGCGGTCGGCTGGGATGCCGGCCCCGGATCTGCTGGTGGATGATCCGCGCTGGGTGGAGGGTCACGTCCGCTGGAGTGGTGTATCGACGGCCACTCGGTGATCTCTTTTGAGGCTATGCGGTGAGTGTGGTGAGCAGGGCGGTGTCGTCGGTTCCTGACTCGATCGGGTGGAGGCGGGCCTTGATCAGCAGCTCGCGGCCCATGTAGTGGCGGGCTTCGGTCCACTCGTCGTTCTGTTCGGCCAGGACGGCGCCGACCAGCCGGATCACGGCGGTGCGGTCGGGGAAGATGCCGACCACGTCGGTGCGGCGGCGGATCTCCTTGTTCAGTCGTTCCTGGGGGTTGTTGGACCAGATCTGCCGCCAGATCTCACGCGGGAAGGCGGTGAAGGCCAGCAGGTCGTGCCGGGCGGCATCCAGGTGTCCGGCGGCCTTGGGGAACTTCGCCTCCAAAGCCTCCTGGACGTGTCGCATCTGAGCCTGGACGGCGTCTGCGTCGGGCTGTTCGAAGACCGTCCGCAGCAGTGTGGCCACCCACGGCTGGACGGATTTCGGGACCTGGGAGAGCAGGTTGCGGGCGTAGTGGAGCCGTAAAGAATCAACGTGTTGCTTCGGGGGTCGCGGGCTCGTTGGGCTGGTATGACATTCCCCGCGGAGATCTTGTCGCAACTCACCTTTCGTTTCGCGGTGTTGTTTCCGCATCTCAATGAGCGGCAGCGGCGCTTGGCGGCGGCCACCGAGGCAAGATTGCTTGGCCGTGGCGGGGTGCGGGCTGCCGCGCGGGCCGCATCGATGAGTGAGACCACGGTGCGCCGGGGTGTGACCGAGCTGTCCTCGAGGGTCGGCCCGCTTCCCGGTGGGCGGGTTCGGTCACCGGGCGGGGGCCGCAAGCGGGCCGAGACGGTCGACCCCGTGATGGTGAAGGCCCTGATGGCACTGGTCGAGCCGGACGAGCGGGGCGATCCGTAGTCGCCGCTGCGGTGGACGACCAAGTCTCTGCGTCACCTGTCGGACGAGTTGGCCAAGCAGGGGTATCGGGCATCCGCGCCGACCTTGGGCCGCCTGCTCAAGCAGGCGGGCTTCAGCCTGCAAGGCAACGCCAAGACCCTGGAAGGCACCCAGCACCCGGATCGGAACGCCCAGTTCCACTATCTCAACGAGCAGGTCAAGGCTCATCAGGCGGCAGGTGAACCGGTGATCAGCGTGGACACCAAGAAGTGCGAGCAGATCGGCCGACTGCCCATGGCCGGACGAGAGTGGCGCCCGAAAGGCGACCCCGTCCAGGTCGAAGACCACCACTTCTTCTTCAGCGGCCCGGATGTCGAGCAGGCCATCCCGTACGGAATTTACGACCTTGACCGCAACACCGGCTGGGTCAACGTCGGCATCGACCATGACACCTCCGTCTTCGCGGTGGAGTCCATCCGACGCTGGTGGACCGCCCGCGGCAGCCTCGACTATCCGACCGCGACCCGGCTGCTGATCACCGCTGACGCCGGCGGCTCCAACGGCTACCGCTACCGGGTGTGGAAGAGCGAGCTGGCCGCGTTGGCCGCTGAGACGGGACTCTTGATCACGGTCTGCCACTTCCCGCCGGGCACCTCGAAATGGAACAAGATCGAGCACCGGCTCTTCTCGCACATCACGCACAACTGGCGCGGGCGCCCACTGACCAGCCACGACGTAGTCATCCAGACCATCGCCGCGACGCGTACTCGGGCCGGCCTGCGTGTGGAAGCAGTGCTGGACACCGGCGACTATCCCACCGGTATCGCGATCAGCAAGGACCGCTTCGCGGCCCTGCCGCTGGAGCACCACGCCGTCCACGGAGCGTGGAACTACACCCTCCACCCCCAGGCCATCGGCGACGCCGTCCTCCCGGACCCGCTGGGCGAGGCCGCAGGCCCCGCCCAGCACCGTCAGGCGATGCTCGCCAAACTGGCCGATGAGCGGCTGACCGGCCTCACAGCCGAACAACTGGATCAACTGGCCGTCACACTCGCCCCCGCCCAGGCCTCCCGCAGCCAGCAACGATTCAGCGAACAACGCGGCGGACGGGCACGCCGAGCCACCGGCAAACTCCGACACCAACCGCTCTTCGACGACCCGGCCCGGCTCCTGCTCACCCTGCTCTATCAACGACAGGTCTGCTCGATGAACGTGCTCGCCGACCTGCTGGAGGTCACCGCGACCTGCATCGCTGGCCACATCCACGAGACCCGCGAGGTTCTGGAAAACCGCGGCCACGACCCCGGAACCGCCCCGGTCCGCTTCCCCACCGCCCCCGACTTGCTGGCTTTCCTCGCCAGCGACGAGCAACCCGCCCGCACCGAGATCATCGACAAGCTGTCCCACCCGACGCTGACCGGCATGTCACGCCACGATCTCCATGCGCTGATCAGTCGTTTGGCGCCCCGCCAAGTCGCCCAGACCGAGCGCGTGACCTACGAGCGTCGCAGAGGCGAACGCCGGCCAAGCAGCCGTGGCGGTGTCTTTCCACAGAAACTCGGCAACCAGGAGCGGGTCATCGTCGCCATCATCTACCTACGGAAACTGTGCACGCTGGACGTCCTCGCAGACGCCTTGGGCGACGTGAGCAGGTCCTCCATCGGCAACGTCGTCCGCGAACTGCGACCCCTCCTCCAACAAAACGGCCACCTGCCGCCACCGGGAACCACCCGATACCGCACCGCAGCAGACCTCCTGGCCGCGACAACACGTTGATTCTTTACGGCTCCAGTGCGTGCGGCAGCGCTGCCACGACGCGCCGGGCAGGGTGCCGCCGATCGCGTCGACCAGGCCGGTGTGGGCGTCGGAGACGACGAGTCGGACCCCGGACAGGCCGCGGGCGATGAGCGAGCGCAGGAAGGCCAACCAGCCGGCGCCGTCCTCGGCGGTGGCGACGTCCAGGCCGAGGATCTCGCGGTGTCCGTCGGCGTTGACGCCGACCGCGATCAGCGCGTGGACGTTGATGATGCGGCCGCCTTCGCGGACCTTCTGGGTCAGCGCGTCGACCCAGACGAAGGTGTAGGGGCCGGCGTCCAGGGGGCGGTGGCGGAACGCGGCCACCTGCTCGTCCAGGTGCTTGGACATGGAGCTGACCTGGGACTTCGACAGTTGGGTAACGCCGAGGGACTCGGCGAGTTTCTCGACGCGGCGGGTGGAGACGCCCAGCAGGTAGGCGGTGGCCACCACGCTGATGAGGGCTTGTTCGGCCCTGCGGCGTCGCTCGAGGAGCCAGTGCGGGAAGTAACTGCCGCTGCGGAGCTTGGGGATGGCCAGCTCGACGGTGAGCCTGTTGCGTTTTTGTTCGGGCTGCGCAGTATCAATGGGGCACCGCTTCCGACCTGAATGTCCCTGGTCGTCTCGAGTGCATGGCTGTCTGT
>NZ_JBEYWO010000079.1:0-4130 GCF_040644455.1 Streptomyces sp. NPDC046977
GCGGCGCGCGGCCCGGCGCCTCGGGCCGCCGCTCCTGTCTGCGCCCCGCTCCGGCCCGGCCGCCGGCCGCCCGCCAGACGGCGAAGGTTGCCGAGGAGAACCCCGCCGTGGCTGAGGCGCTCGGCTCCACGGCTTTACGCAGCCACCATGGGGCGAGCCTCGAAGATCGGGGCCCACATCGGGCCTTAGCGGGCAGGTCCACAGACCGCCCGAGTCGCCGCAAGCTTACGGGCCCCGATCTCTCGCCCCATGGCAGCTCCAGCCCAAAGCCGCTGCGCCGACCCGGGATCGCTGCCCTACCCCGAAAGGGGACATCTTCAAATAACTTGCTGCTGCCCCTGTTGCGGCTGATCGAGTTGCTGTTCTCGCATTCGCTGTTCAGCACGCAACCCTTCTACGGTGGTCGCGAAGAGTTCGAGATTGCGCACTTCCTCGCCAGCATTGTATGGCGAAATTCCTAGCTCAAGGGCCGTGGCATGCTGCTCGATACTATCCGCCGTTTGCTGAAGATTAAATGCCCGCTCGCGCGGCTTGAAATAGCCAGCTGCCGCCGTGATCAGCGTCACCAGAAATCCCAAGCCGATGAGTACACCTTTCGCAGGCTGGGGCGGATCAAACCAAGCAGTCACTGCCGTAATCGCCGCCGAGCAAACAAACAGCAACCACTGCATTGCGAGGTGAATGCGGCGATAATGTCGCGATTCCCTGCGCAACCGAACTATCTCACTAGGGAGTCTCTCTTTGTAAGACGCTTGCCGGTCCATTGAAGGAGGTGTGCGCCTTCGGGCTTCGAGGACGTGACGCTCTTCAGCCAAGGCAAGTTCGAGCCTGAGCTCCCTAAGGGGAGTTTTGCGATCTTTCCATACGCCAAGCTCGTCACTGAACTCGGCTGCCGCCTGAATAACGAAAGCCACTGTCAAGACAACTGCGACACCGCCAAATATTCCATTGATCGCACCTGGAGTGTCCGAATTCAACCAGATGAAAACCTTCAGGGCCGCCCACGCAAGGAGCGCAGCAATGATGACAATGGGAGTGCCGTACAGTCCCAGAACCTGAAGGCGACGATTCTTAATGCGCTGCGCGAGATCTGCAATCTCGCGACGATGCTCAATGAGAACATCAGTGGTAATCGCGCCACTAGAAATACTGACTCGCTCTGCCATCTACGGCTCTGCCACTTCCGCTCCGCCCAAAGGCGCTTAGTACGTGACTGGCGACCCCGGGTCCGTAAACAAAATTCGAGGTGCCGCTCACTCTACTGGAGCGCAAGACGGAATTCCTCAGCTCGATTAATCCACCATGCACGGCGCTCCAGAGTCACAGTGCCCACTGCCATGACCGGGAATCGCTCGCCGTGTGCCCTCACTGCAAGTCGATAGTTATCTCCACTCAACTGCACTCGGACTCGACGTCGCGACTTTCCCAGAACGCCGTCGATGACAGCAATTCCGTCATCCTTGCCTTCGGCTCGCTCAAGTCGGATGACGTGACCAATTACGCTTTCGTGGGCAACCGTTGGTCGCCGGCGGAGATTCTTCCCCACGAATGACGCCCTCTCCGATTGTTCTCTCGGCAGGACTACTCGGCTCGGCGTATCAGCTGGCGGAGCAGGGTGGGAGGCGGACCAGCGAAAGGACATGTCGAGGGAATTGATGCCTTCCCACGCCCCCATGCGTCCAATCGACTCCATCAACTGCGCGCTAGCCCCTTGCTCGACCGCTTCAGATTCAGAGATTTGCGGTTCATCTTGCAACAACTTATTAGCGGCTTGGAGTCCGGAAGCCAAGGTCGACATGACCCGTCGCGTATAGGATTCAATGACCCCGTCGGGCGCCTCCGACGCCAATATGTCCGCATGGTCTTCGAGACGATATCTGTGCTCCGGGCGCGCCTCGGGGAGTTCTTCTCGCACTGCGCTATCGTGCCGAGCCAGGATAGTAATGACAAAACTTCCGCGCAGTGTATGTCCCATCCGTACCTCATCAGCCAAAAATTCTTTTGCGGCGTTGGGCTTACGAGGTGGATGAGTGGCACGTGGATTGATAGCACTGCAAGCGGCGGCTAGGATCATCTGGCTCGCGCCGTTGATTAGACTCTGAGCCTCCGTCAGGGGGATCGATCCGTCGAGCGTGGTCTGATCTGCCCGAAGCAAGAGGATGTCACTCCTGGCGCTCGCAATTTCAAGCGCCAGCGCCTCGCCTCTAACCTTGTGCACTTCGGAGATCGTATGGAGTGCATCATTTAAGCGCGTATTGAAGTCACGAAAGCGAGGATTATAGGGAAGCATTAGGCTTGCGCCTTCCGCTTCATTTACCCAGACGCCCTTGACTCCCTCGCGATAATCTTCTCGAATCCAGCCCACGGTGCGAAGGAAATCTTCAATAGCTCTCGGGTTGAGATCGCGCACAGGGTCGTAAGGGCGGGCGCCCTCGCTGTGAGTAGTGTTCACGGACGCTCTCCATTTCCGACTCGATGCAATATGTTGAGCAATTGTGTCACGTCGAAGGTCTGATCTTTTGACAGATCGACATAGGTCGATTCTGCCTTGATCTCCCCCATCCCTTCCAGGCAAACCCAGTAAGCCTTCTTTCTGAGCAAAAGGTGATCGTCTCTTGTTTCGAGCCACTCATCCAATTGGCGAGGAACTGTGACCACTACGAGTATCTTGTGATTATAGGTGTCTACATCGCGTAGCCAATCGTAGTGGTCGCGGCTAAGCCTCCACCTAAGTCGACCATTATGCTCCAAGTCTTGCGCCGTGCATTTCAATTGCACGTCCACCTGGGAGGAGCTGTACTTCTTGTGTCGCGCACTCTGACGCACCGTGAAGTCGATACGCTCCACGTCAACCTTCAAATCCGATATCGTGCATCTGGCCGCCGTCGTAATGGCATGCGTGTACGCAAGACTAAACTGCTGCTTGCACTCCGAAGAATGCAGCGAGCCGTATGGAACGCCATCCTCCAATGTGATGAATTGGCCGTCCCACTCAACTTTGGAAACTGTCACCCGTGCCCCCCAGCCTGTGATCAGGCTTCAGTCTGCCATGAGTGGTGTACATCACACTAGGACTCGGGAGTGTGACCTAGGCACGCGCTCGGTCGGCTGGGTTGGCCGCCGACCACATCGGCGCTCAAGCCCCGCCAACACGGCCGGCCGGGGCCTGGCTCGGGACTCCTCAACCCTCCTTGACCTGTACACCCTCGACGGCCCTAGTCATCAGGCGTACAAGGCAGCTGTCTCCGCAAGGCACCATATTCAAGGGCCCCCGTACCATTCGCGCATGGCTGTAAGACCTACCCAAAACTGGCGGGACCTGCTGGCTCATGAGGCACGAGAGGTCACGGCTGGCACGTTGGACCCCACGTGCGCATACGTGGGGGACTCGTACTCCGAAGCCCTCCTGAGCGACACCAAAGCTGTCCTGCAAGGGTTCGAGCGCGACGTCAGTGCGCTCACTGAGTCCTCGGACGACCAGGTGCTCCACGTCGTGGAACGAGTCGTTCTGGCCCTCAACGAGGTCAACGGCCGGCATGAAAACAGCGGCTACGACACCGACGAGCGGGAGCAGCTGTGCATCTTCATCGACGATGTGCTCACCCAGCACGGCATCGACGTAACTGGACTTGCATCCCGCCATGGCCTCAGCCGTTACGAGATCACTGACAGGTGGCGACGCTGGTGAGGGGTGGGCGCGCAGCCGGGGTACAGCAACCTTTGCGACCGGGGCCTACTCGACTGGCACCGCGCCTCCGCCCCCTGTCGAATACGTGTCGACGGAAGCCGCAGTCTTGATGCGAGTATCGGCATTCGGGCAACTCACATGGCGCACGCAGTACGAGCACCCACCCGCCTTCTGGGCGCTGGCTCGGCCGTAGCTGACATCACTGGATGACATCAACACCCGGGGACAACCACGGCACGAGACAGCCGAAGACCGACCTAGGCGCGCCCGTGTGGGCGCCTTCTGGCAGTCCGCGCAGAGCCTGGCACGAACTTACAAGGCGGGTGTCGGCGGTTGGAGTCCAGCTGCACCGCTACTGAGGATTAATGCGTGATGTCGCCGGGGCTTGTGGCGAGGCCGGTGCCGATGAGGCAGCCGGTGATGATGGTGGGCCGGTACTGGA
>NZ_JBEYWO010000080.1:0-3658 GCF_040644455.1 Streptomyces sp. NPDC046977
AGCAGCGCCTACCAGCGGCACGCGAACGCCTACGTCACCAAGCCGGTCAATCTGGACGACTTTGAGCGTGCCGTGCAGAGCATCGACGCGTTCTACCTCGACACGGTCACCAAGTTCCCCCGGCAGTAGCCGACACCGCTGCCGCCGCCCACGGGCCGAGGGGTTCACATGGGCTGCATGATCGCGGGTAGGCGGGTGATGCGATGGTGGCACAGCAAGCACTGAGGAGGGTCGCTGGGATGCAGATGGTGACCGATGGAGTGGTCGGCGCGGTGTGGGAGACCGACACCGCGGTGACGTTGCCGGAGATTTCCGGTGCGATGACGGCCCCCGAGGTGCGGCAGGTCTCCAAGGTGATGTTCCAGCGTCTGCAGACGCTGGAAGAGGGCACCGCGGACTACCAGTACGTGCGGAACACGCTGATCGAGATGAACACGGCGCTGGTGCATTTCGCGGCCCGCCGTTTCTCCCAGCGCGCGGAGCAGATGGAGGACATCCTCCAGGTCGGCACGATCGGCCTGATCAAGGCCGTCGACCGGTTCGACCCCGACTACGGGGTGGAGTTCGTCACCTTCGCCCTGCCGACGATCGTGGGCGAGATGAAGCGGTTCTTCCGCGACACCAGCTGGTCCGTCCACGTGCCGCGGCGTCTGCAGGAGCTGCGGGTGGACCTGGCCAAGGCCACCGATGCACTGGCCGCGGATTTGGGCCGGGCGCCGACGGTGGCAGAGCTCGCGGCGCGGCTGGAGATCGGCGAGGAGGTGGTGGTGGAGGCGATGACGGCCGCCAATGCCTACTCCGCCGCGTCCCTGGATGCACCGCCCACCGACGAGAGCGACAGCGGAACCGGGTGGGCGGACCGGCTGGGCTACGACGACAACGCCTTCAGCAAGATCGAGGACCTCGAGGCGGTGAAGCCGCTGATCGCGCAGCTGCCGGAGCGGGACCGGCTGATCCTCTTGCTGCGTTTCGGGCACGAATTGACCCAGGCGCAGATCGGCGAACGGCTGGGTGTGTCTCAGATGCAGGTCTCCCGGCTCCTGACCAGGATCCTGAACCGGTTGCGTGCCCAGGCGCTGGCGCTGCCGTAGGCCCGGCGCGGTTGGCCGACCCGGCCGGAGAACCAGCCGCGGCCTTGGGTCCCCGCCGAATCGACCACGGCACACCGCAGGTCCCCTTCGTTGTGCGCCACAGCAGGCTGATCGTGGTGCGACGGCACGGGGCGCCGTGGTGGTCCACCGGCCGGGCGGGCGGTTTTCGCCATGCTCAGGGTCAGCCGGCTGAGCCTGTTGGCGGCAGCGCTGTCACGTGTGGCTGGGCGGGTACGGGGTGGCGCGCAGGCTGCGGGCCAGATGGGCGAAGGGTTACCTCTCCGGGGTGCGGATCTGCTGCAGGCGGGCGATGAGCAGCTGGATGACCGGGGTCCGGTCTCGGTGTTCGCGTTCGTACCGCAGCACCTTTTGTGCGCCGTCCTGGTCCAGGGCGCCGACCCGGCTTTCGACCGTGATCCGCGGCAGGTGCTTGTAGTCGGGTATCGGAAGCTCCTGGGTCACCGGAGCGGGAGTTATGTCATCAGGCATGTCCACCGAAGTCACTCCTCAGCATCTGTGATTCGGCTTCCCGTCCAACGAGGCACAAAACAGCCTGAGCAGTCCCGGGAGCGCCGATATCTGCGCTTACTGGCGTGCGAAATGTGGGTGAGCTGCTGGTTCGTAGGCGCGGGCGCCGACGGCCGGAGGGGGCCGTGGAGGCGGCTGGCACGGCCGTGCTGAGACCGGGATGTGCCGATGGCCTGTCAGCGGCGCAGCGGGGCGTCGTCTTTGGGCACGGGCACGGACGGTGAGTGCGGCACGGGGCGGCTGGTTGTGTGTCGGGCCGTGGCCCGGCGGCTGCTGTGCTTTACGCCGAATGCGCGGAACGGGGGGTGAGTGTGGCGTGTCCCGGCTAGCATCCGTTGCAGGATTTGCCGAGTCTGTCGCTGCAGGAGCACTGGCCATGCCCAAGACGCGTCTGAAATGCCGCAGTCCCCGGTCTGCTGCCGCGGTCGTCGAGGTCGGCAGGCTGCCCGGCGACTCGCATCACACGGTGCGCCGGGACGGGGCCGAAGTGGTCATCAAGTACCGCAGCGCGTTGTGGCCGCTGGACGTTGCCGAATGGGCTGCGCTGGAGGGGCATGCCAGTGACAAGGCGGCAGCCCGCGTCATGGCCCGGCTCCGGGATTAGGCGAACACGCCTCGTACCTGGTGTCGCGACCGGCCCGAGCACAGAACGGGCGCACGTGATCACCTCCGATTCTGCGGGCGGTGCCTGAGGTGGAGGTGGCGGGGTACACGGCGGTTCAGACACGCTGATCGGCGGCGTGACTCGCGCCAGGAGGAACAGTCATGCTGATGGCCAACCCCGCCGTTCTGGACGATCTCCTTGACCGTTACGAGACGCTGCGCGTGCTCGATTCGGGAGACCCCCAGGTGCGCAGGCGTCTGGAAGACGTGTCCTACACGCTGTGCGTGGCGACCGGCACCAGTGATGTCGATGCCGCGGTGATCGCCGCGCCGCTGCGGCTGCCCGGCGCGCGCCGGCAGGACGACTCCGCGGCGGCATGAGCATGGTGCGCAGTGTGGGAGTGGAGGAAGAACTCCTCCTGCTGGACGCCGAATCGTTCGAACCGCGCGCCCTGTCCTCCGCAGTGCTGGCCTCGGCCCGCCGTGACCCCACGGGTACGGGCGAGGTGTTCGGGGCGGAGTTGCAGCGCGAGCAGCTGGAGTTCGGCACGCGCCCGCAGACTCGGATGCAGGATGTGGCGGCAGAGATCCTTCGGTGGCGTGCGGAGGCGGCCCGGCACGCTGAAGGGGTGGGTGCGACGGTGGCCGCGCTGGCGACGTCGCCCTTGGCGGTGAGCCCGTCGTTGAGTACGGGGGAGCGGTACCGGTGGATGCGTGAGCAGTACGGGCTCACCGCGGATGAGCAGCTGACCTGCGGCTGCCACGTCCATGTGTCGGTGGAGTCGGACGAGGAGGGCGTGGCGATCGTGGACCGGATCCGGCCGTGGCTGCCGGTTCTTCTCGCCATGAGTGCCAATTCGCCGTTCTGGCAGGGGAAGGACAGCGGGTACGCCAGTTACCGCAGCCGGGTGTGGGGACGGTGGCCCTCGGCCGGCCCGGTCGAGGTCTTCGGGCAGCGCAGTATCACCGCCTGGTCGGAGACATGATCGCCACCGGCACTCTGCGCGACGAAGGCATGATCTACTTCGACGCCCGGCTCTCACGCACCTACCCCACCGTGGAGATCAGGATCGCCGACGTCTGCCTGGATCCGGCTACCACCGCGCTGATAGCCACGCTGGTGCGTGCCCTGGCCGAGACCGCGGTCCGCCAGTGGCGGGCCGATGAAGCGGCCGCAGTCCCCGGGGTGGCGTTGCTGCGGCTGTCCGCCTGGCGGGCCGGCCGCGAGGGCCTCGACGGGCAACTGCTCCATCCCACGACCATGCAGCCCGCCCCCGCGCACACGGTCGTCCACGCCCTGTTCGACCACGTACGCGAGGCCTTGGAGGACAACGGCGACCTCGCCCCGGCCCACGAATCCCTCGCCCGGCTCATGAAGACCGGGACGGGAGCGCATATCCAGCGGGAACTGCTGGCAGAAGCAGGGGACCTTCGGA
>NZ_JBEYWO010000081.1:0-3576 GCF_040644455.1 Streptomyces sp. NPDC046977
GAGCCAGCCGCGCTGTCCCAACAGCTGGCGGTCCTGCGTCGTTCGGGGATCGTGACCGCGACCCGGGGGGGCTCCACCGTTGTGTACGCGCTGGCCGGCGGGGACGTGGCGGAGCTGATGCGGGCGGCCCGGAGGATCCTGACCGAGATGCTGGCCGGGCAGAACGAGCTGCTGGCCGAACTGCGGGAAGCCGAGGGTTCGGCCAGGTGAGTACCCCTGTTGTGGCCCGGGGAATCGCCCGGGCGCGGTCCCTGCTGCCCTCCCGCGCCGACCTGGCCGGGATGGGCCGCGATCCGCGCCGCGACCTGCTGGCCGGGCTGACCGTGGCGATCGTGGCGCTGCCACTCGCGCTCGGTTTCGGTGTCTCCTCCGGCCTGGGCGCCGAGGCGGGCCTGGCCACCGCCGTGGTAGCGGGCGCCCTGGCCGCTGTCTTCGGCGGTTCCAACCTCCAGGTCTCCGGCCCGACCGGTGCGATGACCGTCGTGCTGGTGCCGATCGTCACCCAGCACGGCACCGGCGGTGTACTGATGGTGGGCCTGATTGCCGGGCTGATGCTGCTCGGTCTCGCGGCGGCCCAGGCCGGCCGGTACATGGCCTATATTCCCGCCTCTGTGGTGGAGGGCTTCACCCTGGGCATCGCCTGCGTGATCGGCCTGCAGCAGGTTCCGGGTGCGCTGGGCGTGGCCAAACCGGAGGGCGACAAGGTCCTGGTGGTGACCTGGCGCGCGATCGAGGCGTTCGTGAACTCGCCGAACTGGACCGCCGTGGCGCTGGCGGCCGCGGTGGCCCTCGTGATGCTGGTGGGGGCCCGATGGCGGCCCACCGTCCCGTTCTCGATCGTCGCGGTCATCGCCGCCACGACCGTCGCGCAGGCATTCCACCTGGACGCCGCGGCCCCGATCGGGGACCTGCCGCCAGGGTTGCCCGCGCCTTCCCTGGGTTTCGTCGATCTGTCTGCGCTCGGCTCGCTGCTGGCCCCGGCCGTCGCGGTCGCCGCCCTGGCGGCCCTGGAATCGCTGCTGTCCGCGCAGGTCGCCGACGGCATGACGGTCGGCCAGAAACACGATCCGGACAAGGAGCTGTTCGGGCAGGGCCTGGCGAACATTGCCGCCCCTTTGTTCGGCGGTGTCCCGGCGACCGGCGCGATCGCCCGTACTGCGGTCAACGTCCGCACCGGCGCCTCCTCCCGCCTCGCCGCCCTCGTTCACGCTGCGGTGCTGGCGGCCATCGTGTTCGCCGCCGCCCCGCTGGTCTCCAAGATCCCGCTTGCCGCGCTGGCCGGTGTGCTGATCGCGACCGCGATCCGCATGGTCGAGGTCGGCTCCCTGCGAGCCATGGCCAGGGCCACCCGCGCGGACGCCATCGTCCTGGTCCTGACCGCCGTGGCGACCCTGGCCCTGGACCTCGTCTACGCGGTCATCATCGGCCTGGTCGTCGCCGGGGCCCTGGCTCTGCGGGCGGTGGCCCGCCAGACCCGCATGGACCAGGTCGACTTCCGCCCGGACATGCCCGGCGAGCACAGTGACGAGGAGCACGCGCTGCTGGCCGAGCACATCGTGGCCTACCGCATCGATGGGCCGCTGTTCTTCGCCGGCGCCCACCGCTTCCTCCTCGAACTGTCCGAGGTCGCTGACGTCCGCGTGGTGATCCTGCGCATGTCGCGGGTCACCACGCTGGATGCCACCGGCGCCCTCGTCCTCAAAGACGCCGTCGAGAAGCTCAACCGGCGCAGCATCGCCGTGATGACCTCCGGTATCCGTCCCGGCCAACGCCCGGCCCTCGACTCCGTCGGCGCCCTGGACCTGTTGCAGAGGGAGGGGCGCGAGTACGCCACCACTCCGGAAGCCATCGCCGGGGCCCGCGCCCACTTGCAGAAGGCGGGGCTGCTGCCGGCTCTGCCCGACCCGATCGCCCCCGTCACCGAAGAGGCTGCTCGATGACCCCCGCCGCCCGCCGCATGGTCGAGGTCTCCGGTACCGAAGCCTTGTGGCTGCTGGAAAGCGCCGCACAGGGACGCCTGGTGTATCTCCGCCGTGAGGTGGCCGTGGTCCGCCCGGCCGTCCACGTCCTGCAGTACGGCCGCCTGATCGTCCGCACCCCCGCCCAGGAGGCCGCGCTGGCGGGGCGGGGCTTGCTGACGTATCACGCGGACGAGATCCGGGTGGCCGGCGGCACCGGCTGGACGGTGACCGCGACCGGCCCGGCCGGGGTCATCACCGACCCGGACGAGGCTGCCCACTACCGCCGCACCCTGCCGGGCTGGGCCCACGGCCCGCACGACAGCCTCGTATGGATCCACCCCCAGACGGTGAGCGGCTTCCGCCTCGCCCACCCGGAGGCGAAGTGACCACCCAGCTCGAAACCCTCCCCTACCGGCATGTGCTGACCCTGCCCGCGATGGGCTCCGCCGTCCGCATCGCTCGCGAGACCACCGAACAGGTGCTGATGGAGTGGGGCATCGCCCGCCGCCACCCCAGCGTCGATCCGGCCCTGCTGATTCTGGCCGAGCTGGTCACCAACAGCGTCCGGCATGCCGCCGAGCTCTCCCCCAACGTCACGGTCGTCTTCGCGGGCGGTCCGGACACGTTCGCGTTCGCCGTCCACGACCGCCACCCCTACCAGCCCGCCCTGCACGCCGCGGGCACCGACACCGACACCGGAGGGCTGGCGACCGTCGTCGAGCTCACCCTCCAGCTCGGCGGGACCGCCGTTGTACGCGGCGACGCCGACGGCCGTGGCAAAAGCATTTGGATCACCCTGCCGCTGTAGAAAGAGAGCTCCGTCATGACCATCGAGTGGCGCTACACCACCCACCCCAACCTCGGCGTGCTCTCCCTGGCCGGCCACCTCGGCCCGGACGCCGTCCACCGCTTCACCGGCGCCATCGGCTGGGTCCGGGCCAGAGGCACCGGACCGGTCATCCTCGACCTCACTGGACTGCGCGGCTGGTCCACCGGCGGCCAGCTCGCCATCGCCCAGGCAGCCCGGCAACTCAGCGACGAGGGGCGGCGTCTGGAACTCGCTGCGATCCCCGCCGACGGCTCCCTCGTCCCCGACGGAACCCACCCGCCCATCCCCGTCCACTGCGACCTGTCCACCGCGCTCGCCGCCCACCAGGGACCCGCCGGGGACGGGCAGGAGTGGTGCACCGACGCATGGCCCGGCCCGCGCACCAGCACAGACCACGACCAGATCTGAACACCCCGCAGCACCGAACGAGCAAGGAAGCACGATGAGCGATGCGACCGTGAAGGACAGCAACGGGACCGTTCTGGAGGACGGCGACTCCGTCACCCTGATCAAGGACCTGAAGGTGAAGGGCACCTCCGAGACCCTCAAGCGCGGCACCCTGGTCAAGCACATCCGCCTCACCAGCCGGGCCGGCGAGGTCGAGTGCAACACCAAGAAGGTCAAGGGCCTCGTCCTGAAGACCGAGTTCCTCAAGAAAGCCTGACCCAGGCCCCGTACTTCACGCGCCGTTCCCCGTGCACTCGAGACGGGGGCAGCGCGTGCGGCGTATCACCGCCCCGTGTCGTCCCCCTGCTTCGTGCTCACTTGTGAGCGTGGCCGCCGATG
>NZ_JBEYWO010000082.1:0-3526 GCF_040644455.1 Streptomyces sp. NPDC046977
CCCCGTGCACTCGAGACGGGGGCAGCGCGTGCGGCGTATCACCGCCCCGTGTCGTCCCCCTGCTTCGTGCTCACTTGTGAGCGTGGCCGCCGATGTAGAACAGCAGCCACACGAACCCGGCGAACAGGTGCGTGCCGAAGATGTAGAAGAAGGCGCGCAGCGCCACCCCCCTCTCCAACCACCGTTCGGGTTTTTCCTGTGTGCCGTGTTCGCTCATGTGCTGGCTCCTGTAATCGCCGAGGTCACGATGCCCGGTGCCGTATACCGGCGCGGGGGCCGGGCGGGGCTGGGGCGGACGTGGATCTTCACTCCGTGCTCGCCCACCCAAGTCCACCAGGGAGGCGACCTCGGTGGCGGCCACGGTGCCGGTGACTGGCTCGCCGTTGTGCGAGTAGGTGATCTCGAAGGACACCGGCTCGCACCGGTCAGCCGCGGATAGGGCCATCAGCAGTCTCCGGGCAGCTCGAAGCGGACCAGGACGGTCTTGCCGCACCCGCGCACCGCAGGCTCCACCCGGAGCTCACCGCCGTGCAGGGCGACCAGTTCGGCCACGATCCGCAGGCCCTCACCGGCACCGGCCACCGGGTCGAACAGGCGGGATCCTGTTCCACGACGCCGATCACCAGCTGCCCGACCGCCCGCGTGACGGTCACCTCCGCATCCGGCGAGGCAGCGGCGCAGTGCCGCACCGCGTCGGAGACCAACTTGCTCACCACCACCAGCAGGGCCGCGCCAGCTGAGTGCGCATGCAGGGTTCACTCCGAACGAGGCGAGCGCCTCCTCCAAGTTGACCCGAACCGCCCGTACCGAGGGCGGGACCAGCGGCACCGTCAGCGCGTGCCGCCGCATCTGCGGCAGCGCGCCCACCCCGGCCGGCGGATGGGCGCGGTCGTGCCAGGTCACAACACAACCTGGGCGTCGGCGGTGTGCAGCTCGGCCAGCAGGTCTTGCTGCCCGGCCAGCATCTCGGTCAGGATCCTCCGGGCGGCCCGCATCAGGTCCGCCACGTCCCCGCCGGCCAGCTCGTACACCACCGTCGTCCCCTCGCGGGTTGCGGTCACGATCCCCGAGCGGCGCAGCACCGCCAGCTGCTGGGAGAGCCTGGACGGCTCGATCTCGATCTTCGTGAGTAGGTCGCGCACCGGCAGTGGCCCGTCCTGCAGCAGCTCCAGCACCCGGATACGCTCCGGATGCCCCAGCATCCGGAAGAACTCGGCCTTGGCCTGGTACAGCGGAACCGCAGGCTTCACTGCTCACTCACCCCATCCGTGCTCTCCGTGCTGATGTTGTGCCGGGCAGCGACCCACAGCGCGTCCTCCAGTTCCTCCTGGGCCAGATCCGCCGCGTAGACGTCCTCGATGTCCAGCGCGGCCGCAAGCCGCGATCGTGCCTGACGGACCCGCTCCCGTACCGCGTCGGCGAACAACCCCACGACTACGCCCCCTCCCTTAGCTGACATAGCAACTAAAGAATTGCAGAACTCTTCAACTCTAGGGGTAGAAGGTAGTGCGCCACACCACCACGCCGGCTGCCGCCCGGGGGCAACGATGCCGCGCGGTCGGCCTGACGGTGGAGTTCACCGACACCGACCACCGCCTACCGGTACCCGTACGAAAGGCTGACCGCGGCTCCCGTTTGCCGTTGCGACAGGCGTAGCGAAGGACGCAGTGAGATACGTACCAACGGGCGCCGCGACGTGTGTTGCGCTCGCATCGGTGACCGCCGGTCTTCCCGGAGCGCGCGGCTCTGACTTCTACTGTGGGAGGGGGCAGGCGGTTTGCGCTGATGTCGCAGGGCTGCCGCCGGGCCGGGCCGCCGCGCGAAAACTGTGCAGGGCACGAGAGGAAGGCTCCGGGGGAGGACTCCGGCCCCTGGCGGGCAGCTGTCCCGGAGGGTAGCTTCCACCGGTGTCTGGAGGGTGGCCCGCACCGTAGCGTCCACAGGGCGCCGAAGGTAGGAACGCCCGTCTCCGGCTCCGGAGTGTTGCTGCTGGTCAGAACCGGTATGGGACGGTGACACCTCCTTCCCCGGCGCGATAGCCGCAGGGGAAGGAGGATTGTCCGATGCGGGCGCGGGGTGTGAACCGCGTCGCTGCGGGTCAGGTCGTCACGCCGCTCCATGAGCGGGCCGCGGGGGGTCTGCGGGTCGTCACCGAGGGCCAGGAGCTGCCAGCCGCGAGGCGACGTCGGTGTCCGTGGCCGCGGCGGTGTTGGGCAGGACCTCGAACACGGCCCCGCACCGTCAGAAGAGGACCTCGATCGAGCCGTCTCTGTCGGCGAGTTCGGCGATGGCCCAGGTGTTGCCTTGCTTGCTCTGCTTTCGGGTGATGCCCGTGCTGAGGCCCGCGAGCGGACGTCTCTGCCGTTGCGGCCGGGCTGAGCAGTTCGGCGATGGTGGTCTCGCGGCTCCGGCTGAGGATGTGCTCGGCGCCGTCCAAGGGGTGGGCGGAGAGGTGCAGGCCGAGCATCTCGCGTTCGGTGGAGAGGAGCTGCTTGCGGGGTCGGTGAACTACCACAAGCGTTATGTAGGTGTACTCTAGATTCATGTCAAGTACATATCCGATCGCTGAAGCCCGTGCCTGTCTAGGTGACCTCGCGCGTCGTGCCGCCCAGCACGAGCACATCACCCTCACCGACCGGGGGACACCCGCTGCCGTCCTGATCTCCCCGGCGGAGCTGGAAGACCTCGAAGACGCCTTGGCCGTTGCGCGTCTGGAGCGCGATAGGGCCCTGGGGATCACCCCGGCTCCCGTCCCGCATGCCGAAGCGCGTCTCGCACTCCTCGACGCGGCAGGCCGGAGCGGAGAGTGAGCTGGAGTGTCACGTGGGAGCCCACAGCGCTCAACGAGGCAGCCGGCCATCTGAAGGCCGACCCCACCGGTGTGGACGCACTGCTGCATGCCACGGACCGGCTCGCAGATGATCCGGCCCCCGAAGGCTCTCGCGCGTGGGGAAGCAGCCACCGGCGTCTACACAGCGGCCCGTGGAGGATCCTGTACCGCATCGACACCCAGAACAGCACGCTGCACATTGAGCATGTAGGACACACCTCCTGAGCAGGGCTGCCTGGCAAATTCCAAAGCCATCCAGTGGCTGGTCGGGCAGCGATGGCCGGAGTCCGTTCGATCACGCTGTCGATGCCCGATCTCAACCGCTGCACCGTATCGCGTAGTTGGGCCGCGGTGACGGCGGTCGCGTCGTCGGCGGGCCCGAGACGGACGGCGTCCAGCAACGTGACCCAGGAAGTGCGGCCGGTCTCCAGGGCGGCGACAAAGGAGTACGGCCGGCCAGGCACAAACTGGTCCGTGCTGCGGTCACCGCGTCCGTATACATGCCAGCGAGAGTTCGGGGCGGGCCAGGGTGCCGTCGTCGAAGAGGGCCAGGACGTCCAGGCGGGTGGTGTCGACCTGGACCTGCTCGCCGGGCCGCAGTGCCATCGTGGGGGTGAAGGCGCGCCCGTCGAAGCTGGCGGGGGTGGGCCGGACGGGCCCGGCGGGCAGTTCGCCGGGGCGGGCGAGGGCGGCCAC
>NZ_JBEYWO010000083.1:0-2645 GCF_040644455.1 Streptomyces sp. NPDC046977
TGGGGACACCGCAGGGGCGGTGCCCCCACCCGCGGTACGGGCGCCTGCCGAGGCGGACGGCCGCGGGAGCCGGCGCGCGGACTTCTACCGATGCGCGTAGGGCAGAAGCGCCATTTCGCGCGCGTTCTTGATCGCCCGTGCCAGCCGGCGCTGCTGCTGGGCGGTGACGCGGGTGACGCGGCGGCTGCGAATCTTGCCGCGGTCGGAGATGAACTTCCGCAACAGGTCGGTGTTCTTGTAGTCGATGTAGGTGATCCCGGCCACCTCGAGCGGGTTGGGGCGGGCCTTGACGGCCTTGTGGGGAGCGAGACGTCGAGCCATGAGGTTCCTTGTGGGTGATGCGCCGGACACGTTCGGGCGAGGTCAGTGAATGGGGTCGAGGAGAGCGTCGAACGCGGCGGGCAGGCGCCTCCAGGCTTCCGGCCCCGCACCGTACTCGGCGTCGGTCAGCAGGCAGGATTCGAGGAGCTGCACCAGCCCTTCCCGGTCCAGACCGGGTGACGTGAAGACCAGATGCTGGCAGCGGTCGCCGTGCTCGGTATGCCAGTCCAGGGCCGCGGCGGCCCTGCGCACGGGCGGGACCATCTCCCAGGCGGCGTCGGGAAGTGCGGCCAGCCAGGGCCCGGTCTCCTCGACGCACAAGGCTCCGCCCGCGGCCTCCCACGACAGGAGGGTGTCCGGCCGGTCCGCGAGCCAGAACCGCCCGCGGCTGCGGGCGGCCGCGCACGACAGATCCTCCAGGGCCTGGTAGAGGCGTTCGGAGTGAAAGGGCCGCGTTCGGTGCCACACCACCGTGGCGACGCCGTGCTCGTCCGCTTCCTGTGGGAGCAGTGCGCATGCGGGGTGCTGAGCCGCTGCTGCCGCTTCGACGTCGAAGCCCGCAAGAGCCGCGGCAGCCAGTTCCCCCGAATCGGCCGACACGTGACGGGCCGTGGGATGGAGCTGCGTCAGCAGTGCCGCGTCCTGGTCGTCCCGCTCGTCGGTCTCCGCGCTGTGGACGAGTGCGATGACCGGCGCGTACTCCAGCTGCCGGGCCCAGGTGTCCCCGATGGTGCGTTCGTCGGTGGGGGCCGCTTGCAGGCCGGCCTCCGCCAGATCGTCGCCGTTGGCGAGGTAGGGAAGGATCAGCGCGGGGTCGACGGCGGTGATGACGCCGGTGAGTTCCATGCTCCGGCTTCCGTGCGCGCAGATCACCTCGGCCATCGCCTTGGGTTCCACGGAGTCCCACAGCTCGACGACGGCGAGCGTGGTCAGGCCGCTGCCCGTCAGGCGTTCGAGTTCCGGCAGCAGGTCCTCGCGCAGGGCGCAGCAGGCGCAGTCGTTGACCAGCGGGGCAGTGCCGCTGTCCAACTCGCCGGAGGCGTCGCGCACGGTGCGCCGCACCCAGGTGTCCTGTGCCGTCGACAGGTCGTGGTGCAGCGCGACACTTCCCGGCACGGTGTGCAGCAGGCGGTCCACCACGTACCGGCGGGCATCCGCGTGCAGGCCGGCGACGATCACCACGGGCAGCCGGCTGGCCTCCTCGTTCATCGGGCGCCCTCGCGTCGGCCGTACCGGCGCTCGAACCGCTCGACGCGTCCGGCGGTGTCCAGGACCCGTGCCGTGCCGGTGTAGAAGGGGTGGCTCGCGCTGGAGATCTCGACGTCGATGACGGGATAGGTGTTGCCGTCTTCCCACAGGACGGTCTTGTCGCTGGTCAGTGTGGAGCGGGTCAGGAACGCGAAGTCGGCGCTGCGGTCGCGGAAGACGACCGGGCCGTAGGCGGGGTGGATCGACTGCTTCATGGGATTGCCTCCTGGTGGGGGTCAGCGCTCTTCGCGGAAGTCGACGTGCCGTCCGGCCACCGGGTCGTACTTGCGCAGGACCATGCGGTCCGGGTCGTTGCGGCGGTTCTTGCGGGTCACGTAGGTGTAGCCGGTTCCTGCGGTGGAGCGGAGCTTGATGACGGGACGGAGTTCGTTGCGAGCCATGCCGCTACTATATGGGAATGGTTTTCATTAGCGAAACGCGGTTGTCCGCAGGAAGCAGGTAGTCCCTTGTCCGCCCACTGTCAGCTCACCGGCGCCAAGCCGGGCTTCGGCAACCGGATCTCCCACTCCCACCGGCGCACCTCGCGCCGGTTCAACCTCAACGTCCAGACCAAGCGCTACTGGCTCGCCAGTGAGGGACGGCACGTCCGCCTCACGCTGAGCGCCAAGGCCATCAAGACCATCGACGCGATCGGCATCGAGGCCGCCGTCGCCCGCATCCGAGCCCGAGGGGAAAAGGTCTGATGGCCAAGAAGAGCAAGATCGCCCGCAACGACCAGCGCATGGAGACGGTGGCGCGCTACGCGGCGCGACGTGCCGAACTGAAGGAGATCATCCGACGCCCGTCCAGCACGGAAGCCGAACGCCAGGCCGCGCAGTCGCAATTGCGCCGCCAGCCGCGTGACGCCAGCCCCACGCGCGTCCGCAACCGTGACAGCGTGGACGGCCGCCCCCGTGGCCATCTGCGCAAGTTCGGGCTCTCCCGCGTGCGGATGCGCGAACAGGCCCATGCCGGATTCCTGCCCGGCGTGACCAAGTCCTCCTGGTAGCAGTGCCCCACGGATGACCCAGCAGGCGGCGGGCCGCGCACCTCATGGGGCGGGGCCCGCCGTGTTC
>NZ_JBEYWO010000084.1:0-2384 GCF_040644455.1 Streptomyces sp. NPDC046977
TGTCGTGACTGCGTGCCTTTTGAAGAATGAGCCTGCGAGTTTGCGGTGTGTGGCGAGGTTAACCCGTGTGGGGTAGCCGTAGCGAAAGCGAGTCCGAATAGGGCGCTTGAGTCGCACGCCCAAGACCCGAAGCGGAGTGATCTAGCCATGGGCAGGTTGAAGCGTGGGTAAGACCGCGTGGAGGACCGAACCCACCAGGGTTGAAAACCTGGGGGATGACCTGTGGTTAGGGGTGAAAGGCCAATCAAACTCCGTGATAGCTGGTTCTCCCCGAAATGCATTTAGGTGCAGCGTCGTGTGTTTCTTGCCGGAGGTAGAGCACTGGATAGGCGATGGGCCCTACCGGGTTACTGACCTTAGCCAAACTCCGAATGCCGGTAAGTGAGAGCGCGGCAGTGAGACTGCGGGGGATAAGCTCCGTGGTCGAGAGGGAAACAGCCCAGAGCATCGACTAAGGCCCCTAAGCGTACGCTAAGTGGGAAAGGATGTGGAGTCGCACAGACAACCAGGAGGTTGGCTTAGAAGCAGCCACCCTTGAAAGAGTGCGTAATAGCTCACTGGTCAAGTGATTCCGCGCCGACAATGTAGCGGGGCTCAAGCGTACCGCCGAAGTCGTGTCATTGCAGCAATACTCCCAACGGAGGCTGTGATGGGTAGGGGAGCGTCGTGTGCCGGGTGAAGCGGCCCTGGAAGGGAGTCGTGGACGGTTCACGAGTGAGAATGCAGGCATGAGTAGCGATACAAGAGTGGGAAACTCTTGCGCCGATTGACTAAGGGTTCCTGGGTCAAGCTGATCTGCCCAGGGTAAGTCGGGACCTAAGGCGAGGCCGACAGGCGTAGTCGATGGACAACCGGTTGATATTCCGGTACCCGCTTTGAAGCGCCAGCGCTGAACCCTCTGATGCTAAGCCCGTGAAGCCGCCGGCTGATTCTTCGGATGATGTCGGAGTGGTGGAGCCGGTGACCCGAGGTGGTAGTAGGTGAGCGATGGGGTGACGCAGGAAGGTAGTCCAGCCCGGGCGGTGGTTGTCCCGGGGTAAGGGTGTAGGCCGAGTGGTAGGCAAATCCGCCACTCATGAGGCTGAGACCTGATGCCGAGCCGATTGTGGTGAAGTGGATGATCCTATGCTGTCGAGAAAAGCCTCTAGCGAGTTTCATGGCGGCCCGTACCCTAAACCGACTCAGGTGGTCAGGTAGAGAATACCGAGGCGTTCGGGTGAACTGTGGTTAAGGAACTCGGCAAAATGCCCCCGTAACTTCGGGAGAAGGGGGGCCATTGCTGGTGATGAGTCTTGCACTCTGAGCTGGTGGTGGCCGCAGAGACCAGCGAGAAGCGACTGTTTACTAAAAACACAGGTCCGTGCGAAGCCGTAAGGCGATGTATACGGACTGACGCCTGCCCGGTGCTGGAACGTTAAGGGGACCGGTTAGCTCTGATTCGTCGGGGCGAAGCTGAGAACTTAAGCGCCAGTAAACGGCGGTGGTAACTATAACCATCCTAAGGTAGCGAAATTCCTTGTCGGGTAAGTTCCGACCTGCACGAATGGCGTAACGACTTCTCGACTGTCTCAACCACAGGCCCGGTGAAATTGCACTACGAGTAAAGATGCTCGTTTCGCGCAGCAGGACGGAAAGACCCCGGGACCTTTACTACAGCTTGATATTGGTGTTCGGTTCGGCTTGTGTAGGATAGGTGGGAGACTTTGAAGCAGTGGCGCCAGCCATTGTGGAGTCATCGTTGAAATACCACTCTGGTCGTGCTGGATGTCTAACCTCGGTCCGTGATCCGGATCAGGGACAGTGTCTGGTGGGTAGTTTAACTGGGGCGGTTGCCTCCTAAAGGGTAACGGAGGCGCCCAAAGGTTCCCTCAGCCTGGTTGGCAATCAGGTGTTGAGTGTAAGTGCACAAGGGAGCTTGACTGTGAGACTGACGGGTCGAGCAGGTACGAAAGTAGGGACTAGTGATCCGGCGGTGGCTTGTGGAAGCGCCGTCGCTCAACGGATAAAAGGTACCCCGGGGATAACAGGCTGATCTTCCCCAAGAGTCCATATCGACGGGATGGTTTGGCACCTCGATGTCGGCTCGTCGCATCCTGGGGCTGGAGTCGGTCCCAAGGGTTGGGCTGTTCGCCCATTAAAGCGGTACGCGAGCTGGGTTTAGAACGTCGTGAGACAGTTCGGTCCCTATCCGCTGTGCGCGTAGGAGTCTTGAGAAGGGCTGTCCCTAGTACGAGAGGACCGGGACGGACGAACCTCTGGTGTGCCAGTTGTCCTGCCAAGGGCATGGCTGGTTGGCTACGTTCGGGAGGGATAACCGCTGAAAGCATCTAAGCGGGAAGCCTGCTTCGAGATGAGGACTCCCACCCCCTTGAGGGGTTAAGGCT
>NZ_JBEYWO010000085.1:0-2005 GCF_040644455.1 Streptomyces sp. NPDC046977
GAGCCTGTTGCGTTTTTGTTCGGGCTGCGCAGTATCAATGGGGCACCGCTTCCGACCTGAATGTCCCTGGTCGTCTCGAGTGCATGGCTGTCTGTCCCGGTGGGTGCAGACGTCGGAGCTGGTCTTGTCGGCGGGATTCCGCTCAGGCAGCCAGTGCTGCTGCCCGAATACGGGGGTCCAGTCGGCAGAACTTGCGGAGGTTGAGTACCAGGCCGGCGAGTTCCAGTTCCGATTGGCAGGCGGTTCGCCCTCGGCGGGCGAAGCGGCGTAGGCGAGTACGTTCCTTGAGCTGGCCGTTGACCGGTTCGACGGTGGCGGCTCGGCGTTTGTAGGTCGCTGATCCCTCTTCGGTGGCGAAGCGGTGGAGCATTCGGGTTGCGGGGTCGGCGTCCTCGGGCGGGGGCTTCGCGCTGGGATCCACCTGCGGCAGGTTCCGGGCCTTTCCTGGCGCGATGAGGCGGTCGGGACCAGGGGCGTTCAGGTTTTCCTCGCTCCAGTAGCCGCTGTCGAACAGGAGCGTGCCGATCCAGTCCGTCGCGCAGGGACACGACGTGCCATTGCACCCGGTCGCGGACAGGCCAGCGCCTGTGGGCGATGCGGATGCTTCGATGCAGCATCCGCCTCGATCTGGGCATTGGCGCAGGCAGCGGGCCTGGTGGACGGTGAGGGCTGCTGCGACGGCCACGGGCATCATCGGCTTGAGTTGTCGCCGGTCGTTGCCGTCTTGGACAAGTGCGCAGGCCAGAATCAGTCCGTCGGCCCCGACGGCCAGTTGGGCGTTGTAGCCCTGCAGAGCGCCGCCGTCGGCCCCTTGCATCTGACGGCTGTCGGGATCGGTGACGTTGCGCCGGATCTGCGGCGGCTTGTCTTTGGCAGTGGTGCCCCGTGGTCCTCGTTTGCCGCCGCCGGGTGTGACCTGCACGGTAGTCGCAGTGTCGTGGTCCATGGCGTTGTCTTGGGCCGAGCGTGCCCTCGCCAGTTCGTTCTCGGCCCGCGCCAACCACCGCTTGGCGCGGGCAACCTCGCGTCCACGGTCTTCATCGAAGCTGAACGGGCCGAGAGCGGGCCTGGGTCCGTGGCCGGCCTCGAAGAGCCGGAGTCTTTCCCGCATCGCCTCGATCTGCTCACGCTTGGTGGCCTTCTCGCCCACCAGACGATCTTGAGCGGCCTGCAGCCGGGCTTCGGCGACAGCCACCGGGTCCACTCCCACCGGGCGGGTGCCGACCGTGTTATCCCCGCGGCGGGTGCGCTCAAGGAATTCCTCGTGTTTGGCTGCGACCGCTCCGACGTCGAGTCCGCGCGCGGTCTCCTCGGCGAGTACTTCTTCCAAAGCCCTGCGCAGTCGCCGCTCACGGTCCTGTTGGCCTCGGAGTTGCTGTGGAGTCCCGGTTTCTTTCGCTCGGGTTGTGAAGGTGGCGTCCTCTGCCTCATCAGCAGCGGCGGCCTCAGCAGTGATCGCGGAGACCTGTTCCTGCAGCCATTCGCGGCGGCAGGATGCATACCGGGATGCGTTGGCCGCGATCTTGGTGCCGTCGATGGCTATCGTGCCCAGCCGTCCCAGCCCGGCCTTCGCGCAGACCAGCAGCACTTGCGTGAACAGGTCCCTCACCGAGTCCTGGTGCAACTGTCGGAAGCGGGCGATGGCGGTGTGGTCGGGGATCTGCAGCCCGCAGATGACGCGCATGGCCACGTCGGTGCGGCACAGCCGCTCGATCTGACGGGACGACCGCACCCCGTCCGCATAGGCGTAGATCAAGAGTGCGAGCATCATCCGCGGGTCGTATGCCCGGCGCCCTGTCCCGCCGAGTGCATACCGGGACTCGATCCTGGTCAGGTCCAGGTGATCTACGACCTCCAGCAGGATCCAGACGACATGGTCCTGGGGCAACCACTCCCGCATGTCCACAGGGAGCAGGAATTGTTGGTCGCGGTCGACCCGACGGAAGCCCTTGGCCATGGAATCATCCAACAGTTCCAGCGGTGCGCTCCAAAACGCAACAGGCTC
>NZ_JBEYWO010000086.1:0-1743 GCF_040644455.1 Streptomyces sp. NPDC046977
AGGTGGACCAGCATGTGCAGATGGGCCAGGGCCTCGGCCTGGGCGGGCGAATGCGCGCCCCCGGGAAGACGCTGGAAGGCGCGACCGACCAGTTCACCCACGAGGTCGTCGACCGCGCCGGCGGCGAGCGCGGCGATCTCCTCCTCGCTCATCCGCAAAGAGAAATGGATGCCAGGCATACGCCCACTCTAGGCTCCCATCCCCGACAGCGACAACAAGGGTTGTCAATGCCGGGATACAGTGTCCCGGCCGCCCGCGGGTGCGGGCGGCCGGCTGGACACCCAGGAGCATCGTGATGACGGCAGAGCAGGGCGCTGCCCGGCGGGCAGGAGCAGGCTGGACGACGCGACGCTGGCTCCTGGCCGGCGTGAGTGCGGCGCTGGTCGTGCTGGTGGCTCTGGGCGGGCTCGGCCTGTGGGCGATGAACCGTGCCACGGCGATCACCAGGGACCTGGTCGACACCCGCTCTCCGTCCCTGACCAACTCGATACGCCTGGAGACCGCCCTGGTCAACCAGGAGACCGGCATCCGCGGCTACGGCCTGACCGGGCGCAACGAGTTCCTCCAGCCGTACCGACAAGGCCTGGCCGACCAGAAGACGGCCGTGAACCGCCTGCACGAACTGCTGGCCCACAACCCGCAAGGCCGCGCAGACCTACAACAGGTCGAGGCCCGCTCCCAGGACTGGCAGCAGCGCTTCGCCAACCCGATCGCGGCCACCCCGGCCGGAGCCCCAGTGCCGGTAGCGAGCGAGCGCGCCACCGAGGGCAAGGCGGCATTCGACCGGCTGCGCGTGGCGATGACCGCACTGCAGGACCATCTGCGCGACGACCGCACCTCAGCAGTGCGCGGTCTCACCCGGGCACAGCACCTGCAGAACCGGGTACTCATCGCGATCGCGGCAGTGATCGTGCTCCTGGACGTACTGGTCTTCGAGGGGCTGCGCCGCGGCATCAACAGACCACTCACAGCCCTCAGTGCCGATGCCCGCACCGTCACCCGCGGCGACTTCGCCCGCCCCATCACCGCCACCGGGCCGGCCGACCTACGCCACCTGGGTGCGGACCTGGAATCCATGCGCCGTCGCCTGGCCGACGAAATCGCATCCAGCGAGCACGCCCGGCAGCAACTGGACGCGCAGGCCGCCGACCTCAAGCGCTCCAACACCGAACTGGAACAGTTCGCCTACGTGGCCTCCCACGACCTGCAAGAACCCCTGCGGAAAGTCGCCAGCTTCACCCAGCTCCTCCAGCGCCGCTACGCCGGCCAGATCGACGACCGCGCCGACCAGTACATCGCCTTCGCCGCCGACGGCGCCACCCGCACGCAGACCCTCATCAACGCCCTGTTGGCCTTCTCCCGGGTCGGCCGCCTACCCAGCGAGCACCAGCCCACCGACCTGAACACAATCGTCGACCGGGCACTGGACAACCTCAGCGTGACCATCGACGAATCCGCCGCCACCATCACCCGCGACCAGCTGCCCGAACTCACCGCAGACCCCACACAACTGGGCAAGCTCTGGCAGAACCTGATCTCCAACGCCGTCAAATACCGCCACCCCGACCGCGCCCCCGCGATCCACCTCGGAGCCACACCCGAAGGCGAACACTGGCGCTTCACCGTCACCGACAACGGCATCGGCATCAACCCGGAATTCGCAGACCACATCTTCGTGATCTTCAACCGCCTCCACACCAAGGACAACTACCCCGGCAGCGGCATCGGCCTCGCCCTGTGCAA
>NZ_JBEYWO010000088.1:0-1457 GCF_040644455.1 Streptomyces sp. NPDC046977
CTAAGGGCTGTCCCGTAAATGATCTTCGAGTCGCCTCGGGTGGGGCTGGCCGCTGTGCGTTCCATCGGCCTATCCAACGAGGGCGAGGTTGTGCATCCGGGCGATGCCGAGCATGGCGTGGTGGACGCCGTCGCCCTTCAGTCGGCAGTCGCGGAGGATCTTCCAGGTCTTCATGCGGGCGAAGACGTGCTCGACTCGGGCGCGGATCTGTTTGTGGGAACGGTTGTGCTCCTGCTTCCACTCGCAGAGCTCGCCGCCGAGTGGGCGGCGGTGCGGGATGACGAGACCGGTGCCGGGATAGCCGCCGTCGGCGATCGTGGTGGTTCGGCCGACGATCGCCGCTGCCCCCGACTCGACCCATGCCTTGCAGTCGTTACGGTTGCCAGGCACGGGGTGCCCGACGGCGACGACCAGTCGGGTGTCGGCGTCGATGACGACCTGGTGGTTGGTGGAGTAGCGGTAGTTCTTCGATTTCTCGGCGATGCTGTGGTCGCGGGTGGGGACCAGCGTGCCATCCACGATGAGTACCGCGTCCTTCCGGAACCGCTGTCTTTGTTTCAGCGCGAGCAGGGGGCCAAGGTGGTCGACGACGCGATCGGCCGCCGACTTTGAGATTCCGAAGAGGGGTGCGAGCTGCCGTAGCGTCAGGTTCGTGCGCCAGTAGGCCGCGACGAGGAGCGTGCGGTCCTCAAGTGACAGTGACCAAGGGCGTCCTGGGCGGACCGCATCGGCACCTTCGCACCGCAGCATCGTGATCAGCTTGCCGAATGCACGAGGGCTCAGCCCGGTGAACGGGGCTATCCAGGACTGCTCCGACGCCGTAATCACACCTGTCACGTCAAGATCATTGCATCGCCGCTCCGGTGCTCTCTTCTTGGTGTTGCACCTTGATGATCCTCGTCTGACACCATCCGGCGTGACGCTCAGGTCATGTCAGGCTCGGCGGCCAACTGCGCGGGTGGATGCTCGTCCCGGCTCTCCGGGGTGAAGGCGTCGCGGCGGGCGAGGGTCACCGACAGAGGCAGGCCCAGCCGCTCGGCCGCGCGTCGGCGAACACGCACCTGTGATTGAGTCCGCGGGCGGAACGACGGGAGCCGCGAGCAGCCGCAGCCGGGGCGGTGGTCGTAGGTCAGCCCCTCCGCGAGCACGGTAGCAACGACGGACCACGCCTTCGCGTCGCGTCGCCGGGGGGCGGCGAAGTCGTAGCCGGCGAAGACGAGTTCCTGACGACAGCCAGGACAGATGCGCTTGCGGATCGGCCACGTGCTGCCCTTGAAGGAGAGCCGGCACGCGACGCACACGTAATGCCGGAAGGCGCCGTTGAACGCGTGGTAGCACATGGCCAAGAGGCTACGCGTCGTCCGCGGGCGGGCCCAAGCGGATACGTGGCGCCCCGGCATGGCCAGTCAGCCGCCCGTCCGCCGCCGTCCGCGAGCGAATAGCGGGACAACCCTTAG
>NZ_JBEYWO010000089.1:0-1340 GCF_040644455.1 Streptomyces sp. NPDC046977
GGGTCTGTCCATCGAACGGCACCTCTCTGTGTCAAGCAGGGGTGATCAGAGAGGTATCCCGGTCGCGGATCATCCTGCGGTAGACGACATCGGCCAGCCGACGCTTGAGGCAGCGGAGGGCTTCTTTGTGGCCTTTACCCTCGGCGCGCTTGCGCTGGTAGTAGGCCTGTCCCGCGGTGGGATGGCGGATCTGGGTGATGGCCATGACGTGCAGGGCGGAGTTCAACTGCCGGTCCCCTGCTCGCGAGAGGCGATGTCGTTTCACGTCTCCGGAGGACACCTCCAGAGGTGCGACGCCGCAGTACGAGGCGAAAGCGGCCTCCGACCGGAAGCGGTCCACGCCCGCAGTCCGGGTGAGGATCTTCGCTGCCAGCAGGTCCCCGATGCCGTGGAGTTCGGTGAGGGTCGTGTTCGACTCGGTCACTGCTGCAGTGATCTGCTCGGTGACGGTGGTGATCCGGCGGTCCAGGCGGCGGATCTCGGCGACCAGGTCCGTGGCCAGGCCGCGCAGGGTGCGGGCCAGGGACGCCTTCGGCCGGATCCCCCGCAAGGCTGCGGCAGCAGCATCGGCGGTCAGCTTGCGCGGCAGGCCGGCGGGCACGAGCTTGGTCATCAACGCGTGGAGGCGGTTGACGGTCTGGGTGCGGGTCCGGACCAGGTCGTCGCGGTGCTCGGTCAGCGTGCGCAGGGCTGCGACGGCCTCGTCGATCTGGGCGGTGTGGAGCCTGGTTGCGGTATGGGCGGCGATCCCCACGGACAGTGCGTCGGCCTCGTCGCTCTTGCGGCCGTGGCCGGTGGACAGCAGCCTTACCCGGCGCGCGAGCTTGGCCGGCACGTCCGTGGGCAAGATGCCGTCGGCGGCCAGTCGGGAGGTCAGCGGGGCACCCAGGCCGCCGGCGCCTTCAATCGCCCATATCGCCTTGGGCCATCGCCGGGCGAAGCGGAGCAGATCGCGGTAGCCGGCTCGGCTGACCGGGACGCGTAATGCATCCAGGGGCCGTAGGCGGGCGTCGACGGCGACGGCCGTCCAGGATGCCTTGTGCGGGTCGACCGCGATGATGACCTGGCCTGATGCGGCGTCGCCAGAGCGGCGGGATGGCACGGTGTCTCCTTCGTGGTCGGATTCAGGTGACCGACGAGGAGGGCAGACCAACGTTGGGCAGTGCAGACCTCTCTTGAGCCACTCCCGTCGGCGGCTGTGGCCGGGACGCACGCCGTTCGAGGGCCAGCCCGCAGGGCGGCAGGTGTAACTTGAGCGACCCCTGCCACAGCCTCGGACATCATGGCTGCAGACCACGATCTCCGGTGCCGATCCAACACGTTGGGATACCTCTCTGATC
>NZ_JBEYWO010000090.1:0-1277 GCF_040644455.1 Streptomyces sp. NPDC046977
GAGCCGCCGTCCGTGGAGCCGCCGTCCGTGGAGCCGCCGTCCGTGGAGCCGCCGTCCGTGGAGCCGCCGTCCGTGGAGCCGCCGTCGGTCGAGCCGCCGTCCGTGGAGCCGCCGTCCGTGGAGCCGCCGTCGGTCGAGCCGCCGTCCGTGGAGCCGCCGTCCGTGGAGCCGCCGTCGGTCGAGCCTCCGGGATCCTCGTCTCCCGGAAGCGGAACCTCGTCAGGGTTGACGTTGCCAACGGCCATGGTGAAGACCTGGCTGTCGGAGACTTCCTGCCCTGAGGGAAGTGTCGCCTTGAAGGTGAACGTCATGCGGTAGACGCCCTCCTTGGTGAAGACCCAGTTGGCGTGCTCGTGAGTACGTGCCGGTACCTCGTAGGTGTCGGGGAGACCGTCGCGGCTGTCGAAGCGCATCATCGGCTCGCCGAAGGGCGTCCATTCGAAGAGCAGCAGCCCGCCTGGGCCCTCCACCTTGTCCAGTGACAGCGTGAAGTTGCCCTGGATGTCGCTGTTCTGGAAGGCCTCGGTGCTCCAGCCTGCCCACAGCACCTCGGGGTCTTGGGTCTGGGGGATCGAGTAGAAGGTGTCGCCGGCGTTGCCGAGGAAGGACAGTCCGTCGGCCGGGTCGGGGATGGTCTGCTTGCCCTTGGACGTCAAGTGCATGATCACCGAACCGGGTTCGCGCCAGACGGCGCTGGTGGTCCGGCTGTCCTTGAACAGCGTGCGGAACTTTCCGTCCACTATTCGCGGTGCGATCGCATCGACGTGGCCTGTGTCGATCACGATGCGCTCGCTGATCACGTCACTCGCGGCCGATTCGGCCGCATACGCCGCCGGGACGCCATGGATTACGACACTGCCATGACCTGCCGGCGCCACGGAGATGAGTCCTGCCGCAGCCAGGACCAGCACTCCTGCCACGTACGCGGACCGCGTAGTCGATCTCATCGCCCCTCATCTGCTTCAAGAGGCCGCACCGCCGTAGGCGGGCGGCAGAAATGGGCACGTTGCCCCTGGGAATGTGCGCGGTACCTGAGCCCCCCACGGGCACCCGAGCATGGCCGATCACGGAAAGAGAAGGCCCTCCCGCGTGGCTGCAGAAGACACTAGCCGGTATGGTAATCATTTTCAACAAGCGCCTAAGTTGACCCCAGGCCCGCGCGTGGCTTCCGGCGCCCCTGACGAACACGGCGGGCCCCGCCCCATGAGGTGCGCGGCCCGCCGCCTGCTGGGTCATCCGTGGGGCACTGCTACCAGGAGGACTTGGTCACGCCGGGC
>NZ_JBEYWO010000091.1:0-1242 GCF_040644455.1 Streptomyces sp. NPDC046977
TCTAGACCCGTACTTCGCGGGTGACCGTTTCAGGTCTGTGGCCAGCGAGTTTGTCCGATGTCGGTGTCGAGGAGGTCGAGGAGGTGGAGTTGGACGCCGCGGTTGATCTGGACGGTTGGCGGGTCGGTGACGTTACCGATCCGCAGGGTGAGTTCACCGAGGTGGTAGAGGATCATGCGGCCGGTGGGGCGGACCCGTCGGTTGTCCGGGTAGAGGCCGGCCATGGTCTCGTCGGGGCCCAGAGCGCGTCTGATCTGGCGCTCGATCAGGCAGAAGACGAGCAGGGCCAGGCAGATGACCTGGACGAGCGCGGCGACGCGCCGGTTGTGCTGAACAAAGACCGGTGCGACCGCGAGGGGGCCCTTGAAGTCGTGGTAACGCCGTTCAACGGTGCCCTGGCCCTTGTAATGGATCAGCACATGGGCGGGTCCGGCCTTTTCGACCGGGACGTTGGTCACCAGCGCCCACCAGCCGTCAACGGCTGCTTCGGCTTCCAGCGCGTTCTGGTCGAAGTGCCAGGTGAGGCCCAGGGTGCCGCGCTCGTCGGCGGTGATTTGCCAGCGCAGGCAGGAGGTCACACGGCGCTTGGCCGCGATGACGCCGATCCGGGCGATGATCTTCTCCCGGGTCTTGTAGTGCCGTCCGCCCGCCGAGGTGGTGAGCTTGTCGAGGTCTTCGGCAGCCTTGGCCAGTCGTCTGGCGCGGGCCGCCTGCTGGCCGGCCGCGACAGCGGTGGAGTGGACCAGGATCCGGCGGACGGTCAGCTGCGGGTCGCTCTTTCGGCGGCCGGTCAGCGTGTGGGTGTCCTCCAGGACCCGGTAGGTCTCCCGTTCCGTCTCCGGTTTCCCCTCGTCCCGCCACGGAACCCAGTCGACGGGCTCGGCCCGCTCAGGGTCCAGGGCCGCGTATAACTCGTCCTTGATCTGTGCGGCCGGGACGGGCGCGATGAACTCCACCCCGGACTGAAGCAGGGAGGTGATGTTGGAATAGGACACCAGTTTGGAGTCGGCGACCATCAAGAAGGTATTGGTGCCGGCCATCGCTTTGAGGTCGTTCATCGCTCCGACGACCTGGCTCACCTCGGCCGCGGCGCCGTCGAAAACCCGGGAATGCACCGGGATGCCGCCGTCGGCGGACACCGCGAGACCTGCCTGGACCTGTTTCAGATCCAGGCGCCGGTCCTTGGGATGCCCGTTGCAGGCGATGAGCGGATACCGCTCGTCCTGCTCCTGGGCGGGGAAG
>NZ_JBEYWO010000092.1:0-1196 GCF_040644455.1 Streptomyces sp. NPDC046977
GGCTCCACGGACGGCGGCTCCACGGACGGCGGCTCCACGGACGGCGGCTCCACGGACGGCGGCTCCACGGACGGCGGCTCCACGGACGGCGGCTCCACGGACGGCGGCTCGTCTGGCGGTGGGTCGTCTGGCGGAAACCTGGCGGAAACCGGAGCCGGAGCCGCCATACCCCTGGGTCTGAGCGGGGCGGCTCTACTGGGGGCGGGCGCGGGGACGGCCGTATTCCTGCACCGCCGGAAGACACGTGGCATATCCGAGACCACCCCGGACGTCACGAGCTGACCACCGGAGAGTGGGAGAAACGGCCGCCCGGGTTCACGCGTGGCCCTGTGATGAACCCGGGCGGACCTCTCCCGTCGGACCCGCCACGAAGTGACCTACGCGAGACCACCCAGAGCGGTGTGTCGCTTGATGAGGAGAACTCACCCCCATGGCATCAGTCAGGAAGTCACACAGGACGACGGCCGGGGCGCTCGGATCCGTCGTGCTGGCTGCCGCCCTGTCGCCCGCAGCTTTCGCCGGCACCCCGGCGGAGGGGATCCAGGCACTGCCCAGTTCAGCCCCTCAGGTCGTCGTATCTCTGGACAGCGACGAGCTGTCGCTGGAGTTGGCGGACGGCAGCGGAATGGCACCGGCTTCGGCCAGTGAGCCCGCGCCGGTAGACCTCGAGTTGGGACCTGACACGCAGACCGTCATACCGGCAGGCACCGAGTATGCGTTCCTCGGCCCCTCCGGTGACCCGATATGGGTACTGGACGGAACTGGCTCCCCGCAGGGGACTACGACACCGACCCCTCACTGGGACACCACCGGCGTGCCCGTGGAGAATCTCGCCGACGGCACGGTCGAATGGGCTTTCACCAGTATCGAAGGTCCTGGCGACGCGGTGTTGTTCGCGCCGCCCGAGAGCTCCACGCCCGACGCGCCCACGGCGCCGCGCGTTCTCTTCGACAGCGCCGACGGGTTCCCCGACGCCCAGTCGTTGCCTGCCGCGGACTCCGGTGAAGTCGCCTGGGCCTTCACCCGGCCCGGCACCTATCAGCTCACCTCGCAAGCCACCGCACGCCTGACCAATGGCAAGACCGCAACAGCCGCCCAGCAGTGGACTGTCCATGTTGCCGCAGACGAATCCGTACAGCCCTCCGCACCCGCTACGGCCACCCCCACGCCAGGGGTGAACGAGCCCGGCAGCGCGA
>NZ_JBEYWO010000093.1:0-1153 GCF_040644455.1 Streptomyces sp. NPDC046977
TACTGAGGATTAATGCGTGATGTCGCCGGGGCTTGTGGCGAGGCCGGTGCCGATGAGGCAGCCGGTGATGATGGTGGGCCGGTACTGGATCTGGCGTAGGCCCCGGCGGACTGCGTTGACCAGGTGCGTGTAGTCGGTGAAGGCGATGTTGGCCAGGCTGGTGCGTCGCAGGCTGGACCAGATCCCTTCCACGGGGTTGAGGTCCGGTGCATAGGCCGGCAACTGGAACACCGTGAGCCAGTCCCGGGCCGTGGTCCAGGCGCGCATCGCGCGACTGAGGTGCAGGCCTACGTTGTCCCAGACCAGCACGATCGGTCCGCCGAGCTTGGTGTGGGCGGCGGTGAGCAGGTCGCGTAAGTCCTTCCAGGAGAAGCCTTTGCGGCCGTCGGCCCGCCGGTCACCGGTGTGCCGGAAGACCAACCGCGGCCGCTCGCCGGGCTTGTAGCAGCACAGAGCGGCAACCGACAGGTGACGTCTGCTGCCTCCGTTGACCCGGATCACCGGGGTGACGCCTGTGCGGGACCAGGTGCGGGCGGTGTGCGGCGTCATCGAGAACCCGGCCTCGTCGGCGAAGACGGTCCAGGCCCCGAGCGCCGCCGCGGTGGTTCCACGGCCGGCCAAGTCTCCTTCACCCACGTCGCGACCGCCTCGTCGTCGCGCTGCACGGCCCTTCGAGCCGGGACCTGGGGCGACCAGCCGTGCCGGTGCAGCAACAGGCACACCCCAGGCGCGGTGTAGCTCTTGTGGAACATCCGCCCGATCAGCGTCCGGATCCGCGCGAGCGTCCAGCGCTCGTCGGACCAGCCGTGCGCCACCGCCCCCAACGCCAGCGCCGCCTCCAGCTTCACGAACAACTCGTCACTGAGCTTGGGCAAGGACGCCGGCCCCTTCGAAACCAGGCCCGCTTCACCCCGCTCGACCCACTCGCGCCGCCAGCGCTGCACCGAGCGCACATGAACCCGCAGCACCCTCGCCACCTCGGCGTTGCCGCAACCGGCCGCGAACATCTCGCCCGCATCCAGACGGATCTGCTCGCGAAACGCCCTCCGCTCGGCAGTCAGCCCGCCACCCTGCGCGTACCTCATGACCGTGGTGTACCGCGACGATCACAACCTGTCAGCACCCCACGACATCACGCATTACAAGTCAGTAG